>NZ_JBMPPO010000004.1:0-361600 GCF_049339425.1 Luteimonas dalianensis | reverse complement strand
GAACAGGTGCAGGACAAGGCCACGCGCTGGCTATGGTCGTACAATCACGAGCGCCCGAACATGGCACTCGGCGGCATCACGCCAATGCAGAAACTGGCTCGTGCCGCATAGCTCCACTTTTGGTGTCCGCTAAAAGCGGGGGGATTACCAGGGGGCCGATGGTCCTTTCATGGCGGTGCAGGCAGCGGTACGCATCTGCCCGGCGCCTGATCTCCCGTACATCGTCTTCGGTCCAGCCCACCCGCGGGAGGGTCGGGACGTCTTCGAGTCCATATCCTCCACGGTCGGAAGCGTCGGCCCGGGTGTAGATCGTCGTTTCGCCGAACCACGCGCTGCCGGACTTCTCGACGCTCTCGACGTTTCCGACCCCACCGCCGTCAGGGCCGGTGTGTTCGTAGGGTCCCCGCCAGATCGGGCGGTACACGAGGAAGCCGGAGTCGACGTATCCGTTTTCGCCATCGGGCTCTTTCGAGACATAGATCGATTTCGGCCAGAAGACAACGCCCGACGCCAGGCAGGCGAGTGCCACGCCGATCGCGATCAGCGGCTTTGCCTTGACACGAAGGAGCGCGACGCCGATGCCTGTGGACAGGCAGGAAAGAACGAACAACACCAGCGCCACACCGCCAAGCCCTTCCGGATCAAGCCTCAATCCGAGCATGCCAAGGGGCGTCGATACCAGCCTGGGAAACAGGGCGGCCAGGGCAAGCGCTGCCAAGCATGCAGCGATAGACGTGGGTGCCAAGAATGATTTTTTTATCATGTGCCTGTCCATGCATTGCACAGCTGCCGACTGCGTGGATGAGGCAGTGAAAAATGGAAATTGGGCTGTATGCCATCGCCGGTAAGATGCTGGCCTGGAGTATCCCCTCCCTGCTTGTTCCGTAGTGGCATCGATAGCGGATCTGGAGCCGTCGCTATAGCATGGGATCGGACTGGTCCTGTGCCCACAGCCAGAACGTGTCGCCGTAATCGCTGTCCTCGATCTTCGGGAACCGCTCGCCTTGCCGGAAATGGCGCCGGGAGCCGGCCTTGGCCGGGGTTTGCCACCAGCCGGTGCGCGGGCAGGACTCGCCTGCCGGTACGCGTCCGGGCTTGGATTCAATCGTGCCCAGGCCTGCATCGAAGGGAATGGTTTCGCCGGGAACGCGCTCGATCAGGGTCCAGCCGGTAGCGCGCCATTCTGTTACTGGATTTTCCCCGTATTTGTTGCCATCTTGATCAAGCATTTCTTCCATTCGAAGTAGAACTTTGCAGTCGAGCCAATCATCTCCTTCCGCAAGAGCGGCGGGGCAGCTTTTATCGGCATCAGGTAAATAGATTCCGCTTTTCGGGACTTTTTTTCCTTCAGTGACTCTAAACTCCGGATTGAGTTGATAGAAAGGCCAGCGTTCGGGTGGGTCAAGGGGGCCTCTAGCTGAGCGATTGTATCTGTTGGTCAGTGCTCCAGAACTCCAAACTCGATCATGAGTGCGCGCTATATTGCTTGCCCGTTGCTGTGACGCACTTAGCAGTTGATGGTAAACATCCTGTGCATTCGGGATCACGGCGGTGACGTGCGGCTCGTCCATCCAGCCTGCCCAGTACTCGGTTTGTCCGCGATGCCCGCCCGTGACTCCCCAGGCAGCACCCAGGGCGCTGAGGTCCCCGTGGCTGAGATTGATGTAGGCGCGGTACAGGTTTTGCTGCGTGCTGCGAAAATTGGGCAGCACCCGTTCACCCCAGACGATGTCCGGCTGATCCGGCAGCCCGCGACGCCTGTAGTCCGGTGGAAGGTGTTCCATGAACACCTCCAGGCACCGCTCGACGTGCTGGACCATCGCCTCCCACTGGTCGCGCATGGGCGCAAAATACTCGGGCGAGCTGTAGCGCTCGAGTAGATAAACTTCCTGGGGGATCAGCGGCGTGGGCATGTGACGGTACTCAAGTTGGTGCGGGACGTGGTTGTCGCTTACTGGCTGTACCAGTTGTTCTTGAGAGTGGGCACGCCGACCAAGCCAACCGGTTCGCCGAAATCACTGTAACCCCAGCCGGTAGCCTGACGTGAGCCGAGGCCGCCAACTTCCAGGTCGGCGGGGTCCAGCACGATCTGCCGTGCGCCCCCTTCAAGGACGTATTCGGAGCCCGCTTCCAGGCGTTGCGAAGCAGCGGCACCCTCCCAGGCGCGCAACGGGCGGCCCGGCGGCACGGTGTAGGTGACGTACTCGCCATTGCCGTTCCAACTGGTCCACACGGCGAATCTGCGCCGCCATTCAGCCTTGCTGTGGAGCTGCTTGAACTCGGCCTCGGTCATCCAGAAAACGCCGTTGTCGAATGACCGCTGCCCGGGGTCCACGACTCGATACAGCCTAGTGCCAGGCGGATAGGTGACTGCGGTGATATTGCCATGAAACGTCTCGAAGGTATTCCGAAGAGGTTGGCGCGCATTTCCGCTGATGTCTGGCCAGCCCCTCAAATTTGGTGCTTCGTCAACTGCTTCGTGAACCAAGCGTCTGCTCCTGTCCACCCACTCCGGCTTCGCCCGTTCGAACTGCGCCAGTTCGTCGTCCACCCTCGGGCGGGCATACGCATGCGGGTTGCGCGCATTGACGATGGCGCGGTACTGCATGTCGGCCTCGATATCGAGGCGGCGGGCCAGTTGCTGCAGCCAGTGCCTGACCGGGGCGAGCGCCTCGGCCAGCTTGCTGTTGGCGAGCCGGCGCACGCGCAGCACGGATTCGAGCAGTTGCCCGGCCCGGGTGCCGAGCGCTGTGCTTCCCCAGCGCTGGATCATCTGGACGAACTTGCGCAGTGCGCCGATGAGTTCGTCGAACACCGACGTCAGCCGGGAAACGGTCAGCATGCCCGCGAGCCGGCGCACCTCTCCGGCCAGGTGCCCGTAGATGTTATCGATGCGCAGGCGGGAGATGGCCCGCCTCACCGCCGGCCGGGCCAGGAATTCGTTGAGCTTGAGGATGCCTGCTTCGACGAAACGTTCGGTGGCGCGCCAAAGGTCGGAGTCCAGCGCCGCACGACTACCCGTGAGCACGCCCCGACGGCCGTACGAGAACAGGATCTTTAGGCAGCCCTTGACCAGTGAGCCCAGAGTCGGGAAGAGGCCTATCAGGGTGAGGACGAGCGCCACCCAGGCCCATTTATTGGAGGTGTCCTCGTGAATCTTCCGGCAGTTGGCAACGAGATCGCGCACATCGCAGATCTGGTCCACGATGGGAATCATCGAGATGGCGGTATTGGTAATAACCTGGGCGGTCGTCTGTTCCTCGTTGAAGTCGCCCTGCAGGACCTCCCAGATCCATTCCGCGGCGGCGCTCAGGTCCTGCTTCGCACTGTTGAGCCAGCGCGACGGCGCAGCGGCATACCATGCCAGCGCGTTTTCCAGTTCATCCCACATCGATGCCAGTTCCTTTTAGCCGAGCCGGGATTGTGCCGCCGCGATCAGTTTCTCCAGCGGCTCCGGTGGATCATCCTTTTCCGGGGTGCGGGGTTCGTATTCGACACGCTCCGCCCTGTCGGGCACGTTCTCATGGCGGGCATGACCGTTCTCGTCGAGCTTGCCGGAAACGATCTGGCCGCCCGCAAAGAAGATCTTGTAGGCCTGTCCGGCGAACGGTTCGTTTTCTGGGTCCCGATGATCGATCTCGATCCAATTTTCGAGTTCGACGGCCGAATCTGGCAGCGCGGCGATTCGTGGCGCATCGAGGGCCCCACCCCTGAACGGCCCCTGCGCCCCCTTGACCGTGAAGTTCCCCGGACACTCGAACGTGATGTTCCCACCCTCCAGCGTCACCTTCGTCTGCCCCGCCTGCAGCACGATCTTCTCCGCCGCCAGCACGTCGATCCGCTCGTCCGTGGCGGTGACGCTCACCGATTGATCGGCCAGCAGTTCAAGCTTGTCCGTATGCGCCTGCAGGCTGACCGGGCCGTTGGCCGCGATCGCCCGGATCGGGCCGGCGTGGGCGTACAGCGCCGCGTGCTGGCCGCTGACGCTGGAGAGGGTCTGCCCGGCGGTGAACTGCCCGTCCTGCTGCACCGTCAGGTGCAGGCTGCCGCCCGCGTAGGCAACGGCGCTCTTCTGCGTGGCCAGGGCGATCGACTCCGGCGACTCGGCCACCAGCTTCGGGTCGGCGAAGCGTTCCACCGGGTCTTCGCCCGGCTCGCGCCCGCCGCCGGCCGGCTTCATCGCGCTCTGGCCGTTGACGCTGCCGCTGTAGCAGCCCTGTTCCTCCGGATCGATGGCCTCGCGCAGCGCGGTCAGCTGCTCGTTGGCGCTGAACCCGGGGACCTGCTGCTGGCACAGGGTGTCGTCCAGCCCCCCGGCGGTGCGCTCGGCGCCCTTGAGCTGGGCGACGGCCTCGCCGATGTCCAGCTGGGTGGAGGTGGCGCCGGGCCGGGCGGTGGTCGAGAGCAGCAGGCCCTGGCCGGCGTGGACGTTGCCCCAGCCTTCGCTGGCCAGCTCCACGCCCTCGCCGCGCAGGCCGCCGCGGCGGGTGTCGCCGTGGTCGATGAGATAGCCCAGCTCCAGCCGGCTGTCGGCCAGGCTGGTGTGCAGGCGCGTGCGCAGCTGCCCGGGCGTGTCGTCCACCACCCACTGCTGGGTGCCGCCCGCGTCGTGCGACTGCGTGTGCAGGCCGCTCAGGGTGCCGGGATGGTTGGACGCGCCGTCGATGCCGCCGGCGAACGGCGGGGCCACTTCGCCGTTGTAGAGCTGGCCGGTGATGCGCGGCTGGTCGATGTCGCCGTGGGCGAACTCGACCAGCACCTCGGCGCCGATGCGCGGCAGGAAGTGGCTGCCCCAGTTGGGGCCGGCCAGCCACTCGGCCACCGGCACCCAGGTGCCGCTGGTGGCATCGCCGGGGGCGTGGCCGGGATGGCTGCTGGCGGTGTCGGTGAGGCCGCCGGGGTTGGGCGCCGGGCCGCGCTGCCAGGCGAACTGGATGCGTACCCGGTGGTCGCGGTTGGGCGTGACCGCGGCTTCGGGCAGGCCGACCACGCGGGCGGTCTGCGGGCCGTGCACGGTCGGGCGCGGACGCGGCAGCGGCGCAATCGGCACCCCGGCAGGGATGGCCACGAAGCGGTTGCGATAGCTGCCGTGCTCCAGATCCGGCGCGGCCAGCAGCGCGGTGATGCCGCTGCCCAGGTTGTTGACCCCCACGTGGGCCACGTTGAGCGGCACGAAGCCGGCCCCTTCGTGCACGCTGTGCTGCACCAGCGAGTACGCAACGCCGGCGGCAAGATCACGCACGCTGCCGCTGCCGGAATACAGCTCCTGCGGCAGGCGCATGGCGTCCAGGCGGTGCCCGGCTTCCGCGGCGGCGTGGGCGCTGTCTTCGAACCGGCCGTCGCCGGGCTGGGTATACACCTCCAGCGCCGGCAGCCCGCTCGGGTCGGCCTCGGCGATGCCGGTGGTGCTGGCCAGCCGCTCGCTGTGCCAGCTCCCCACCTGGCTGCGGCTGGGCACCAGCCGGCGCTGGCGGGTGAAGGCGCTGATGGCGTCGTCGCGCTCGGTCGCATCCACCCGGTGGAAGCGCAGCGCGCGCCCTTCCGGCGCCTCGGCCTGCTGGTCGAAGACCACCAGGGTGTGGCCGGCGCCGGCGCCATCTTCTCCCTCCGCCTGGGCGTGCTCGTAGCGCCAGGCCAGCCCCGCATCGGCCAGCAGGCGGGTGACGAACTCCCAGTCGCTCTCGCGGTACTGGGTGGTGATCGCGCGCACCGGAAGCTGGCGGGTGACGTCGAAGCGCCAGTCGGCCTGCGGGTAGTCGGCAAAGAGCTGTTCCAGCACGCCGCGCAGATCCAGATCCTGGAACACCAGCGCGTTGCGGCGGTGGGTGAGCAGCGCCGTCCAGGGCTCGACCAGCAGCCGGTAGCGGGCCAGGCCGCCGTCGCCGCCCAGCGGCGCCACGGCGGTACACAGGCCGTGCCAGCGGCGCTTGCGCCCGCCCGCGCCGGCCAGCCGCAGGGCCAGCGGCTGGCCCAGCAGGTCGTCGGGATCCAGGAATGCGCTGGTGGCCAGCACGTCCACCTCGAACCGGAACGGCGCGCACACCGCCTCGCTGCCTTCGAAGCGCTCCACCACCAGCCCCTCCACCGGGGCGTCCAGGCGGATCAGGCGCGCGTGCTGGGAAGGGGTGGACAGCGCTGCCAGCGCCTGGCGGGCCACGGACTCGGCGTCCGGGTACGTCCTGTGTACGGCCATCGTTGCATCCTGCAATCGGTGATGACGATCGGAAAGCATGGGTAGCGGGCCCGGCCTTGTCAATGCGCGCGCATGCCGGGCCGTCACCCGTGTTGTGTAGCCTTGTGCGCATGAGCACATCCCAGACCCCTTCCGAGAACCGCGCCCCGCTGCGCGGACAGCTTGAATTCGCCGAAACCGACGCCCTGCTGCGCGACGACGTGCGCCGGCTGGGCGCGATGGTGGGCGAGATGCTGGCCGAACAGGTGTCACCGGCGCTGCTGGACCAGGTGGAGACGGTGCGCCGGGCCGCGATCGCCCGGCGCGAGAACGGCGAGCCGGTGGACGCGCTGGCCGCGGAGCTGGCGCAGGTGTCGCCGGCCAACGCCGACGCGCTGGTGCGGGCGTTCGCGGCCTGGTTCGGCGCCATCAACCTGGCCGAGCGGGTGCACCGCATCCGCCGCCGCCGCGACCACCAGCGCAGCGATGACGGCCCGCAGCCGGGCGGCCTGGAGGCGGTGCTGGCGGCTCTGCACGCCGACGGCGTGGGCCTGGACGAGCTGCAGGCGCTGCTGCCGCGGATGTGGGTGGAGCCGGTATTCACCGCCCATCCCACCGAGGCGGTGCGGCGCGCGCTGCTGGCCAAGGAGGAGGTGATCGTGGATCGCCTGCTGGCGGACATCGACCGCAGCCGCACCCCGGAAGAGCGCCTGAGCGACGAATCGCGCATCCGCCAGGCGCTGGCCACCACCTGGCAGACCTCCGAGGCGCCGCCGCGGCGGCCGACGGTGACCGACGAGGTCGACCACATCGGCCACTACCTGGGCGTGCTGTTCCGGGTGCTGCCGGCGTTCTACCAGGTGTTCGGCGACGCGGTTGAGCGGGCGTGGGGCGAGCGCATCCGGCTGCCCAACGTGCTGCGCTTCGGCACCTGGGTGGGCGGGGACATGGACGGCAACCCGAACGTGGGCGCCGACACCATCGAGGCCGCGCTGGCCGCGCAGCGCGCGCAGGTGCTGGCGCAGTATCGCGACGAGCTGCGGGGGCTGGGCCGGGTGCTGACCCAGACCCGCGACCGCGCCGGCGTCAGCAGCGACGTGGAGGAGCGGCTGGCCGCCTACCGCGATGCGATGCCGGAAGCCGCCGCGGCACTGCGCGCGCGGCAGGAGGACATGCCCTACCGGCAGCTGCTGGTACTGATGTCGGCGCGGCTGGATCCTGATGCGGACAACGCCTATGCGGGCGTGGATGATTTCCTCGCCGACCTGGAGCTGATCGACGCCAGCCTGGCCGCCCACCGCGGCGACCGCGCCGGGGGACATGCGCTGCGGCGCCTGCTGCGGCGCGTGCGCAGCTTCGGCTTCCACATGGCGGCGCTGGATCTGCGCCAGGACTCGGCCGCCCACGACGCTGCGCTGGGCGCGCTGGAAGGCGACGCGGGCTGGGGCGAGCGGCCGCTGGAGCAGCGCCTGGAGCGCCTGCACGCGCTGATCCAGACGCCGCGCCCGGAGCGGCCGGATGCGGACGCGGCGGCGTCTTCGCTGGAGGTGTTCCGCACGGTGAAGTCGGCGCGTGCCCGCTACGGTGACGACGCCTTCGGCCCCTACATCGTCAGCATGAGCCGCAGCGCCGCCGACGCGCTGGCGGTGCTGGCGCTGGCGCGCATCGCCGGCTGCACGGAGGGCGAGGGCGATGGCGAGGTGCCGCTGGACGTGGCGCCGCTGTTCGAGACCGTCGACGACCTGGACGCGGCCGCCGGGGTGATGCGCTCGCTGTTCGACGACCCGGTGTACCGCCGCCACGTGCGCGCCCGCGGCGATCGCCAGATCGTGATGCTGGGTTATTCCGACAGCGCCAAGGACAGCGGTTTGCTGGCCTCGCGCTGGGCCCTGCAGCGCGCCCAGGTGGATCTGATGCGGCTGGCGCACGAGGCGGGGGTGCGGCTGGTGTTCTTCCACGGCCGCGGCGGCTCGATCAGCCGCGGCGGCGGCAAGACCGGGCGCGCGATCATGGCCGCGCCGCGCGGCACCGTCGACGGCCGCCTGCGGGTGACCGAGCAGGGCGAGGTGATCCACCACAAGTACGGCATCCGCGCGCTGGCGCTGCGCAACCTGGAACAGACCACCGGCGCGGTGCTGCGGGCCAGCCTGCGTCCGCGGCCGAAGGAGCCGCGCGCGCGCGGCTGGCGCGATGTTGCCAGCGGCCTGGCCGCCCACTCGCGCAGCGCCTATCGCGCGCTGGTGCACGACGACCCGGGCTTCAACGCCTACTTCCGCGCCGCCACGCCGGTGGACGTGATCGAGCGCCTGCAGATCGGCTCGCGTCCCTCGCGCCGCCGCGACGGCGGCATCGCCAACCTGCGCGCGATCCCGTGGGTGTTCTCGTGGTCGCAGAACCGCTCCGGCCTGACCGGCTGGTACGGCGTGGGCCACGCGCTGGAGCAGGGCATTGCCGAGCACGGGCACGAGGCCATGGCGGAGATGGCGCGCGACTGGCCGTTCTTCGCCGCCATGCTCGACGACGTGGAGATGCTGCTGGCGAAGTCGGATCTGGATATCTTCGAGCGCTACTCGCGCCTTGCCGGTGACGCCCACGACGCGTTCTTCCCCGGCATCGCCGCCGAGTTCGCCCGCACCCGCGACGCGATCCTGGCGATCAAGGGCGAGGACGAGCTGCTGGCCAACGATTACCGCCTGCGCCTGTCGATCCGCCTGCGCAATCCCTACGTCGATCCGATCAGCCTGCTGCAGGTGGAGCTGCTGCGCCGCTGGCGCGAGGAGGGCAGCGGTGATGACGAGCTGCTGCGCGCCCTGTTCGCCACCGTCAACGGCATCGCCGCCGGCGTCCAGAACACCGGCTGATCAATGCCGTGGGGCGGGCGTAGACTCGGGGGCTCCCCCAGCCGGATGCAGGCCATGACCGACAGCGAACCCGTCTTCCACACCAACCCGATGTCGCGCGGCCGGATCGTGCGCTGGATGCTCGAGGAGCTGGGCGTGGAGTACCGCACGGTGGTGCAGGAATACGGGAAGAGCATGAAGTCGCCCGAATACCTGGCCATCAACCCGATGGGCAAGGTGCCGGCGCTGCAGCATCGCGGCGTGGTGGTGACCGAGGCGGCGGCGATCTGCGCGTATCTCGCCGACGCCTTTCCGGACGCCGGCCTGGCGCCGGCGGCGGACGATCCGCTGCGCGGCCCGTACCTGCGCTGGCTGTTCTTCGCCGCCGGGCCGGTGGAGGCGGCGGTTTCCGCCAATTCGCTGGGCCAGCTTCCGCCGCCGGACAAGGCCGGCTTCGTCGGCTACGGCAGCTATGAGCAGGCCATGGACACCCTGGAGCAGGCTGCGGCGTCCGCCTCGCCGTGGCTGCTGGGCGAACGGTTCACGGCGGCCGATGTGTACGTCGGCAGCCAGGTGGATTTCGGGCTCGCGTTCAAGTCGATCCCCGAACGCCCGGCGTTCACCGCCTGGGCCGAGCGCCTGCGCGCGCGCGACGCCTACCGGCGGGCCAGGACGCTCGACGACGCGCTGATGCCCGGAAAAGACTGAGCCCGCCGCGGGCCGCTCCGTCAGGGGCCGATGGCCCTTGTCCGGGCTATTCGATATATTCGGCCAAACATAACGAACGGTGGCCGCCATGCATGTCCGCTTTGCCCTGATCCTGCCCGTCCTGCTTGCCGCCTCCGTCGCTGTCGCGGTTGCTGGCGATACGCCGGGTTCGCGGGATGCGCTTCCACCGCAGTGCGACACCTTCACCTGGGATGTGACGAACGAACTCGCGGCGCTGCAGTCGCCTTCCCTCGCCAGCGTGGCCGGTAACGGCAACAACGTCGAAACCCCGCGCATCGGGCTGCGCATCCGCCACGACGTCCGGCTGCACCCGCAGGCGGAGGTGACGCTTGCCGCGGACCCGGGCAGGGCGCATTCCGGGGATGCGGCGGCCGGGCTGCTGGTGTTCCAAGTGCCCGAGGACGGCCGCTACCGCGTTTCGCTCACGACAGGACACTGGGTCGACGTGATCGATGGCGGGCAGGTGGTCTCCTCGCTTGACCATCACGGCCAGCGCGGCTGCCCGCTGCTGCGCAAGGTGGTCGAGTTCGACCTGGCCGGCGGCCACGACCTGTTGCTGCAGATCGTCGGCGGCGCGGGCAGTGAAACCGGCCTGCTGGTGACGCCGGCCGACCCGTAGGGCGGGTCTTGACCGCCCTACGGTCAGCGCAGCCTGCGGTGCAGGGTGCGGACTTCGGCGTCGAGCGCTTCGGCGGCCTGCTGCTGGATGCGGCGGTAGCGCTCGACAACTTCCTCGCCCATGGCGGTGAGCCTGGCACCGCCGCCGCCGGCACCGCCCTTGGAGGTCTCCACCACCGGGGTGTCGAAGTGGCGGTTCATTGCGTCGATCAGGTCCCAGGCGCGCCTGTAGCTCATCTTCATGCGCCGGCCGGCGGCGGAGATCGAGCCGGTGTCGCGCACGTGTTCAAGCAGGTCGACCTTGCCCGGGCCGATCACCAGGCCGGTGTCGAAGACCACGCGGATCTGCAGGCGGGCAATCGGTTTGTCTGCTGCCATCGGGGCGTCCGGCCGGTTGGGTCGGGACGATGATAGCCGCAGCCCGCGCCGGGCCTGCGGCGAGCGCCCGGCCGCGGACCGGTCAGCGCGTTGCCGGCGCCTCCGCGTCCACCGCCGCCTTGACCGCTTCGATCAGCCCGCGCCGCGCCGCCACCAACTCGCTGGAAGTCGCCTGCGGCCAGGCCGCGACCTGGGCGATGACCAGCCCGCGCGCCGGGTCTACGTGGAGCAGCTGGCCGAAGATGCCGATCGCCGAATAGCTGCCGCCGCTGTCGGTCCACCACTGGTAACCGTAGCCGCGCTCGGGCGCGTTTTCGGCGTCCTCGCCGCGGGTGGCGCCCTGCATCCAGGCTTCGGCGATCACCGGCTCGCCGTCGATGCGCCCGTCTTCAAGCATGAACTGGCCCAGCCGGGCGTAGTCGGCCAGGGTCGCCGACAGGCCGCTGCCGCCGGTGTTGCTGCCGTCGCATTCGTCGCGGATCCACCAGGCGTCGGCGGCCATGCCGTAGGGCTTCCAGATCGCGTCCGACAGGTAGTGGGCCAGCGGCCGGCCGGTGGCGCGCTCGACCACGACGCCGAGCAGGTCGGTCTCGGCGGTGTTGTAGCTCCAGTGCGCGCCCGGCGGGTGTTCGCGCGGCAGCGCGCGCAGGTAGCTGAGCGCGTGCGAGCGGCCCGGCACGCAGGCGCCCAGGTACATCCGGGCCACGTCGGATGCCGGGTCGGCGTAGTCCTCGTTCCAGCGCACGCCCGAGGTCATGGTGAGGAGCTGGCGCACGCTGACGCCGTCGTAGGCGCTGCCGGCAAGCTCGGGCACGTAGGCGGTGAGGGCGTCGTCCAGGCTCGCGATGTGCCCCTGCTGCAGGGCGATGCCGAGCAGGGTGGAGGTGACCGATTTGGCCACCGAGAATGACTCCCAGCGGTCGTCGGCGGTGAAGCCCAGGCCGTGGCGCCGCAGGCGGACCTTGCCCTCGTGCAGCACCATCAGGCCGGCGACGTGGTGGCGCTGCATGTAGTCGTCCAGCCAGGCTTCGCCGCCGGCCAATGCCAGCGGTTCGCCGTCGGGAAGTGCGCGCACATGTTCGCCGCGGGCGGCGCGATCGCTGGGGAAGCGCTGCTGCATCCGCCGGAACTCTGCCTCGCGCTGCGCCTGCGGCCAGAACAGCACGGCCTCGCGCTGCTCGCCGATGGTCGGGCCGGGCGCGGGGCCGGCGGGCGATGCGCAGCCGGCCAGGACCAGCAGCAGCGCGGTGAACGGCAGGAGGAAACGGGTGGACATGTGCATGGGCGTGCGGTCGGAGCGGGCGTTGCTTCCGCTGCTGGATGGACCACCATGGTACGCGGGGCGCGTGGGACGCAGCCTGCCCTGCGGAGACCGGGCAAGCGCTGAAGTGGAAGCCGCGGCCGCCAGTCGATATACTCCCCCCTACTATCGATCAACACCCCCTCCGTGCCCCATTCCCCCGAGGAAAAAAAGAAGGTCCTGGCCCGCATCCGCCGCATCCGCGGCCAGTGCGAGGGGCTGGAGCGGGCGCTGGAGGCGGGGGCGGACTGCGCGCCGGTGCTGCAGCAGATCGCGGCGATCCGCGGCGCGGTCAACGGGCTGATGAGCGAGGTGCTTGAATCGCACCTGCGCGAACAGTTCGGCCAGCCGGCGGACGACCAGGCCGAACGCGATGCCCGCGTTGCCGAGATGACCGGGCTGATCCGCTCCTACCTCAAGTAAGCCACCGTCGCGGCGCCGGGCGCCGCTTCCCCCACACATCGTTCATTGCAGGAGTACGCCATGAAGACCCGTGCCGCCGTTGCCTTTGAAGCCGGAAAGCCGCTGGAGATCGTCGAACTGGATCTGGAGGGCCCGAAGAAGGGCGAGGTGCTGGTGAAGATCACCCACACCGCGCTGTGCCATACCGACGCCTTCACCCTGTCGGGCGAGGATCCGGAGGGCGTGTTCCCGGCGGTGCTGGGCCATGAAGGCGCGGGCATCGTGGTCGAGGTCGGCGAGGGCGTGACCAGCGTGAAGCCGGGCGACCACGTGATCCCGCTCTACACCGCCGAGTGTGGCGAGTGCCTGTTCTGCAAGTCCGGCAAGACCAACCTGTGCGTGTCGGTGCGCGCCACCCAGGGCAAGGGCGTGATGCCCGACGGCACAACGCGCTTCTCCTACAACGGCAAGCCGGTCTACCACTACATGGGCTGCTCGACCTTCGCCGAGCACACCGTGGTGGCCGAGGTCTCGCTGGCGAAGGTGAACCCGGAGGCGAACCCGGAGCACACCTGCCTGCTCGGCTGCGGCGTGACCACCGGCATCGGCGCGGTGCACAACACGGCGAAGGTGGCCGAGGGCGACAGCGTGGCGGTGTTCGGCCTGGGTGCGATCGGCCTTGCCGTGATCCAGGGCGCGAAGCAGGCGAAGGCCGGGCGCATCATCGCCATCGACACCAACCCGGCCAAGTTCGAACTGGCCAAGCAGATGGGCGCGACCGAGTGCGTGAACCCGAAGGACTTCGACAAGCCGATCCAGCAGGTGATCGTGGAGATGACCGAGTGGGGCGTTGACCACAGCTTCGAGTGCATCGGCAACGTCGAGGTGATGCGCGCGGCGCTGGAGTGCGCGCACCGCGGCTGGGGCCAGAGCGTGATCATCGGCGTAGCCGGCGCGGGCAAGGAGATCAGCACCCGGCCGTTCCAGCTCGTCACCGGGCGCAAGTGGATGGGCACCGCGTTCGGCGGCGTGAAGGGCCGCACCCAGCTTCCGGGCATGGTCGAGGACGCGATGAAGGGTGACATCGAGCTCGGGCCCTTCGTCACCCACACCCTGCCGCTGGAGCGGATCAACGAGGCTTTCGAGCTGATGGAAAAGGGCGAGTCCATCCGCACCGTCATCCGTTACTGAGGAGTTGAGATGGAACGCATCGAACACCGCGCCAGCTTCGGCGGCTGGCAGGACGTCTACCGGCACGGGTCGAAGGTGCTGGGCTGCGACATGACCGTGGGCGTGTACTTCCCGCCGCAGGCCGAACAGGGCCCGTGCCCGGTGCTGTACTGGCTCAGCGGGCTGACCTGCAACGAGCAGAACTTCATCACCAAGGCCGGCGCGCAGCGCTACGCGGCCGAGCACGGGATCATCATCGTGGCCCCGGACACCAGCCCGCGCGGCGAGGGCGTGGCCAACGACGAGGGCTACGACCTGGGCCAGGGCGCGGGCTTCTACATCAACGCCACCCGCGAGCCGTGGGCGAAGCATTACCGGATGTACGACTACGTCGTCGAGGAGCTGCCCGAGTGGGTGGAATCCGACCCGGCCGCCAGCGACCGGCGTGCGATCAGCGGGCACTCGATGGGCGGGCACGGCGCGCTCACCATCGCGCTGAAGAACCCCGGCCGCTACCGCAGCGTGTCCGCGTTCTCGCCGATCGTGGCGCCTTCGCAGGTGCCGTGGGGCGAGAAGGCGTTTGGCGCGTATCTCGGCGATGACCGCGAGGCGTGGAAGCAGCATGACGCGGTGGAGCTGGTGAAGCGGGGTGCGGCGGAGAAGCTGCCGCTGTTCATTGACCAGGGCGGCGATGACGAGTTTCTGGAAGGGCAGCTGAAGCCGGAGCTGCTGCGCGAGGCGGCCGAGGCTGTCGGCCATCCGCTGGAGCTGCGGATGCGGCCTGGCTACGACCATAGCTATTACTTCATCGCCAGCTTTATTGGCGAGCACCTTGCACACCATGCCAAGGCGATGAAGGCCTGACGGGACTCGACTGGCCAGCCGGATTCCGCTGTTGCCATGGGTCACGCGGCTTCGCGCGCATGGCGCGCTCCTACAGAGGGGGCGGCGGGATCCGGGGGTGGTGGGGTCAGGGGACGGGTGGGGGGTGCAGGGTGAAGTCGGCGTAGGCGAAGCGGTGGTCGCGGAGGATGGTTTCGCCGCGCTGCAGGGGCAGGGGGCGGTCAAACATCGGGCCGGCGCTGACGCAGGTGTGGAATTCGCCGTTCTCGCCGCAGGGATCGACTCCGGCGGGCAGGTCGGCGAGCAGCGCGGCATCAAGTTCGCGGCCGGCGAATCCGGCGTCGAGCTGCTGCGCATCCACGCAGCACAGGCGGGTGCGCAGGCCGCCGGCGATCATGTCGCGGGCAAGCTGCGCGGTGTCGCTGCCGAACAGCGGGAACAGCGCCCGCCAGCCGAGGCGTTCGCACAGCGCCCGGCGCCAGTCGCGCACGTCGGCCAGCAGCAGGTCGCCGAAGGCGATCGTCGACAGCCCCGGCCGGCGCCGCGCCGCGCGGGCCAGGCCGTCGGCAAACGTGGCTTCATAGGTCGCGTTGTCGCACTGCTGCGGGATCCATGCCTCCACCAGCGGCAGTCCGGCGGCGTCGGCCTGGGCCAGTAGCACGTCGCGGCGGATGCCCTGCATAGAGACCCGGTCGTGGCCCTCGGTGAAGGTGGTCAGCAGGCCGGCCACTTCCACTTCGCCCGCCTGCCGCAGCGCGTGCAGCGTCCACGCCGCGTCCTTGCCGCCGCTCCACGACAGCAGCGCCGGGGTTCGCGCCGTATCCATCAGCCGCGCGGATCAGCGCACGTTGCGCAGCTCCCACGCACCGCCGGCCAGCAGGCCCAGGCGGTGGCGCAGGATGTCGCCGGGAATCGTGGTCTCGACCACCAGGTCGACGCCGAGGTTGCGCTGGCGGCCGCTGGCCGTGGCCTGCGCGTCGATGACGCCGAGCGCGGGGTCGACTTCGTCGGGCTCTTCCTGGGTCTGGCGCCAGCGCTCGAACAGCGCGGTGCTGCGCAACGCGTCCTGCAGCGCTTCGGCGATGCCTTCCGGCCCGCGAGCGGTCATTGCGAACTCGCCGGCCTGGTCGAGCTTCGAGGTGTCCGGCAGCCTGATGTCGTATACGGCCATGGCAATCCCTGGTGACGGAAAGCACCAGTGTGCCCGCTCCCGTGTCGCCGTGCCGTGTGCGCCAATGCAGATCGAATCAGCCGGATACGCCGGCTCAGTTCCTGCGGCCGCGCTCGGCTTCCAGCTTCTCGGCCTTCTCCTTGTGGCGGATGAAGATCGGGATCCCGACCATGATGCCGAGCATGATCAGCGCGCCGCCGATCGTCAGCCAGCCCACCGGACGCGCCAGCAGCTCCACCAGAACCGGATGCATGTGAACCTTCCTCTTGCCTGATCCAGGCCCCGATCATGGGCAGGAATCAGGCCCCGGGCCTTGATTGCAATCAAGGCCCGGCGGAGCGCTCAGCGCTGCGGATACGCCCGCGGCAGGCCGCCCTCGGCGCGCGGCGCCGGCGTGTGCATGTAGCGGTCGCGCAGCTCGGTCTGGCGCGAACGCATCCGGATCGGCGTGCCGTTGAACCACACCTGCTCGGCGGTATGCGCTACGTCCAGCGGGTCGCCCGTCCACAGCGCCAGGTCGGCGCGCATGCCCACGGCGATGGTGCCGATCTGGTCGCCCACGCCGAACACTTCGGCCGGCACCCGGGTAAGGCCCGCCAGGCCGTCTTCCCACGGCAGCCCGTGGGCGACCGCGTTGCCCGCCAGCTGGCGCAGCTTGCGGGCCTGGTGGGTGGCGTCGCCGGACTGGGTGAAGCCGACCTCGACCCCGGCCGCCCGCAGGCGCGCGGCGTTCTCCAGGGTGGCGGCGACCTGGTCGAAGCCCGACGGCAGGTTGTCCAGCGGATCGACGAACACCGGCACCCCGGCCGCGGCCAGCTGCGGCGCCAGGCGCCAGGCCTCCGAGCCGCCGCTGATGGCGATGTCCACACCGTGGCGGCGCGCCCAGCGCAGCAGCTGGCGGATGTCGGCGGCGCGATCCACGCCCACCACGATCCGGCCGTTGCCGTCCATGAACCGGGCCAGCGCGGTGCGCCCGGCGGGCGTGAGCAGGGCGGCGTGCGAGTCCGCCGGGATCCGGCCGCGGGCCTCGTCCACCAGCTGGTCGAGCAGCATCCACTGGGCGGCGCGCGAGTTGCCGGTGAGGCCGGAGGCGCGCGCGCCCAGGCGCACGGCGA
The DNA here is from genome assembly GCF_049339425.1 of Luteimonas dalianensis. NCBI lineage: Bacteria > Pseudomonadati > Pseudomonadota > Gammaproteobacteria > Lysobacterales > Lysobacteraceae > Luteimonas > Luteimonas dalianensis. Next base: position 344,862 of record NZ_JBMPPO010000004.1, on the reverse strand, counting down.
GCGTCTTCGGCCCGGCCGGGTCGGGGTCGCCGTCCAGGCGGAACACCGCGCCCTGGCCGCCGATGATCGAGCCGCCGGCCGAGGTGCCCGGGTTGACCAGGGTGAAGCCGATGCCCTCGTAGGTGCTCACCGGGATCACCATCGAGTCCGGGTTGTAGGCCAGGGTCACGTCGAACTCGGGACGCACCACCATGTCCTTGGCGCCGTCGCCGAGCGCCAGCGTGTTGTCGCGCGCGCTTTCCTCGCCCGACACCTCCTCCACGCCCATGCCGGTGATGCCGCCGAACAGCGCGGGCGTGAGCGGCTTGCCGCCGGCCTCGACCTCGTTGGCGACATCGGCCTCGAGCCCGCGGCCGATCGCGGCGATGCGGCCATTGCGCACCAGCACGTCGAACTCCTCCAGCGGCGCGCTTCCTTCGACCGCGGTGTGCACGGTGGCGTTGCGGATCAGCAGATCCTGGGCAAAGGCGGGCGCGGACAGTGCCAGCGCCAGCGCGGTGGCGGCCAGCGCCTTCGCGCTGCGGCTGCAGCGGCTCATCGGGCACCTCCTTCGGAGCCGAAGCCAAGGGTGAAGTCGGCCTCGGGCTGCAGCGCCGGGTTGGCGCGGTCGAACAGCAGCGCGCCGTCGATCCACACGTTCTCGGCCAGGGCGTAGGAGCTGAAGGGGCTGCCGTTCCACAGCACCACGTCGGCCATCTTGCCGGTCTCCAGGGTGCCGACCTGGTCGGCGATGCCCATCGAGCGTGCCGGGTTGGCGGTCAGCCAGCGGATCGCGCGCTCGGGCGCGATCTCCATGCCGGCGCGGCGCGCGCTGGCCATCACCTTGGCCGCCTCCTGGTTCAGGCGCTGGATGCCTTCGCCCGAATCGGAGTGCACGATCGCGCAGCTGTTGGCTGGGCGATCCACCAGGGCCACGTTTTCCTGGATGCCGTCCAGCGCCTCCATCTTGAAGCCCCACCAGTCCGCCCACAGCGCGGCGCAGGTGCCGGCCTGGGCCAGTTCGTCGGCCAGCTTGTAGGCCTCCACGCCGTGGTGGAAGGCGGCGACCTGGAAGTTGAACTCCTCGGCCAGGTCCATCATCTGCGCGATCTCGTCGGCGCGGTAGCAGTGGATGTGCACCAGCACGTCGCCGTTGATGGCGCCGGCCAGGGTGTCCAGCTTGAGGTCGCGCTTGCCCGGGCCGCTGCTCTCGCCGCCCGATGAACCGCGGCCGCGGCGGCTGGAGGAGTCATCCGAGCCCTGGTGCTTGGCCAGGTACTCGGTGGCATCGATGAAGGCGGCGCGGTAGCCGGCCATGTTGCCCATGCGCGTGGCCGGGCCGCCGCGGCTGCCGTAGACGCGCTTGGGGTTTTCGCCGCAGGCCATCTTCAGTCCGTGCGGGGCGCCGGGGAACTTCATGCCCTGCACGGTGGTGGAGTACACGTTCTTGAGCGTCACCCCGCGCCCGCCGACCAGGTTGGCCGAGCCGGGCAGGATCTGCAGCGAGGTGACCCCGCCGGCCAGCGCCGCGGCGAAGCCCGGATCCTGCGGCCAGACCGAATGTTCGGCCCACACGTGCGCGGTGACCGCGCCGGTCATCTCGTTGCCGTCGCTGTGCGCGCGCACGCCGGGGCTGGGGTACACGCCCAGGTGCGAGTGCACGTCGATGATGCCCGGGGTGACCCACTTGCCGGTGCCGTCCACCAGCTGCGCGCCTTCCGGTGCCGCCAGGCCCTGGCCGACCGCGCTGATGCGCCCGCCTTCCATCAGCACGTCCGCGCCTTCCAGGCGCTCGCCGGTGCCGGTGAGCACGGTGGCGCCGCGGATCAGCACCGGCGCGGCGGCGACCGCCTCGTAGGTGCTCGTGTAGGGGTCTTCGGCGAAGCGCGGCACGTCGTTGGCCTGCGCCAGGGCGGGCAGGGCGAACAGGGCCGCGGCCAGCGCGGCGGTCAAGGGTCGGAGCATCAGGGGTTCCCCAGCAGAGCGGTCGAAAGTTCCAAGCTATCCCGGCAGCCACCACCTGCCAACGTGACTGAAGTCATGGCCGTGGCAGAATCCCTGTCCCACACTTGATTGATGCAGCGCGCCCGCCCAGCCCGCGGCCGCGCCGACAGGACGCATATGAAGGAAAAGGAAGAAATCGTTGAAAACTGGCTGCCGCGCTACACCGGCGTGCCGCTGGAGGCGTTCGGCCAGCACATCCTGCTGACCAACTTCGGCGGCTACCTGGGCCATTTCAGCCGCCTCACCGGCGCGCCGATCGTCGGCACCGACCGGCCGATGCCCAGCGCCACCGCCGACGGCATCACCATGATCAACTTCGGCATGGGCAGCCCCAACGCCGCCACCCTGATGGATCTGCTCTCGGCCATTGCTCCGAAGGCGGTGCTGTTCCTGGGCAAGTGCGGCGGGCTGAAGAAGAAGAACCGGCTGGGCGACCTGATCCTGCCGATCGCCGCCATCCGCGGCGAGGGCACCAGCAACGACTACCTGCCCGCCGAGGTGCCGGCGCTGCCCGCCTTCGCCCTGCAGCGCGCGGTGTCCACCATGATCCGCGACCTCGACCACGACTACTGGACGGGCACCGTCTACACCACCAACCGCCGGGTGTGGGAGCATGACGAGGCGTTCAAGGAGTACCTGCAGCGGCTGCGCTGCATGGCCATCGACATGGAAACGGCCACCATCTTCGCCGCCGGCTTCGCCAACCGCATCCCCAGCGGCGCGCTGCTGCTGGTCTCCGACCAGCCGATGATCCCGGAAGGGGTCAAGACCGAGGCCAGCGACGCGAAGGTGAGCGCGGATTTCGTCGAGAACCACATCCAGGTCGGGATCGAGGCGCTGCGCCTGATCCGCCGCAACGGCAAGTCGGTGCGGCACCTGCGCTTCTGATCCCCACCGCTACTGAACCCCTTTTACCGGAGCACCCCCATGAATCGCTGGACACTGCCCCTCATCGCCGCCCTGGCCGCCGTGTCGCTGGCGGCCTGCGCCGAGCCCGCGCCGCCTGCGCCGCAGTCCGCGCCCGAAGCGTCGACCCAGGCCGTCCAGGCCGTTGATGCCGGGGACGCGCCGGCGCCGGATGCGATGGCGGACGCCAGCTTCCAGTGGCCGACGATGACCGTCTACAAGACCCCGTACTGCGGCTGCTGCGGGGTGTGGATCGAGCATGCCGAAGCCGCGGGCATCCCGGTGGAGGCGGTGAACGTCGACGACATGGGGCCGACCAAGCAGGAGCTGGGCGTGCCCTACGGCAAGGGCTCGTGCCATACCGCGACCATCGACGGCTACTTCATCGAGGGCCACGTGCCGATCGCCGACATCCGCCGGCTGCTGGAGGAACGGCCCGACGCGCGCGGCCTGACCCTGCCGGGGATGCCCGCCGGTTCTCCGGGCATGGAAATGCCCGACGGCAGCGCCGATGCGTTCACCGTGGAGCTGGTGGCCCGCGACGGCAGCACCAGCCAGTGGGCCCACCACCCGGCGCGGGAGGCGGCGCGATGACCACGGCCAGTGAAGTGGTGGCGTTCTGGAGCGAGGCCGGGCCGAAGCAGTGGTTCAACGGCGGCGAGGACTTCGACCGCGAGTGCGAGTCGCGGTTCTACGGCGCGCACATGGCCGCGGCCCGGCGCGAGTACGAGGACTGGATGGAGGATGCGGAGGGCGTGCTGGGGCTGCTGATCCTGCTCGACCAGATCCCGCGCAACATCTTCCGCGGCAGCGGCCACGCCTTCGCCACCGACGCCCTGGCGCTGCACTACGCCCGGCGCGCGGTGGAGGCCGGGCTGGATGTCCAGGTCGATCCGGAGCTGCGCACCTTCGTGTACCTGCCGTTCGAGCACTCCGAGGACATCGCCGACCAGCACCGGGCGGTGGAGCTGTTCAGGGCCATGGGCAACGAGACCTACCTGGACTACGCGGTCAGGCACCAGGTGGTGATCGAGCAGTTCGGTCGCTTCCCGCACCGCAACCGCGCGCTGGGCCGCCAGAGCAGCCCGGAGGAGCAGGCGTGGCTGGACGCCGGCGGCGGGTTCTGACCGGGGCTCAGTAGCGCGCGATCGAGGTGTCCACGGTGGTGGCCCAGGCTTCGATGCCGCCTTCCACGTTGGACACGTCGGTGAAGCCGAGCGCGATGAAGTGCGCGGCGCCCTGCAGGCTGCTCTGGCCGGTGTGGCACAGGAAGGCCAGCGGGGTGTCCTTCGGCAGCGCTTCCAGGCGCGCGCGGGAGTCGCCTTCCAGGGTTTCGTGCGGGACGTTGACCGAGGCGTGGGCGCGCTCTTCCGCACGGCGCACGTCCACCAGGGTCAGGGTGCCGGCGCGCACGCGCGCATCGGCCTCGGCCGCGGACAGCCGGGGCACCTGCGGGCCGGGCCGGGGCGCGTTGGGGTTGTCGATGGCCAGGCCCTTGCCGCGCATGTCGTCGACCCAGTCGATGGTGATGCCGTCGGCGCGGCGTGCGCTGGCCGGGTCGAACTGGATGCGCAGGCCCTCGGTCTCCACCGCGATGGCGTTGGCGCTGGCCGCGGCGATCTGGAAGTTGGGGCGGAAATTGCCGTCGATCGACAGCGCCAGCGCGTTGCCCTCGCCGGAATCGGCCAGCGCCTTGCGCAGCATCTCCGCCGCGGCCGGGGTCACGGTGACGTTGGACGGCGGGGTGCGGTCGACCGGCGGCAGGCCCAGGGCCTCGTTCAGCTCGCCGCTGTTGGCCATCTCCTCGATGATGTCGCTGCCGCCCACCAGCTCGCCGCCGATGTACAGCTGGGGGATGGTCGGCCAGTCGCCGTAGGCCTTGATGCCCTCGCGGATTTCCGGATCCGACAGCACGTCCACGTGGGCGTATTCGATCCCCAGGCCGTTGAGCACGCCGGAGGCCTTGGCCGAGAAGCCGCACTGCGGCATTTGCGGCTGGCCCTTCATGAACAGCACCACCCGGTTGTCGTTGAGCAGGGTGTCGATGCGGGCGCGCAGGGCGGGGTCGAGGCTCATGGCAGCAGTTCTCCGGCGGGGAACCGCTCATTTTACGCCCGTGGCAGAATCGCCGCATGAGCGAAGGGGGAACACTGCATCGCGCGCCGCGCCGGCCGCACGCCTGGCTGGCGCTGTTCCTGCCTTCGCAGCTGCTGGTGGCCCTGGCCTGGTGGGCATGGGGCTGGCAGGCGGGCCTGCCGCTGCTGATGCTCAGCCACCTGCCGTTCGTGGCCGCCACCCTGATGCCGCGGGCGCGGCTGTATGCGCCGGTGCTCGCGCGGCTGCCGGCCGGCGAGCCGGCGGTGTGGCTGACGATCGACGACGGCCCTTCCGACGACACCCTGCCCATCCTCGACCTGCTTGATGCACATGGCGCAAAAGCCACGTTTTTCCTGGTCGGCGAGCGCGCCGCGGCGCGCCCGGAGCTGGTGGCCGAAATCGCCCGTCGCGGCCACGGCATTGGCAACCACAGCCACACCCATCCGCAGGCCTGGTTCTGGGCGCTGGGGCCGCGGCGGATGGCGCGCGAGGTGGGCGACGCGCAGCGCACGCTGACGGATCTGACGGGCAGGCCGCCGCGCTGGTTCCGCTCCGTGGTCGGCATGACCAATCCGTTCGTCGCCGCGCCGCTCAAACGCCACGGCCTGGCGCGGGTGGCCTGGAGCGCCCGCGGCTTCGACGCCGTGCGCGACGACCCCGCACGGGTGGTGGCCGACGTCGAGCGCGACCTCGCCCCCGGCGCGATCATCCTCATGCACGAAGGCGCACCCCATGGGCGCAGTGTGGAGATGGTCGGTCTGTTGCTGGAACGCCTGCGTGCCGCCGGCTACGTGCCAGTAGTTCCTGACGGAACGACGCCGCTGTTAACGGCCAGGACAAGGGCTGAGGGGTCGGCGGGGTAGCCTTTGGCGGGACTGTCGGCGACATGGACGTCGCCGACAAGCCTACATGGACGTATTCACGGCGTGTCCCGCCAAGGGCTACCCCGCCGACCCGCCCGCGCAAACCCCTACAGCAGCGCCTGTGCGTGGCGGGCGGCAATCCACTCCTCGTTGGTGGGCTCGATGGCCACGCGCACGCGGCTGGCGTCCGATGAGATGGTCGCGGCGTGGGCCTCGTTGGCCTGCGCGTCCAGCTCCACCCCCAGGAATGCCAGGCCGTCGCAGATGCGCTCGCGGATGAAGGCGTTGTGCTCGCCGACGCCGGCGGTGAACACCAGCATGTCCAGCCCGCCCAGCACCGCCGTGAGCGAGGCGATCTCGCGCACGCAGCGGCGCACGTACAGGGCCAGCGCCATGCGCGCGCGCTCGCCGGTTTCGCCCGGGTCGTCCTCGTGGCGCACGATCACCCGCGGTTCGGATGAAATGCCCGACACCCCGAGCAGCCCCGAGCGGTGGTAGAGCACCTGGCCCACCTCTTCCAGCGACAGCTTCTCGATCTCCATCAGGTACAGCACCGCGCCCGGATCCAGCGCGCCGGTGCGCGTGCCCATCATCAGCCCGTCCAGCGAGGAGAAGCCCATCGTGGTGCCGACGCTGCGCAGCTCGCGCATTGCGCACAGGCTGGCGCCGCTGCCCAGGTGGGCGGCGATCACCCGCCCGCGCGCGATGTCGCCGTGGCGCTCGGGCAGCGCCACCGACATGTAGTCATACGACAGCCCGTGGAAGCCGTAGCGCCGCAGCCCGCGTTCCCACGCATCCCAGGGCAGCGGCAGGATCTGCTCAAGGTCGGGAATGGTGTGGTGGAAGCCGGTGTCGAAGCAGGCCACCTGCGGCAGCTCCGGCGACAGCTCCAGCAGCGCTTCGATCGCCTCCAGCGCAAACGGCTGGTGCAGCGGCGCCAGCGGCACGTAGGTCTTCAGGTCGGCCAGGACTGACGCGTCCACCAGCACCGGTTCGAAATACTTGCTGCCCCCGTGCACCACCCGGTGGGCGACGGCCACGATGCGGCGGCCGTCCAGCCGGGCCAGCACCCGTTCGCGGATCACGCCCAGGGCGGCGCGGTAGGGGTGCGCGCGATCCAGCTCGACCGGATGCGGCTCCACGCCGGTCTCGCCGAAGTCCGGCGTCGGCCCGCCGATGCCCTGGACTTTTCCGTTCCAGGCCGGGGTGCGCGGCAGCGGATCGGTGGCGGCGTCGAACAGGGCGAACTTGATGCTCGACGAGCCGCAGTTGAGCACCAGCACCAGGCCCTGTGGACGGCCGGTCACGGCGGTGTCGTCCGGTAGCGGTGGGCGAGCAGGGTGGCGATGGCGCATGCGGCCAGGCGCGATTCGCGCGGGTCGGCGCGGCTGGTCAGCACCACCGGCACCTTCGCCCCCAGCACGATCCCGGCGCTGACCGCGTCGCCCATGTATTCCAGCTGCTTGGCCAGCATGTTGCCGCTTTCAAGATCCGGCACCACCAGCACGTCGGCCATGCCGGCCACGTCCGACTCGATGCCCTTGATCCGCGCCGCGGCTGCGGACACCGCGTTGTCGAAGGCCAGCGGGCCGTCGAGGATGCCGCCGCTGATCTGGCCGCGGTCGGCCATCTTGCACAGCGCGGCGGCGTCGAGCGTGGCCGGCATGCGCGGGTTGACCGTTTCCACCGCGGCCAGGATCGCCACCCGCGGCTGGCTGACGCCGATCGCGTGGGCCAGGCCGATGGCGTTGCGGATGATGTCGGCCTTGTCCTCCAGTGTCGGCGCGATGTTGATCGCCGCGTCGGTGATGATGAAGGGGCGCGGGTAGGCCGGGGTCTGCATCAGGAAGCAGTGGCTGACCCGGCGCTTGGTGCGCAGGCCGGCGGCCGAAGGCAGGATCGCCGCCAGCAGCTCGTCGGTGTGCAGGCTGCCCTTCATCAGCGCCTCGACCTCGCCCGCGGCCGCCATCTGCGCGGCGCGCGCGCCGGCGGCGTGGCTGTGCGCGGCGTCCTCGATTTCAACGCCGGACAGATCCAGCCCCGCTTCCTCCGCGGCCGCCTCGATCCGCGCCCGCGGGCCCACCAGCACCGGCTCGATCAGCCCCGCCTCGCGCGCGTCCATGGCCCCGGACAGGCTCAGCGCATTGCACGGGTGCACCACCGCCATGCGCACCGGACCCAGCGGACTGACGTGGTCGAGCAGGCGGCGGGTGCCGTTGTTGCCGGCCGACAGCCGGACTTCGGGCAGGCTGGCGCGGTCGCGTTCGATCCGCTCGGTCGGCGCGACCACTTCCGCATCGCCTTCGATCACGGTGTCGCCGTCCTGGTTGACGCAGGTGCAGTGCAGGGTCAGGCGGTGGCTGGACGGGTCGCGGGCGGTGACCGTGACGGTGACATCCAGGGTGTCGCCAATGCGCACCGGGGCGCGGAACTTCAGGGTCTGGCCCACGTACAGCGTGCCGGGCCCGGGTAGGCGCGTGCCCAGCAGCGCCGAGATCAGCGCCGCGCCCCACATGCCGTGGGCGATCACGCCGCTCATGTTCGAGGACGCGGCGAACTCGTGATCCACGTGGGTCGGGTTGACGTCGCCCGACATCACCGCGAACAGTTGGATGTCCTCGGCGGTCAGGGTGCGCTGGAGGCTGGCGCAGTCGCCCACGGCGATCTCGTCGAAGGTGCGGTTGCGCAGCGGCGGCAGGGCCGGCGGCGGCTGGGGGTGCTTGCCATCCTGCATGGCGGATCCTTGAGGTGGGTGGGGCGGGCAAAAAAGGCCGCGGCGCCGGAGAGGGCGCCGCGGCCCGGGAACGGCTCAGCGGGCGGTCTTGCGTGCGGCGCGCTTGGCGGCCTTCTTCGGCGCCTTCTTCGCCACCTTGCGGGCGGTCTTTTTCGCGGCTTTCTTCGCGGCCTTGCGAACCGGCGCTCTGGTGGCCTTCTTCACGGCTTTCTTCGTGGCGGGGCCTGCGGCCCTGGGTGCCGCCTTGCGCGCGGCCTTGCGGGCGGGCCGTTTGGCGGCCTTCGTCGCCTTGCGCACGGGCGCCTCCGGGTGTGCCGCCGGCTGCCGTGCGCCGGTGCCGGCGGATCCGGCCGGCGCCGCCGTCGGCGCCAGCGCGGTCATGCCCGACAGCAGCGCGTTCGACAGCTGCTCGAAGGTGTCGTGCAGTGACTGGAAGGGCTGGGCCGGAAGCTCAACCTCGCCCGCGGCCTCGCCGAACGCCGCGGCGGTGGCCTGCCGCCACTCGTCCAGCGCCTGCTGGAAGCCGTTGACGAAGGTCATCTGGTTGCCGCTGGCGGTCTGCGCCAGCGCCTGCACGTCGGAGACCTGCTGTTCGGCGATGCGCCACAGTTCGCTGCCGGGCAGCATTGTCATTGAGGGCCAGTCACTTCCGCCCGGGGCGGGGGCGTGCCTGGCGTCGGACATGCGCTGCTCCAGCTCCTGGGTCAGCAGGCCCATCCACTGTTCGCGGTTGTCCTTGAGCAGCTGGCCAAGCTGCAGCCACAGTTCGAGATTGGCCTTGTACAGGGCCAGGGGGAGATTGCTGGCATCGGTCATCGGTCTGTCCTCGCGTCATGGGAGCGCCTGGAACCACGGCGTGCCGGCGTTCGCCAGCCCGCCCATCCGATCCTACTGCAAGCAGCCTGCAGGTTTGCGCATGCGCCGGTGGCCGCCCTGGTGCCGGTCAAGCGGCAATCTGCCGGGGTTATAGTTTCCTTCCCATGTCCGCAGCCGATCCCGCGCCGAAGCCGCCGTTCCCCGCATCCCCCTGGCACGCCCGCGGCGCCGACGAGGCGCTGGGCGCACTGCGCGCCACGCGCGCCGGGCTGGATGGCGGGGAGGCCGCGCGGCGCCTGCGCGAACACGGCCCAAACCGGCTGCCCGAACAGCGTGGCCGGCACCCGCTGCTGCGCCTGGCGGCCCAGTTCAACAATGTCCTGATCTGGTTCCTGCTGGCGGCGGCGGTGGCGGCCGGGATCCTCGGCCATCTGGTCGACGCCGCGGTGATCCTGGCGGTAGTGATGGTCAACGCCATCGTCGGCTACGCCCAGGAGGGCAAGGCCGAGCGCGCGCTGGATGCGATCCGCGACATGATTTCGCCCCAGGCACCGGTGCTGCGCGGCGGCGAGCGCATGGCCGTGGCGGTGGAAACGCTGGTGCCCGGCGACATCGTGCTGCTGGAGGCCGGCGACCGGGTGCCGGCCGACCTGCGCCTGATCCAGGCCAGCGCGCTGCTGGTCGATGAGGCGGCGCTGACCGGCGAGTCGGTGGCGGCGGAAAAGCTGGATCGGCCGGTGGCCGCGGACGCTGCGCTGGGCGACCGCGCCTGCATGGCCTATTCCGGCACCCTGGTGGCCGCCGGGCAGGGTGCCGGCGTGGTGGTGGCGACCGGCAGCGATACCGAGATCGGCCGGATCAGCAGCCTGGTTGGCGGGGTCGAAACCCTGACCACGCCGCTGCTGCGCCAGATCAACGAATTCGGCCGGCGCTTCACCTGGGTCGCGATCGCGGCCGCCGCCGGACTGTTCGCGTTCGCGGTGCTGGTGCGCAGTTACGCCTGGGACGAGGCGCTGATCGCGGTGGTGGCGATGGCGGTGGGCGTGGTGCCCGAAGGCCTGCCGGCGGTGATCACCATCACCCTGGCGATCGGGGTGCAGCGCATGGCCACGCGCAACGCCGCGGTGCGGCGGCTGCCGGCGGTGGAGACGCTGGGCGCGACCTCGGTGATCTGTTCGGACAAGACCGGCACCCTGACCCGCAACGAGATGACCGTGCGGCGGCTGTTCGTGCCCGGCCACGAGCTGCTGGCGGACGGGGCCGGCTACGCGTCCGGGGGAACGCTGTCGGTGGTGGGCGACACGCAGGCCGATGCGGCCGCCGCCGCCGCGCCGCTGCTGGCCGGCGCGGTGCTGTGCAACGACGCGCAGCTGCGCCGGGACGAGGCCGGCGCGTGGACAGTGGACGGTGATCCGATGGAGGGTGCGCTGCTGGCGCTGGCGGCCAGGGCAGGGATCGATGGCGGGGCCGGGCGCGACCGCTGGCGGCGGATCAACGGGATTCCCTTCGACGCCCGCCACCGCTACATGGCCACCCTCAACCAGGCGCCCGATGGCGGCCGGGTGGTGTACGTCAAGGGTGCGCCGGAGCGGATCCTGGCGCTGTGCGGCGGGCAGCGCGACGGCGCCGGGATGGTGCCGCTCGACGCGGCCCGCTGGGAGGCGGCGATCGCCCGCAGCGCCGCCGAGGGCGAGCGCGTGCTCGGCTTTGCCAGCATGCGGATGGCCGATGACGCCGCCGAGCTGTCCGAGGCGGACTTCGCGGGCAGGCTGGTGCTGGAGGGCCTGGTCGGCTTCATCGATCCGCCGCGCGAGGAGGCGATGGCGGCAATCGCCGAGTGCCGCAGCGCGGGGATCGCGGTGAAGATGATCACCGGCGACCACGGCGCCACCGCCGCGGCGATCGCCCGCCAGCTTGGCCTGGCGGATGCGCCGCGGGTGGTCACCGGTGCGGAGCTGGAGGCGATGGACGAGGCGCGCCTGGGCGAAGTGGTGGAGGGAACCGACGTGTTCGCCCGCGCCAGTCCCGAGCACAAGCTGCGCATCGTGCGCGCGCTGCAGGCCCGCGGTGCGGTGGTGGCGATGACCGGCGACGGAGTCAACGACGCGCCCGCGCTCAAGCAGGCCGACGTGGGCGTGGCGATGGGCCGGCAGGGCACCGAGGCGGCCAGGGAGGCATCGCAGATGGTGCTGCTGGACGACAACTTCGCCTCGATCGTGGCCGCGGTGCGCGAGGGCCGGGTGGTGTACGACAACATCCGCAAGGTGGTGTCGTGGACGATACCCAGCAACGGCGGCGAGGTGCTGGCGGTGGCGGCGGCGATCCTGTTCGGCTTCACCATGCCGATGACCGCGGTGCAGATCCTGTGGATCAACCTGATCCTGACCGTGACCCTGGGACTGGTGCTGGCGTTCGAGCCGGCCGAACCGGGGGTGATGGCGCGGCGCCCGCGTGCCCGCGACGCGGCGCTGCTGTCGCCGTTCCTGCTGTGGCGGGTGCTGTTCGTCTCGCTGCTGGTCGGCGCCGCGGCGCTGGGCGTGTTCTTCCATTCCATCGGCCGCGGCGACGACGTGGAGACGGCGCGAACCATGGTGGTCAACGCGATCGTGGCGATGGAGACCTTCTACCTGTTCAACGTGCGCTACCTGCACCGCAGCTCGTTCAGCCTGCGCGGCGCGATGGGCACGCCGGCGGTGCTGGGCGCGATCGCGGTGGTGGTGCTGGCGCAGGCGGCGTTCAACTGGCTGCCGCAGATGCAGGCGCTGTTCGGCAGCCGCGGGGTGGGCCTGGGCGACGTGCTGCTGGCCGCCGGGGTGGGCCTGGCGGTGATGGTGGTGCTGGAAGTGGAGAAGGTGGTGCTGCGCAGGCTGGACGTGTTCCAGGAGCTGCGCCGCTGAGCAGCGTGCGCCGGCCTACGGCAGGGCCGGGGTGGCGACCAGCAGCCAGTTGTTGAACGGCGTGCTGCCGTACAGCGGGGCCAGCGAGACCTGCAGGCCGGCGCCTTCCAGGCTGCGGCGCAGCCCGTCGGCGGTGGGATAGCTGCGCGGGCGTTCCTGCATCCAGCCGACCACGTTGGCGAAGCGGTCGCTCAGGCGGCTGGTGCGGCTGCGCCCGCTGTCGTCCTGCAGGCCGGTGCGGATCACCAGCCGGCCGCGCGGGGCGATCATCGCCGCCACCTTGACCAGCAGCGCATGCTGCTCGGCCGGCTGCAGGAACTGCAGCATGTCCAGGATGGTGACGCTGCCGGAGTGGTCGGGCGTTTCCACGCCCACGTCCATCACCTCCAGGCGCACGTCGCGCAGGCCGATATCGGCCGCCACCCGGGCGCCGCGCGAGATCTTGTCGGCGTCGATGTCCACGCCGCGGTAGGCCATCGCCTGGCCGTCCTGGCGCAGCGCGTGCGCCAGCAGTCCCAGCCCGCAGCCCAGGTCGAGCACCGGCGCGCGGGTGCCGCGCAGCGCCGCCAGCACGCCGGGATAGAGCGGATCGGTGCGCAGCTTGACCAGGGTGTAGAAGAAGTCGTGGCGGTTGCCCAGCACATTGCGCGGGGCAAACGCCCGCGCGATCCTGCGGCTGCGGGCACCGTCCAGCGGTCGCAGCGACGAGAGGGCGTCGACGTCGGGCAGGCTGTGGGCGGGGGCAGGGTGCATCCGGCGTACCGGTGGCGGGACGGCGGACAAGCTAACACGCCCGTATCGGGCGTCAAACCGCGCGCGGCCGGGGCTATCGCCGCGGGTGCGGGAGCAGGCGCCGTACAACCGGCAAGGCCAGCGCGGCCCACTCGGCGTACATGGCCGCGGACGGGTGCAGGCCGTCTTCTGCGAGCATCCCGGGCTTGCCGCCGCGGGCACGGCTGACCGGGGTGATGTCGACGAACGCCACACCGCGCTCCCCGCACAGCCGCGCGGCAACGCTGTTGAAGGCGTCCAGCTCGCGCGCGATCACCGCCACGTCGCGCCCGGAGCCGGCCGCGAACGGCGTCACTCCCCAGTCCGGGACCGAGAGCACGAACGTGCGGCCCGGATCCCCGCCGGCAAAGCCGACCGCGCGTTCCAGCAGCGCCGCGAACTGTTCGCGGTACTCGTCCACGCCGCGGCCGCGGTACTGGTTGTTGACCCCGATCAGCAGGCTGCACAGGTCGAAGCCGGCAGCCGGGGCGGCGGCGTCGATCGCCGCGTCCAGCTCGTCGGTCGTCCAGCCGGTGGTGGCGATCACCTGCGGGTCGGCCAGGGCGATGCCCCCGGCGCGCAGCGCGCGGGCCAGCTGCATCGGCCACGTCCCGGCGGGGTCGACCCCTTCGCCGACGGTGTAGGAGTCGCCCAGGGCCAGCCAGCGCAGCGGTTGGCGCGGCGTGCTCATGCCGCTGCAGTGGCCGTGGAGGGCTTCGGGGCGGCATCCGCGCGCCGTGCCAGCACCCGGTCGATGCGCCGGAACACCTCCCGCAGCTGCTCCGGCTCGGGCAGCAGGGTGACCCGGAAGTGGTTGCCCGGGCGCGCGTTGAAGCTCGATCCGGGCACCACCAGCACGTCCTCGGTTTCCAGCAACTCCATGGCGAACGCGTAGTCGTCGAACCCCTGCGCCGCCCGGCCGCACACGCCGGGAAACGCGTACAGCGCGCCGTCGGGGGGTACCAGCGACAGGTGTTCGCTGGCCGCGCAGCTCTCGATCACCGCGCGCCGGGCCTCGTGCAGGCGGCCGCCCGGTGCGCACAGCGCGGCGACGGTGTCGGTGCCGTCCAGCGCGGCCTGGATGGCGAACTGGCCGGGCACGTTCGCGCACAGGCGCAGCGCGCCGAGCAGATCCATGGCGTGCTGGAACTCGCCCACCGCCGATGTCGGCCCGGACAGCATCGCCCAGCCCACCCGCCAGCCGCAGGCGCGGTGGACTTTCGACAGTCCGCCCAGCGACAGGCAGGGCACGTCGCCGGCCAGCGGCGCCAGCGGCTCGAACCGCGCGCCGTCGTAGAGGATGCCGTCGTAGATCTCGTCCACCATCAGCAGCAGCCCGCGGCGGCGGGCGATGTCGACGATGCGCTCCAGCAGCGGCCGCGGGTAGGCGGCGCCGGTCGGGTTGTTGGGGTTGATCAGCACGATCGCGCGGGTGCGGGCCGATACCAGCGCCTCGATTTCGTCCGGGTCGGGCAGGAAGCCGTCTTCCGCCCTGCAGCGGTAGTACACCGGCCGGCCGTCGTTGAGGATGGTCGCCGCCGACCACAGCGGATAGTCGGGCGAGGGCAGCAGCACCTCGTCGCCCGGGTTGAGCAGGGCGCGCAGGGAGATGTCGATCAGCTCGCTCACGCCGTTGCCGATGAAGGCCCGGTCGGGCGCCGCATCCGGGGTGCCGCGGCGGGCGTGGTGGGCGGCGATCGCCTCGCGCGCGGCGGGCAGGCCCTGCTGGTGGGTGTAGGGGTCGGTATCGTGGATGTGGCCGGTGATCGCGCGCTGCAGGTGCGCAGGGGCGCGGAAACCGAACGCGCCGGGGTTGCCGATGTTCAGCTTCACCAGACTGCGCCCCTGCGCTTCCAGCTCGCGCGCGCGCCGGGCCAGCGCCCCGCGGATCTCGTAGCGGACTTCGGACAGGCGGTTGCGGGTCTGCAGGACGGTCATGGGCGGGCGCGGGATGGGGGCCGCACAGACTAGGCCAAGCGTGCCCGCCGATGGAAGCGGGGATAGAATCCGCGCATGCGCTCCGCGACCGCCCCCGTTTGAACCCCGGACCCGCCGCCACTGCCGGCCAGGCGGGGCTGCGCGCGATCGGCTGGCCGCCGCCCGGCCAGCCGCTGCCCGAAGGCTGGCCCGCGGCGCTGGCCGCCCATCCGGACGCGCGCCCGGCGCGGATCCTGGAACAGCACCGCAACGGCTACCTGGCCGCCGAGGGGCCCGATGGCGGGACGATGGTGGAATCGCTGCCGGACTGGCAGCGGCCGCGCTTTCCCGCCGAGCAGCGGGCCGCGGTCGGCGACTGGGTGCTGCTGGAGGGCAGCCGCATCGTCGCCCTGCTGCCGCGCACCAGCCTGGTCAAGCGCGCCGCCGCCGGCGAGCACTACCGGCAGCAGCCGATCGCCGCCAACGTCGACGTGGTGCTGGTGGTCACCGGACTGGACGCCGACTTCAACCCGCGCCGGATCGAGCGCTACCTGCTGCTGGTGCGCGGCGCCGGCGTGCAGCCGGTGGTGGTGCTGACCAAGGCCGACCAGCCCGGCGTCGATGCCGCGACCGCCGTCGCCGTGCTGGCTGACGTGGTCGCCCACGACGTGCCGGTGGTGGCCGTCAACGCCCGCGACCCGGAAAGCGTCGCCGCGCTGGATCAGTGGCTGCGCCCGGGCGTGACCGCCGCCCTGGTCGGCAGCTCCGGCGCGGGCAAATCCACCCTCACCAACACCCTGCTGGGCGAGCAGCGGATGAAGACCGCCGCGGTGCGCGAGCGCGACTCGCGCGGCCGCCACACCACCACCTGGCGCTCGCTGGTGCCGCTGGCCACCGGCGCCTGCCTGATCGACACCCCCGGCATGCGCGAGCTCAAGCCCACCGGCGAGGAAGACCTGGCCGACGGCGTCTTCGACGACATCCGGGAGCTGGCCATCCGCTGCCGGTTCCGCGACTGCCGCCACGACAGCGAACCCGGCTGCGCGATCCGGGCCGCACTGGAGGCCGGCGAACTGGATCCGGGCCGGCTGGCCAACTACCTCAAGCTGCGCGACGAAGTGGCCGCGGCAAGGGGGACGCTCAGGCAGCGGCGCGCGGGTGAGCCGCCCGGTGGCAGAAATCACGGGGGATCACGTACGCAGTGAGCCGGTTCACGGACGCGCCTGGCGGGCGCGGGGCCTGGTGGCGGGCCTGCCCTTCGCCGCGCCGAGGGATGTCCGGAACTCCTCAATGAACGCTTCGGCCAGGTGTGATGGAGGACGATCCTCCAGGTACACGCATTCGATCTGGAACCGGATGGCGGGCTCGAGCGGGCGGAAATCGAGTCCGTCCGCCACGCTGGCGCGGGCGGTGAACTCGTCGATGATGCTCATGCCTGCGCCGCAGCGGGTCAGGGCGGCAGCCAGGTAATAGGTCTGGTTGGACACCACTTCGCGGAGCGTGACGCCCTGTGCTTCCAGTTCGCGATCCACCAGGTCGCTGATCGGTCCGCTGTTGGCCAGCCCGACCATCTCATGGCCGGCCAGTTGCGAAACCGGTATCCGTTCCTCCGGGCTGTCCAGGCAGCCCGGGTCAAACAGCAGCACCAGTTCACCGCTGTCCAGTCGACGGCGCTGCATGCGCGGATGCATGG
Organism: Luteimonas dalianensis; assembly: GCF_049339425.1. Taxonomy (NCBI): domain Bacteria; kingdom Pseudomonadati; phylum Pseudomonadota; class Gammaproteobacteria; order Lysobacterales; family Lysobacteraceae; genus Luteimonas; species Luteimonas dalianensis. The sequence goes on along the minus strand of NZ_JBMPPO010000004.1, from coordinate 328,185 downwards.
GTGGCATGTAGGCGAAGGCGACGTCGCACTCGCGCTCGTAGAGGGCCTGGAAGATGTCGCCGTGGTGGAGGGTCTGGACGTCGAAGGTGACCTGCGGGAAACGCTGCCGGTAGCGGGCGATGGCGCTCGGGGCAATGTGTAGCCCGAGCGAGGGAACCACGGCCAGGCGCAGGTGGCCGCCGTCCATGTTGCGAATGTTGGTCACGGCTTTGCGCAGTGAACCCATGCGGTCGAAGATTTCCTTCACCTCTTCGAACAGGGCGTGCGCTTCGTCGGTGGCCACCAGCCGGCCGCGCACCCGGGTAAACAGCTCGAACCCCAGCTGGCACTGGGCATGCTGGAGCACCTTGCTTACCGACGGCTGGGAGACGTGCAGCGAGCGTGCAGCGGCGCTGATCGAGCCCGCGGTATAGACGGCGTAGAAAACTTCGATATGGCGAAGGCGCATCGGGACAGGCTAGGCGATGCGCCTCAGTCCTGTCACGGCCGGACGTCATGCTCGCCCATTGCCAGCGCGACCGCCTGCTCGCCGCTGCCCATGGCAAGGGTCCAGCCGAGCATGCCGTGGCCAACGTTGCAGGTCAGCCCTTCGCCGGCATCGGCAATGATCGGCACCGAGTCCGGGGTGGAGGGGCGCAGGCCGGCCCATTGGCCGTGGATCGCGGTGTAATCGGCCGCTTCCGGGAGCGACTCGCGAGCCAGCGCCAGGAACTGCTCGAATCGCCCGGGATCAATTGCCGGATCCCAGTCGTTGATATCCGCCATGCCGGCGACGCGGATGTGGTCGCCAAGCCGGCAGAACACCAGTTTGCGTGCGGTGTCCGTAATGCTGGCAAGCGGGGCCCGCGGCCCGCAGGGTGCGGTGAGCGAACAGCCCTTGATCGCCATCAGTGGCAGGCGGACGCCCAGGGGCCGCAGCAGGGCGGCGCTGTCCACGCCGGCGCATACGATCAGCCGCCGGGCCCGGGCCGCATCGCCTTCCCGTGAGCGCAGCAGCCAGCCCCGGCCATCGCGCCGAATCGATGCGGTGTCGAAGCCGAACCGGGTCTGCACCGGATACCCGCCGCACAGGATGTCCAGCAGCCCGGCTGCAAACCGCCACGGGTCGCCGACCTCTTCCTGCGGTGAATGCACCGCGCCGTGGAGCCCGGCTACCTGGGCCAGCGCCGGTTCGATGTCGACGGCCTCGCGCGGATCCAGGAGCTGCTGCTCCACGCCGTGCGGGCGCTTGAGTTCAATCATCGCCGCCCCGGCCCGCAGCGCGGCATCGCTGAAATACAGGTGCAGCTTGCCGGCCATGTGGTGCCGGAAGTCGATCGGATGCCTGTCCAGCAGCTCCCGCATCCTCTGCTGCGAGACCTTGGCCAGGGCCAGGGCGCGCAGCGTATTGCGCCGCATCCTGGCACCGGTGGCGTTGGTCAGCAGGGATAGCCCCCACGGCCAGATCCGCGGGTTGCCAGCGAGCCGGAGCCGGAACGCCGGGTCACTCCCGGCCAGCAGCCCGGGAATCTGTTTCCACAGGCCGGGACCGGCCATGGCGTCGGTATAGGCGTAACTGAGCTGGGCTCCGTTGGCGAACGACGCGCCCAGCGCGGGTCCATGCGCGCGATCCACGATCTCCACCGACAGCCCCCGCCGGGCTGCCGCCCAGGCGGTGGCCATGCCGACCACGCCTGCTCCTAGGACGGTGACATCACAGGACGGGGCGGGTGTTTCCATTCGGGCTGCTCTTTTCGGACGTTCGGGTGGTGGATACGGTGCCTTCGCGGCGCGGATCGGCAGCGCCATGAAGGACGCCGCCGCGCAGCTGCACGCCGTGCAGGCCGGAGTCTTCCCCGCTGCCGGAACGTACAGGGACGCCCAGCGCCTCCAGCGAGCCGAGTAGGGCGGGATCGAAGGCATCCGCCTCGCCGTTGAAGCGGTCGCCGCGGGCGACCAGATTGGGCAGTTGGATGGCCTCGTCCAGCCGCATGTTCCAGAACAGCCACCCGAGCAGGGCCTTGCCCACGTAGGCCGGGATCGCATTGCCGCCCGGTGAACCGATCGCGCCGGCAAAGCCGCCCTGGCTGTCGAGCACGATCACCGGCGACATCGATGAGCGCGGCCGCTTGGCCGGCGCCAGTGCGTTGGCCGCAGCGCCGCCCGGTTGCCAGGAGAAATCGGTGAGCTGGTTGTTGAGCAGCATACCGCCGACCACCCGGCCCGAGCCGAAGTAGGACTCGATCGTGGTGGTCATGGAAACGGCGTTGCCCCATCCGTCAACCACGACGAAGTGGCTGGTGCCGGAAGGTTCCGTGGTGTGGTCGTCCGCGTTGGCCGGCGCGCCGGCGGGCTGGCCGGGCCGGTAACCACCCCGGGTGGCGCGGTTGCCGATCAGGCTGACGCGGCGATCCAGGTAATCCGGCTCCAGCATGCCGTCCAGGGGCACTTCCACGAAATCCGGATCACCGACGTAATGGTCGCGATCGGCGTACATCAGCCGGCTGGCCTCGGCGAAGGTCAGCCAGGCCACCGGGTCGTCGGCCTGGCGCCGGGCGATGTCGGACTTTTCCAGCAGCAGCAGGAGCTGCAGCAGTCCCACGCCGCTCGATGGCGGGGGTGGTACGCAGACCACGTGGGCGCGGATGGCCCTGCACAGGGGCGCGGTCTTTTCCGCCTGGTAGCCGGCCAGGTCCGCCGCCTGCATCGGCGATGCGCCTGGCGGCTGCCGGACGCGCTCCAGGATGGCCGTGGCCAGCGATCCGGCCTGCAGCGCCGCGGCGCCGTTTGCGGCAACCTGTTCCAGACTGCCTGCATAGGCGGGATTGCGCATCACCTCACCGGCGCGCAGCGGCCTGCCGTCCGGGTGCGAGAACAGGGCGGTGACGTCCGCTGCCGAGGCCTGCGGGAAGTCGCCGCTGATGTGCCGGGCCATGCGCGGGGTGACGGTGAAGCCCCGGCGCGCGGTATCCATGGAGGCCTGGAAAAGGCCCTGCCACGGCAGCCGGCCATGATCCGCGTGGGCGGCCTCCAGCGCCGGCAGCACGCCGGGAACGCCGGTGGCGGCACCCGTCAACATGGCCTGTGAGCGCGGCAGCGGGCTCCCGGACGAGTCCAGGAACAGCGAAGCATCGGCGGCGGCGGGTGAGCGTTCGCGCCCGATATAGGCGTCGACCTTTCCGTCCCGGGCCCGGTAGTGGAGCAGGAACGCGCCACCGGCGAGCCCCGAGCTCTGCGGTTCCACCAGTCCCAGCATGGCCTGTACCGCAATAGCGGCATCGATTGCGCTGCCGCCGCGTTCAAGTACTTCCACCCCGGCCTGCGTGGCCAGCGGATGCGCGCTGCTGACCATGCCCTGGCCCGTGGTGGTTCCGGCCTCGGGCTTTGCGGCCGGTGGAACCACCGTGGTGCATGCCGCAAGCACGGATCCGAAGATTGCGGCGAGTGCCGTATGCGCAGGCCTCCTGCGCGGAATGTGAATGGCGATTGGACGCCTCCTTGCAAGCGGAACAGGCGCGGCTTCCGAATGCTGGAAGCGAGTGTGCCGAGGTTAACGCGGCGCTTCCGCTGGCAGGGGTGATTTTGGTTCCGACGGGCACAACCGTGGGTTATGGGTGCCCATAACCTGGAGGCATGTGCTGCCTCAGCATTGATGGGGGACACGCGCCGCCTGCTTATGCATGGTGATTGGCAAGCATCCCCTGGGAGGAGGGACCCATGGTCTGGAGCGTGGCCCGCCGAGGTGCGGTGTTCGTCGCGGGCTGCCTGTTGGCGCTCTCATTCGCGGTGCCGGCGCAGACCCGGCAGCTGCTCAATTACGAGGCCATCCACAAGCCGGAGTCGGGAACGGCCGGCATGGTGGTCAGCCAGAACGAGGCGGCCAGCCGGGCCGGCGCCCAGATCCTGCGCGAAGGCGGCAACGCGGTCGACGCCGCGGTGGCGACCGCGTTCGTGCTGGCGGTGACCCTGCCCCGCGCCGGCAATATCGGCGGCGACGGGTTCATGCTGCTCCACCTGGCCGACGAGGATCGCTACACGGCGATCGACTACCGCTCGGCGGCGCCGGCGCTGGCGACGCTGGACGCCTACGTTGGCGACGACGGCGAGCTTGAAGGCCATTCGGCGGGCATCCGCGCGGCGGGGGTCCCGGGCACGGTGGCAGGCCTTGCGCTGGCTCATGAAAAGTATGGCCGCCTGCCCTGGAAACGGCTGCTGGAACCCGCGATCGCGATGGCCGAGGACGGCATCGTGCTGACTGCCGACGAGGCGTTCGCACTGGATTGGGGCCGGGAGCGGCTTGCCCGCAGCCAGGCCGGGGCCGAAGTCTTCCTGCATCCGGACGGGCAGGCGCTGCGGGCGGGCGAACGACTGGTGCAATCCGACCTGGCCTGGACGCTGCGCCGGATTGCCGAGCATGGCGGGGACGACTTCTATCGCGGCCGGATCGCCGAGCGTCTGGATGCGGGCATGCGCGAACACGGCGGGCTGCTGCGCAAGGAAGACCTGGCGGCCTACCGGGCGATCGAGCGGGACCCGCTGCGCAGCACCTATCGCGACGTGGAGGTGGTGACCATGCCGCCCGCCAGCGGCGGCGGCGCCGGTATCGTCGGCACCCTCAACGTGCTCGAGCGCTTCGACCTGGCGTCCATGGGCGCCGGTTCGGCCGACGCGCTGCACCTGTTCGCCGAGGCCAGCAAGCTGTCCTGGCGTGACCGGCTGGCCCACGTTGGCGATACCGGCTTTCTCGAAGTGCCGCTGCGCGGGCTGGTGGCCAAGGGCTATGCGGCCGGGCGTGCGGGCCGTATCAGCATGGATCGCGCCACGCCGGCGGCGGACGTGGAGGCGGGCGACCCCTGGGCACATGAAGGGCCTGAAACCACCCACTTCTCGGTCGTGGATACCGACGGCAACGTGGTCAGCAACACCTATACGATCGGCGCCGACTTCGGGTCGGGGGTGATGATCGAGGGCACCGGCTTCCTGCTGGGCAACCTGATCGGCAACTTCTCCCTGCGCGCGCAGCTGGATGCGCGGCGCGAAGGCCGCCCGGAGCCACCCAATGCCATGCAGCCCGGGCGGCGACCGGTTTCGAGCATGGCCCCGACAATGCTGGTGCGCGACGGCCGGCCCTGGCTGGTGACCGGCAGTCCCGGCGGCAACACCATCCCCGGCACCGTCGTGCAGACGATCATCAACGTGGTCGACTTCGGCATGAACGTCGCCGAAGCCACGATGGCGCCGCGGGTGCACCAGCACATGTCCGGCAAGGGCACGCTCCAGGTCGAGCGCGGGCTGAGTCCGGACACGCTGCGGCTGCTTGAAGGCCGCGGCCATGACATTTCTTCCGGCCAGACGATCGGCAGTACCCAGATGCTGCTGATCGGGCCTGCCCAGGTTGAAGGAGCAGCCGACCCGCGCAGGCCCGGGGCGGCGGTCATTGAGCAGTAGCAGCGGCACGACCGCTGGACAACAACCGCGCGCTGGCGTGGTCACGACAAGAAAACACATGATTCGTGGGAGCGAAGACATATGAAGACGTATCGGAGAACCGTACTTGCAGCGGTCGTGGGGGCGATCATTGCCGGCGCCCCGGCTTTGGCGCAGACCCGGCAGGCAGCCGACCCTGAGGCTCCGCCTCCGGCGGACGGCCCTGCCCAGCCGTCGGCCGACGACCAGGATGCGGCCAGGCGCATTTCCGAACTCGACCAGGTCGTCGTGGTTGGCAGCCGCTTTGCCGGCAACAGCGAAGCGGGCATGGTCCCGGTCGCGGTGATGGACCAGGAGGAGATCGAAGCCACCGGCGCGGACTCCGGCGAGGAGTTGCTGCGCAGCCTGCCGCAGGTGGGCGACATGATGTTCGACAACAGCGACACGGCAGCCAACCTCAATGCCGCGCGCGGCGACATCGGCTCCATCAACCTGCGCAACCTGGGTACCGGCAATACCCTGCTGCTGGTCAACGGCCGGCGCATGGTCCCGCATCCGGGCACCCAGACCGAGGCCCTGGTTCCGCGCCAGACCGGCAACATCAACGCCATCCCGCTGTGGGGCGTTAGGCAGATGGAGGTGCTGATGGGCGGCGCCTCGGCGCTGTACGGCTCCGACGCGGTGGCCGGCGTGCTGAACGTGGTAATGGACACCCACTTCCAGGGCCTGGAGGTGCAGGCCCAGTACGGCGGCTCGGAAAACATCGACCTGCGCCGGGGAAACTTCAACTTCAAGGCCGGCCGCTGGTTCAACGATGGACGCACGCGGGTGACCCTGCTTGGCGGGCATACCTACCGGTCCGAGGTGCCGGCGAGTGAACATCCGCAAACGGCCAACGCCGATCACCGGCATCTGCTGGAGGGAACGGCGTTCGAGGGCCACACCGCGTTCGACGACCGCCTGACCACCACGCCCTGGGCCGCATTCCAGACCCGCGACGGCAGGACGGTCTCGATGGACGGGGACCTGCTCACCAGTGCCACCGGCTACTTCCACATGCAGCCGCTCGAGCATCGCTGCCTGATGCAGATCAACGATGACGTGTGCATCCAGACCGGTGGGTTCAGCACCGAGCTGGATCGCCCGAGGCGTTTCAACCCGATGCACCAGCGCAACATCCTGGGCGGCGTGGGCCGGACCAACCTGTTCGGCACGATCGAGCAGGACATCAACGACAACTTCGTGGCCTTCGGCGAGTTCAGTTACTACCAGGCCAAGTTCGAAAGCATGCGCGAGCAGGCGGCGTCGCTGGGTTCGGCGCCGATGATCGTGCCCGCCTCCAACTACTACAACCCGTTTGGCGCGATGTACCTGCCGGACGGGTCGCTCAACCCCAACCGCCTGCCCGGCATCGATGCGCCGGAAGAAGGCCTTGACCTGCGCATCACCAGCTATCGCGCCACCGATACCTCGCGTCCCTACACCGTGGACGATGACTCCTACCGGGTGATGGCCGGCGTGCGCGGCTATCTGGGCAATTTCGACTGGGAAAGCGCGGTGCTGTATTCGCGTGCAACCACCGAGGACACCCAGCACGGATCGATCAGCAACACCCTGTTCGCTGAAGCGCTGGCGCGTTCCGATCCAGGCGCCTACAACCCCTTCAACGGCGGCGATCCGAACGACTGGTCGGGGCTCGACGCGACGCCCAGCGACCCCGACACCATTGCCAGCTTCACCGTGCCGGTGGTTCGCTACAGCACTGCGAGCCTGTTCCAGATCGACACCCGGTTCGTGAACGAGAGCATCTTCAGCATGCCCGCCGGTGACGTGGGTCTTGCCTTTGGTGCGGAGTGGCGTCGTGAAACGCTGAACGATGTGCGCGATCCGCGCTTCAACGGCGAGATCACCTATACCAACCCGATGACCGGAGCGATCACCAGCGATGTTCTGGGCGCCAGCCCGGCGGCCAGCAACTCCGGTGACCGCAACGTGGCCTCGTTCTACGCCGAGTTCGCGCTGCCGCTGGTATCGCCGCAGATGGGGATTCCGCTGGTACGCAGCCTTGACCTGCAGCTGGCCGGCCGCTGGGAGAACTATTCCGACTTCGGCTGGGTGTCCAACCCCAAGGTCGCGCTGGCATGGAACCTCAGCGATGACTTCATGGTGCGGGCCAACTGGGCGCAAAGCTTCCTGGCGCCCAATATCCTTCAGCTCTACGCCGAAGGGACCGTGGTCAGCAATACCCGCACCGACTACTACATGTGCGAGGCGGACCTGCGTGCCGGGCGCATCGAACGCTGGTCGCAGTGCGGCCGTGGATCCAGCACCCAGGCCGAGCGCAGTGGCAACCGCGACCTGCAGCCGGAGACCTCCGACGCGTATTCGGTCGGCTTCGTGTTCCAGCCGACCTTCCTGCCCGCGGCGGCTGGCCGCCTGTCCCTGACCGCCGACTACTGGGTGATCGAGCAGCAGGACGTGATCGGCATCCTGGGCGAGCAGGCGCAGCTGGCGCTGGACTACCTGGCGCGCATGCAGGGGTCCCACAACCCGAACGTGGTCAGGAACGATCCCGATGACACCCGGATCGAGGACTTCGTGGGCACCGGCCTGGATCCGGTCGGCACGGTCAGCGTGGTCAACGACCGCTACATCAACCGGCTGCCACGCACCACCCGCGGCCTTGACTTCGGCCTGAGCCACCGGATTCCCAGCGAGCGCGCGGGCACCTTCAATTACAGCGTCAATGCGTCCCGCCTGATCGAACGCACCCAGGACCCGGTGCCCGACGAACAGATGATCCTGGACGCGCAGGCGGCAGGCATCATCAACGACGGCTTCCGGCTGAGCAGCGCCGGCAACCTGCTGGGAATCAACGGATCGCCGGAGTGGCGGGCCACGGCGAACTTCTCGTGGCGCAAGGGTGACTGGCTCACCGGCACCCACGTGCGCTACGTGGGGGGGTTCGAGTCCAGCGGCGCGCTGGATGCCGATGGCAACCGCTTCCAGATCCCGAGCTGGACCACCGCGAACGTGTACGTGGAGCGTCGCTTCAATGGCCTGGGCAACTTCCTGGACGACTCCCGCATCCGGCTCACGGTACGCAACGTGACCGATCGCGATCCGCCGCTGTCGACCACGGCCACCGGTTTCTACTCCGGGTTGCACAACGTGCTGGGGCGCGGCTACTACCTGACCCTGACCAAGTCGTTCGACTGAACCCGGCCGCTCATGATGCCGGGCGGCACAAGCCGCCCGGCGTCACCGGCCAACGAGGGGAAGTGACATGAGAAGAAGCAACCGTGCGAGCCGCGCCCTGGTCCTGGGCGCGGCGTTTTTGCTGGCGTTGTCCGCGCCGGGTTTCACCGTCGCCGCGGACATCGGGGAAAAGCTCTCCGCGCTCATGGCCGAGCACGACGCCGTGGGCCTGGCGGTGGTGGTGGTGCGGGACAACGAAATCGTCTATCGCCAAAGCCTGGGCTGGAAGGACAGGCAGGCGCGCATCCCGCTCCAAGAGGACGACGTCTTCCGCATTGCGTCCATCTCCAAGTCGTTCGCGGCCACGTCGGTGATGCAGCTGGTGGAGCAGGACAGGCTGTCGCTGGATGACGACGTCGGAGGACTGCTTGGATTCCCGGTTCGCAACCCCGGCTTCCCCGACCGCGCGATCACCCTGCGGATGCTGCTCAACCATACCTCGTCGATCACAGACAGCCAGCGGTACGGCAGCCTGGACATCATCAACCCCGATGCCAATGACAGCTGGAGCGAAAGCTATTCGGAGTACGCCCCGGGGGAGCAGTACGAATACTCAAACCTGGGCTACAACATGGTTGGTGCGATCATCGAGCAGGCGTCGGGGCAGCGCTTCGACCGGTACGTGAAGGAGCACGTGCTCGAGCCGCTGGAACTCTACGGCGGGCACTGGCCGGATGCGTTGGACGCGGATCGCTTCGCCCGGATCTACCGCTACCGTGAAGGCGAGGGCTTCGTGCATTCTGAGGCGGCGTACGCGCCCCTGGGCGAAGGCCTGGTCGATTACCGGCTGGGCTACAGCGCGCCCATGTTCTCGCCCACCGGCGGCATGAAGATTTCCGCGCCGGACCTGGCCACGTACATGCTCATGCACATGAACCAGGGCGAGTGGGCGGGCGTGAGGATCATCAGCCAGGCGCACGCGGCCCTGATGCAGGCAGCCACCGTGCCGGTTGATGACAGCGCCCGCTACGGGCTCGGCCTGCGCACCGACAACAGCCTGGTCCCCGGCGTCACTCTGGTCGGCCACACCGGCTCCGCCTACGGGCTGTACAGCTCGATGTTCTTCGATGCGGACCGCAAGTACGGTTTCGTCGTGATCACCAACGGGGTGCGGGATCCGGACCTCCGGGCCGCCGTGAACCAGGCGCTGCACGCCCACTTCATCGGCCCGCTCAGCTCCAGAAATTGATGAACCCGGTGATGATCAGCGCGTTGGTGAAGTCGATGAAGAACGCGCCGACCAGGGGCGCCACCAGGAACGCGCGTGGCGCCGTGCCGTAGCGTTCGACCAGCGCGCGCATCACCGCCATCGCGTTGGCGGTGGTGCCCAGCATGAAGCCGATGAAGCCGCCGCCCATGATGGCGGCGTCGTAGTCCCGGCCCATGACCCGGTAGACCACGATGCAGAACGCCACCACCGCGCCCACCTGCAGGACCAGGTTCAGCACCAGCGGCAGCGCCAGCCCGGCCAGCTCCCAGAGCCTGAGGTTCATCAGGGCCACGGCCAGGAACAGCGCCAGGCAGACGTTGCCGATCAGGTCGGTGGTGGGCACCGAAAGCCCGACCCAGCCGGTGCGGTCGTCCAGGTTGCGGATCGCCGCGCCCACCAGCATCGCGCCCACGTAGGCGGGCAGGGTGATGCCGGTGGCGGAGATCCAGCCGCTCACCCAGGCGCCCACCCACATTGCGATTAGCAGGGTCACGATGGCCTTGAGTGCGTTGAACTCGCGGATCGCCTCGGTCTGGACCGGGCCGCCGGTTTCGATGTCCGGCGCCGCCGGGCGCGCCTGTTCGCGCGATGGCGACAGGTTGAAGCGGCGGATCAGCACGGTGATCGCCGGGCCGCCCACGATCCCGCCCAGCATGATGCCGGCCATCGCCGAGGCCACGGCGATCGACTCCGCGCCGGGCACGCCGGCCTCTTCGAACAGGGGCGCGAACGCCAGGCCCGTGGCCGGCCCACCGGTGAGCGTGGTCGATCCGGCCAGCACCCCGAACAGCGGGTGCAGGTCGAAGCCCACCGCCACCGCCATGCCCAGCAGGTTCTGGAACACCGCGAAACCGCTGGCCAGACCGAGGAAGATCATCACCTGGGTGCCGCTGATCCTGAGCAGCCGCAGGCTGGCGTTCATGCCGATCGTGGTGAAGAACGCGATCATCAGCGGTGTCTGCAGGCTGGTGTCGAGCACGAACAGCGTGGTGTCCCGGGTGTGGGCGATCCACACGGCGATGGCGAAGATCAGGCCGCCGACCACCGGCGGCGGCAGGTTGTACCTGCCCAGCACCGGTATCCATCGGCACAGGCCGTAGCCCAGGAACAGCGCGACGCCCGCAAGGGCGAGCGTCTGCACCGCATCAAGTTGCAGCATGGATGGGAACTCCTGTTGAAGGTCGGGCGGACGGCCTGCTCAGTCGCAGGTACCTGCAGGCGGTTGGTGGCGCAGTATGCGTCCCGGCAGCAGCGCATCCGCCGCCCGGCCGCGGTCGACCATGGCCGTCCCGTTGACGAACAGGTACTCCACGCCCCTGGACAGCACCGCCGGCTCCACGTAGGTCGCCGCGGGCGCGTAGCGGTCGGGATCGAGCACCACGACGTCGGCGTGGTATCCGGCCCGCAGATACCCGCGCTCCTCCAGGCCGAAGGTGTCCGCGGTCAGGCCGGTCGAGCGGTGGATGAAGGACTGCAGGTCGATCACGCCTTCCTCGACGACGAAGCGCTCGTACTTTTCCGGAAAGGTGGCGTACTGGCGTGGATGTCCGTCGCCGCCGTCGGAGGCCGTCAGCACCCACGGCTGGCGCATCAGTTCGGACACGTCATCGGCGTGCATGTTGAACGAAGCGATCTTGCGCGCTGAGCCGCTGGCGTCCGGCCCGCCATGGCGGATGATCCGCAGCGCGGCTTCCACCGGCTGCAGCTCCCAGGCCTCGGCCATCTGCGCGAGCGTCCTGCCCGACCAGGGCCAGCCCTCGCCGATCATCAGCACTGCGGCGGCGCCGCCGCGGCGGCGCAGGTTCTGCTCCATTTCGTCGCGGATACGATTTGCGGTGGCCGGCTCGTCGAGCCGGGTGAACAGCGCCTGGCGGCCCCCGTCCTGGGCCCAGCGCGGCAGCAGTGCGGCCTCGATGCCGGTGGCAGAGGCCAGCCACGGATACTGGTCGGCGGTCACGCGGATGCCTTCGGCACGCGCACGCCCGATGCGTTCGACAATCCTGCCGGCGCTGCCATGCACGTCCGTGCCCAGCGCCTTGATGTGGGCGATATGCACTGGGATCGCGGCGCGGCGGCCGATCTCAAGCGCTTCTTCAATTGAACCCATCAGGCCGATCGAATAACTGGATTCGTCCCGCTGGTGGGTGTCGTAGACGCCGCCGCGCAAGGCGGCTTCTTCGGCCAGCGCCACCACTTCGGCGGTGGTCGCAAAGCTCTGCGGAGCGTAGAACAGGCCGGTGGACAGTCCGATGGCGCCCTGGCACATCGCATCGGCCACCATGCCGCGCATCCGCGCCAGCTCGTCGGCGTCGGGGGCCCGGTCATCGTTGCCGAGCACCCGGCGCCTGACTGGCCCCAGGCCGACGTAGGCGGCAATGTTGGTGCCCACGCCGTGGCTCTGGAACCATTCGCGCTGTTCGGCGATGTCCGGCGTCCCGCCGCCATCGATGCCGATGAAAATCGTGCTCACGCCCTGGTGCAGCCACGGCAGGTTGCGCCGGATCAGCGGATCGGGGGAGCGGATGTGGCTGAACGGGTGGGTATGGGGGTCGATGAAACCCGGGGCCACCACCAGCCCGCGGGCGTCGATGGTGCGGGTGGCGCGGTAGCGACGGGCCAGGCCGGGGCCCACTTCGAGGATCCTGTCGCCGGCGATGGCCACGTCCGCCTCGCGCGCCGGGCTGTCACCGCCATCGAACAGGGTTCCGCCGATGATCAGGACGTCGGCGCTGGCGTCGGTGGGCAGGGGCTGGCCGCCGGAGCAGCCCGCAAGCAGCGCCAGGGCCGTCAGGCAGCCGGCAAGGCGGGTGATCGGCACCTGCTGGAAGGATCGGGACAAGCGGCTACCTCGCTGACCGGAGGGGCTCGCCAGAGGCGGGCCAGGGCGATGAGCCACCCATCTTCATCGCTGTCATCGCCGTTGGCCATTGAAATTGAGCCTGCCCTGCATAGCCCGGGGTTATGCATGTGCCGCCCGGGACGAATGGCGTAACCTGTATCCGAACCGGCTAGAATCGGGAGTCACCGCAAGCAGGCAACCAGCACAAAAAATGTCAGGCAACAAGTCCGGTACCAACGAATCCGCGGAGGAATTCCGCAGCGCCGCCCTGGACTACCACCGCCTGGCGCCGCCGGGGAAGATCAAGGTCGCGGCCACCAAGCCCATGCTCACCCAGCGCGACCTGTCGCTGGCCTATTCACCGGGCGTGGCCTACGCCTGCGAGGAAATCGCCGCCGACCCGCTCAAGGCCAGCGACTACACCGCCCGCGGCAATCTGGTGGCGGTGATCAGCAACGGCACCGCGGTGCTGGGCCTGGGCGACATCGGGCCGCTGGCCGGCAAGCCGGTGATGGAAGGCAAGGGCGTGCTGTTCCAGAAGTTCGCCGGCATCGACGTGTTCGACATCGAGGTCGACGAGCGGGATCCGGACAAGCTGGTCGAGATCATCGCCTCGCTGGAGCCGACCTTCGGCGGCATCAACCTGGAGGACATCAAGGCGCCCGAGTGCTTCATCGTCGAGCGCAAGCTGCGCGAGCGGATGAAGATCCCGGTCTTCCACGACGACCAGCACGGCACCGCGATCATCGTCGGCGCGGCGGTGATCAACGCGCTGGAGATCGCCGGCAAGAAGATCGAGGACGTGAAGCTGGCCACCACCGGCGCCGGCGCCGCGGGCATCGCCTGCCTGGACATGCTGGTGGCGCTGGGCATGAAGCCGGAGAACATCACCGCCTTCGACCGCGGCGGCGTGATCCATTCCGGCCGCGACGACCTGGACGAGGCCAAGCGGCGCTACGCGCGCGACACCGATCACCGCGAGCTGGCCCAGATCGTCGAGGGCGCGGACGTGTTCCTGGGCCTGTCGGCCGGCGGCATCCTCACTCCGGAGATGGTCGCCACGATGGCCGGCAAGCCGGTCATCCTGGCCCTGGCCAACCCGTATCCGGAAATCCTGCCAGAGCAGGCCCGGCAGGTGCGGCCGGACGCGATCATCGCCACCGGCCGTTCCGACTACCCCAACCAGGTCAACAACGCGCTCTGCTTCCCGTACATCTTCCGTGGCGCGCTGGACGTGGGCGCCACCGGCATCAACGAGGCCATGAAGCTGGCCTGCGTGCACGCCATCGCCGAGCTGGCCAAGGCCGAGGCCAGCGATCTGGGCAGCGCCTACGGCGACGAAATCCCCACCTTCGGGCCCGACTACCTCATCCCGCGGCCGTTCGACCAGCGCCTGCTGACCGTGCTGGCACCGGCGGTGGCCCAGGCCGCCATGGACTCGGGCGTGGCCCAGCGCCCGATCCCCGACATGGACGCCTACCGCGAGAAGCTCGGCCACTTCCTCACCCGCACCGCGCTGGTGATGAAGCCGGTATACGACCGCGCCCGCGGCGACCGCCAGCGCGTGGTCTATGCCGAGGGCGAGGAGGAAACCGTGCTGCGCGCCGTGCAGACGGTGGTGGACGAAGGCCTGGCGCACCCGATCCTGATCGGGCGGCCGGAGGTGATCGAAAACCGGATCGAAAAGCTCGGCCTGCGGCTGGAGCCGGGGCGCGACTTCGACCTGACCAACATCCACGACGACCCGCGCTTCCAGGACTACTGGCAGCAGTTCCATGCCATGAGCGAGCGGCGCGGGATCACCCCCGACTCGGCCAAGAACCTGATGCGCTCGCGGCCCGCGCTGATCGCCGCCATGATGGTCGAGCGCGGCGAGGCCGACGCGATGCTGTGCGGCATGGTCGGCCGCTACCACAAGAAGCTGAGTTACATCCGCGCGGTGCTGCCGCTCGAGCGCGGCGTGCAGTGCACCTCGGCCATGACCGGCGTGGTCAGCGACCGCGGCCTGTGGTTCTTCCTGGACACCCACGTGCAGGAGGATCCCACCGCCGAGCAGCTGGCCGAAGCCACCATCCAGGGCGCCTACCGGCTCAAGCTGTTCGGGATCGAACCCAAGGTCGCGCTGCTCTCGCACTCCAACTACGGCAGCCACTCCGGCCCCAGCGCGGTGAAGATGCGCCGGGTGCGCGAGATCCTCGCCGAGCGCGCGCCGAAGCTGGAGGTGGACGGTGAGATGATGCCCGACACCGCCTGGGACGAACCCCTGCGCCGGCGCATCTTCCCCAACAGCACGCTGTCCGGGGAGCCCAACCTGCTGGTGCTGCCCAACCTGGACGCGGCCAACATCACCTACAACATGGTGCGGGTGATGACCGACGGCGCCGCGCTGGGGCCGATCCTCATGGGCGTGGGTGCGCCGGCGCACATCATGACCCCCACCGCGACCCCGCGGCGGGTGATCAACATGACCGCGATCGCCGCGGTGGAAGCGCAGATCCGCAAGGCCCGCGGGACGCCGGGGGCGTAGCCCCGCCTAGCCGAGCAGGCGGCGGGCCAGCGCGGGCAGGGCCTGCAGGTCGTCCTTGGAGAGCACGCCGCCCACGCCCGGCAGCGGCTCGGGCAGGATTTCGGCGGGGCTGCCGGTGAGCAGCACGAACGGCAGCCGCGGATCGTGCGCGCGCACCAGCGCAAGCGCGTCCTCGCCGGAAAAGCCCGGCAGGTTGAGATCGGAGAGCACCAGCTGCGGCGCGAATGCGGCCAGCGCCTCGGCGACCGCCGCGGCCGACCAGGCGCGGCGGCATTCCACTTCCAGCCCGGCCTCGCGCAGGGCGATCTCGATCAGCTCCGCGTCGTCACGCGAGTCCTCGACCAGCAGCACCCGCCAGGGTGCGTGGGCAGGCTCCCGCGTGGCCATGGCGGTCAGTCGTCCCCGGGCGGCTCGTTGAGCACGGCCCAGAACCGGCCCAGCGTGCGCACCGCATCGAAGAACTGATCCACGTCCACCGGCTTGACCACGTAGGCGTTCACGCCCAGGTCCCAGCTGCGGGCCAGGTCGCTCTCCTCGCGCGAGGAGGACAGGATCACCACCGGCAGGTGGCCGAAGTCGCCGGCATTGCGCAGCTCGGTCAGCACCTCCAGCCCGTCCATGCGCGGCATCTTGATGTCCAGCAGCAGCACCGCCGGATCGCCGCCTTCGCGGTTTTCATAGCGTCCGCGCCGGTACAGGTAGTCCAGCGCCTCCACGCCGTCCTCCACGTGCACGATCGGGTTGGCAAGGTTGGCGTCGCGCAGGGCGTCGATCGCCATTTCCGCGTCGTGGGGGCTGTCTTCAGCCAGCAGGATGGTGCGCACTAGGGTCATGTCCTGGATTCCGGATTGGTCTGGATCTCGCCAGCGGCGGGAAGTATGAAGTGGAACGTGGCGCCCTTGCCAGGTTCTGATTCTGCCCAGATCCGGCCGCCGTGGCGACCCAGCACCCGGCGCACGCTGGCCAGGCCGATGCCGGTGCCGGGGAACTCGCTGGGCGCATGCAGGCGCTGGAACACGCCGAACAGCTTGCCGGCGTATTTCATGTCGAACCCGGCGCCGTTGTCGGCCACGCTGAAATGGTGGCTGCCGTCTTCGCGCAGGGCGTGGGCGATGGCGATGCGCGAGGGATTGGAGCCGACGCTGTACTTGACCGCGTTGCCCAGCAGGTTCAGCCACACCTGGCGCAGCATGTTCTCGTCGCCCACCACCACCGGCATCTGCTGGATGTCCCACTCGATCTCGCGGTCGGGATCCTCCTCGAGGGCGTTGGAGTCCAGCAGCGCGCGGGTGTCGTTGACCATGGACTGCACGTCCACCATCTGCAGCCGCAGGGCGCTGCGGCCCAGGCGCGAATACACCAGCAGGTCGTCGATCAGCGAGGACATCCGCTTGGCCGACTCGGAGATCACGTTGATGTAGTGGCCGGCCTTGTCGTCGGCCTGGTCGCCCAGGTGCTTGCCCAGCTTGTCGGCGAAGCCGGCGATGTGCCGCAGCGGCGCGCGCAGGTCGTGCGAGACCGAGTAGCTGAACGCCTCCAGCTCGCGGTTCACGTCCGACACCTGCTCGACCTTGCCCTCCAGCTGGCGGTTGAGCTCGCGGATCTGCCGCTCCTGGATCACCTGCGGGCTGATGTCGGCCGCCGTCAGCAGCACCGCGTGGTCGTCGCTGTCGGGCAGCGACATGCGCCGGGCGGACAGCAGCATCACCCGCTCGACGTCGTCGGCGGTGCGCTGGCTGACCTGGAAGTCCCACAGCTCGCGGTCGCGCGCGAGCACGTCGGTCAGCCGCCGCAGCACGCCCGGCTCGTCCCAGGCGCCGCCGCCGAAGGCGGTCAGCGGCTCGCCGCGGCTGTCCTCCTCCACGCCGTACAGCTCGGCAAACGCGGCGTTGTACATCAGCACCCGGTTGGACTCGTCCAGCAGCGCGATCGGCTCGCGCACGGTGTCGAGCATCACCGTGGCCCGGCCGCTGGCCAGGCGCGAATCGCGCTCGGCGCTGACCCGGCGCACGCCCTCGCGCAGTCCGTACACCGCCAGCAGGGCCAGCAGCGCCAGCTGCAGGGCCAGCCCGGCCCCGCTGACCAGGCGCGCCCGGCGCTCGGCCGCGCGGGCTTCGGCCCGGCGCTGGTCCAGCACCTGCTGCTCCTCCGCGCTGATCTGGTCGACCAGGTCGTGGATGGGAAAGCGCGTGAGCATGCGCTCCACGTCCGCCGCGGTCAGCGCGACCCCGGTATCCAGCGACCGGTAGACCTCGGCCATGCGCAGCCGGAGCATGGTGCGCAGTTCCCCCAGCAGGCGCTGCTGGACCGGATGGTCGCGGGTCAGTTCGTCCAGCCGGTCCAGGTTGGGTCCGATCCGTGGCCGGCTGTATTCGATCCGCTCGCGCAGCAGCTCCAGGTCCACGCCGAACGCCTGGCCCAGCGCCGCCGATTCGGTGTTGCGCACGTCCGAGGCCAGCCAGGCGATTTCGGCCTCCACCTCGTGGGCGTGCACCAGTGCCTCCTGGGCGCGGGTGCTGGCGCGCGAAGCTATGGCGTTGAGCGCGAACGGGACGATTACGATGACCACGATCGCCACGATCAGGCCGGGCAGGCGGTACCTGGCCGTGGCGTCGCTGGCATCAGTGGCGGCAATGGGCATCGGGCAATCCTGACATCCTGCGCGCCGGGACTCCATCCCGGGCCGCGCGGCCCGCGGATCCGCGGCGAATAACCGCCGAATCATCCGCGCGCGCCGTGAAGCCGTGGTGAAGCCTGCCGTTTGCAGCGGTTTCATCCCGGCGCGGCCCGGCCGTGGACCCGCGCCGCCTGCGGCCGGCGCGGGCCCGCCTGCTAGAATCGGGTTCCCGATATCCCGGGATTTATCCCCCGATTTCACAACGGCCGGCGGCGTGGCCGCGAGCGGAGTGCAAAGCAATGAACTGGTTGAACGACGTGCTGGAAAACGACCCCGACCCTGCGGAGACCCGCGAGTGGATGGAGTCGATCAAGGCGGTCATCGACGCCGCCGGGCCGGAGCGCGCGCACCACCTGCTCGAGAACATGGTCGAGCTGACCCGCCGCGCCGGCGCCCACCTGCCGTTCGCCCCGACCACCGAGTACATCAACACCATTCCGCCGCACCTTGAGCCGAAGATGCCGGGCGACTCGGCGATGGAGTGGAAGATCCGCTCGCTGATCCGCTGGAACGCGATGGCCATGGTGGTGCGGGCCAACCGCAAGCCGGGCGACCTGGGCGGGCACATCGCCAGCTTCGCCAGCGCGGCCACCCTGTACGACGTGGGCTTCAACCACTTCTGGCGCGGGCCCGAGGGCGAGCACCCGGGCGACATGATCGGCATCCAGGGCCACAGTTCGCCGGGCATCTACGCCCGCTCGTTCCTCGAGGGACGCCTGAGCGAGGATCAGCTGGACAACTTCCGCATGGAAGTGGACGGCCGCGGCATCGCCTCCTATCCGCATCCGTGGCTGATGCCGGACTACTGGCAGTTCCCCACCGTGTCGATGGGCCTGGGCCCGATCGCCGCCATCTACCAGGCGCGCAACTGGAAGTACCTGGAGGCGCGCGGACTGATGCCGAAGACCGACCGCAAGGTGTGGTGCTTCCTGGGCGACGGCGAGACCGACGAGCCCGAGAGCCTGGGCGCGATCTCGGTGGCCGGGCGCGAGGGCCTGGACAACCTGGTGTTCGTGATCAACTGCAACCTGCAGCGCCTGGACGGCCCGGTGCGCGGCAACGGCAAGATCATCCAGGAGCTGGAGGGCCAGTTCCGCGGCGCCGGCTGGAACGTGCTCAAGCTGGTCTGGGGCAGCTACTGGGATCCGCTGCTGGCCAGGGACAGGGACGGCATGCTGCGGCGGCTGATGATGGAGACCGTCGACGGCGAGTACCAGAACTGCAAGGCCTTCGGCGGCGCGTACACGCGCGAGCACTTCTTCGGCAAGTACCCGGAGACCGCCAACCTGGTGGCCAACCTGTCCGACGAGGACATCTGGCGCCTGAACCGCGGCGGCCACGACCCGCACAAGGTCTACGCCGCCTACCAGTCGGCGATGGACACCAAGGGCATGCCCACCGTGATCCTGGCCAAGACGGTCAAGGGTTACGGCATGGGCAGCGCCGGCGAGGCGCTCAACCCGACCCACCAGACCAAGAAGATGGACGACGAGGCGGTGCGCGCGTTCCGCGACCGCTTCAACGTGCCGATCGACGACGACCAGCTCAAGGACGGCGCGGTGCCGTTCTACCACCCGGGCAAGGACTCGGAGGAAGCGCAGTACATGCGCGAGCGGCGCGAGGCGCTGGGCGGGTTCCTGCCGCAGCGCCGCGCCAAGGCCAGCCAGCCGCTGCCGGCGCCGAAGCTGGAGGTGTTCGAGCGCCTGCTCAAGGACACCGGCGAGCGCGAGATCAGCACCACCATGGCGTTCGTGCAGTCGCTTGGCATCGTGCTGCGCGACAAGCAGGTGGCGCCGCGGGTGGTGCCGATCGTGGCCGATGAGGCCCGCACCTTCGGCATGGAAGGCCTGTTCCGCCAGATCGGCATCTACGCGCCGCAGGGCCAGAAGTACAAGCCGGTCGACCGCGACCAGCTGATGTACTACCGCGAGGACGCCGCCGGGCAGGTGCTGCAGGAAGGCATCACCGAGGCCGGTGCCTTCGCCAGCTGGATGGCCGCGGCCACCAGCTACAGCACCAACGACCTGCAGCTGCTGCCGTTCTTCATCTTCTACTCGATGTTCGGCTTCCAGCGCGTGGGCGATGCCGCCTGGCAGGCAGCCGACATGCGCTCGCGCGGCTTCCTGCTCGGCGCCACCGCCGGGCGCACCACGCTCAACGGCGAGGGCCTGCAGCACGAGGACGGCCACAGCCACCTGCTGGCAGGCGCGATCCCCAACTGCCGCAGCTACGACCCCACCTTCGCCCACGAGGTGGCGGTGATCATGCAGCACGGCATGAAGCGCATGCTCGAAGAGCAGGTGGACGAGTACTACTACATCACCCTGATGAACGAGAACTACGGCCACCCGGGCATGCCAGAGGGCGCCGAAGAGGGAATCATCAAGGGCATGTACCTGCTCAAGGATGCGGGCAAGCCGAAGAAGGGCGAGCTGCGGGTGCAGCTGCTGGGCAGCGGCACGATCCTGCGCGAGGTGATGGCCGCCGCCGAGCTGCTGGATCGCGACTTCGGCGTCACCGCCGACATCTGGTCGTGCCCCAGCTTCAGCGAGCTGCGCCGCGACGGCTTCGACGCCGAGCGCTGGAACCGCTTCAACCCGGAGGCGAAGAAGCCGCGCAAGGCCTACGTCACCGGGCTGCTGGAAGACCACCAGGGGCCGGCGATCGCCGCCACCGACTACGTGCGCGCCTATGCCGACCAGATCCGCGCCTTCGTGCCGATGATCTATACGGTGCTGGGCACGGACGGTTTCGGCCGCTCGGACACCCGCGCCAACCTGCGCAGGCACTTCGAGGTCGACCGCTTCCACATCGCCCACGCCGCGATCGAGGCGCTGGCGAAGGACGGCAAGATGACGCCGAAGGACGTTTCGCGCGCGATCAAGCTCTACAAGATCGATACCGACCGGCCGAACCCTTTGGAAGCGTAATCGGCCGTTCGTCACAAAGACGGCTCGCTGGACGCGCAGTTCTTGCGTCCCAAACGCTGAGATGCTATTTGAACAACTTGCCTGTACTTCCCGCGGGGGTGATTAGTGAACAGGGCAACAAAGGCGAAATCCGTAGATGATGCCGAAAAAATGATCGCGAAGCTTCTCAGGGAGCGACAAGCAACGCAAGCATTTAATGGCACTTTGCGTATAAACCTGGATAAAGTTTATATCGATCGTAAAGACGGATTGCGTGCACTAAATAGCCTCAGGCATTTGAGCTCCGGGCGAGCTTTGAAGAAGTGAATTAGGGGCGCAAAAAATGGGGGCGGGGGGTGCCGTGTTGTTCTTTATTCCGCTTCTAATAAGCGGATATATTTTTAATCTCATTTTCTACCCTTTTCGCTATTTTTCTGGGCGGGCGGAAGGGCAAAAGCTATTCTTTATGGCATCCGGCTCCGGCTTAATTCTCGGGGCGATGTCATTCATTCTAAGCGGGGCGATTGCTGGAACTAGCTGGTTCCAAGGCAGCTGGTTGCTTAGCGCTGCGTTGGAAATTGATCGTTCCATACCAGTGCCGCATGCATGTCGTCTGCTTGCTACGATATTTGGGTCGGTTATTCTCGCCTACGCGCTGAACAGCCTGTTGTGGATGCGCTACGGTCGCAACGGTCGCCCTACGGCTAAAAGAATTTACAACAAGCTGACGGATGCATTTGGAAACCCTTTGTCCCAGCTCTTGAGAAAGGCCGCAGATAGCCAGCGGCTGGTCATGCTGACTTTGAAATCTCGAAAAGTCTACTGCGGTCGTATCCTCGAGGTTCCGCCAGATATTGAGAGCGACGATGCCTGTGTCGAGCTCTTGCCTTCATTCTCAGCTTATCGGGAAAAAGAGACACTGCTTATCGGAGAAAAGAAGACCGAGTATCCAGTAATTTCCTTATGGGAAGCGAAGCAGTATGTTTTTTCTAGTCGTGAAGCCTTGAAAATGCTGGAAGAAAGATTGGATCAATTCCCGGCGGAGTTGCGGGATTCTATAACAAGGGAGCAAGAACGAATACGGTCGGATATCAAGGGTGCTGAGGAGGTGATCTCAGAGTTCGGGGAGCCTCCTAGGTTTGACCCCCTCGATTGGGTCAAGGTAATTCCAATCAAGGAAGTCGAATCTGCGTCGCTGTACGACCCAGAAGCTTACGACACCTGGTTCGCGGGAAGTCGAGGCCATCCGCAAAAGACAGCTTCAATTGAGACTTGATCGTCGTTCACCAATTTGTAGACAGCTGGCCCTGGCGGCGATTCGCGTATACTTCAGCGGTGACGTCATCCACAACTCCCTCCGCGAGACCCTTCATGATGACGAACGGTTGCATCAGCGGATCGGCGAATCTATATCGATAATTACGGGGCTCCCCAAACCGCTCGAGAACCCGCTTCCTCGCATGCTGCGTAAATTCGTTCATGTGGAAGGCAAAAGTTGAAGGCTTGTAGTTTCTTCCAGGAAGAATCCGGTTGAGCGGCTCTGTTACAGCAGCCTGTTGGAATGCCCCGAGTTCATCACCTTTCGCTAATGCACAAGCGAGCAATACCGGACCGTAGAGTGCGTCGCCTCGTTGGCTCCTGATGGCTGCCAAGTATGCCTCTTTGATTGTTTGGTCGAGCTCTAAGACAGCCTCTCCTAGGGATGCCTCGACGTCGACGGGAAGCACCTCGCGACGCCTATCCTGAATGGCTTGACGTGCGCTATGCATTCCTAGGAGTTGTGCATAGTAAGGCAGTCCTCTTGACAGAAAAGTCATTTTCCAAAGGGCTTCGTCATCGCACTTAAGTCCGCACTTCCCGTAGCGAGATTCGATAATTTGAGAAAGTTCGCCCTGATCCATTCTTGGCATTTTGACTTGTAGCAGCGCTCGAGAAATTGAACGATGACCCTCAATTAAGTCGCCTACGTCTTCCGCAACTCCCACTATAATTACCGTTGCCTTGGATGAATAATCAGATAGGGCTTTTATGGTGTCAGCCATCAGCGTCGTGGCGCGCGAGTCCGCGATTCGGTCGAACTCATCGATCATTATCACCGGTGTGCTATTGGCTCCGAAACTTGATAGTTCGAGAATGACGTCGTCCGGCGTTATTTGCGCCGCGTGGTCCTCAGCAACAACTCTTCTCTCTAGTGTCCCATCTTCATTTTTTAAGTCGTAGCTGAGTCGCCTGAAAACTTTCCGCCAGATTGAGCTGAACGAATCTTGTGGGTCAGCGTTTACCTTAACTGTAATGACGTTTCTGCTTTGGCCTTGTATGACAAGGCTCACGATATTGGCGAGAGACGTTTTTCCAACACCTCGCTCACCAAAGATGATCCCATGTCGACCGCGCTGGCTTACAGTGTCAACCAGAGCGCGGATTTGCTCGATTCGTCCCGAGAAAAGGTCTTTCTCTTGAACAGGTGCCCCTGGGCTAAATGCATCCGTTATCTCAGACCATAATACGGACCAATCTTCGTCCGTCATGCGGGAATGGGGTCTCATCTTAACCTCGTTACGAGTGACGTCGTCCAGTTATGAGTATAATACAAAACCCAAATGGAGCTATTTCCGGTGGGCGAATCAGTCGTCGACAGGCTAAGAGTATGCTTGGCGAGAAATGCACTTCTGGCTCGCTGGCGGGAACGGCTTTGGCCGCTCGGATACCCGCGCCAACCTGCGCAGGCACTTCGAGGTCGACCGCTTCCACATCGCCCACGCCGCGATCGAGGCGCTGGCGAAGGACGGCAAGATGACGCCGAAGGACGTTTCGCGCGCGATCAAGCTCTACAAGATCGATACCGACCGTCCGAACCCGCTGCTCGCCTGAGGCTATGCCCCGCGGGGAGGGCTCCCGGATCGCGCCCATGCCCCCCGCGGGCGTGAGGCGCGTCCCTGGCCGCAGGCGCCCAGCCTTCCCGCCTGCTAGATTCGCCGCAGGAATCCCACGCGGAGCGCGGCATGTCGGCAGCAACCCAGGAATTGGAGCGGTTCGTTCGCCAGGCCCTGGCCAGGGGCGCGTCCAGCGAAGAGGTGGCGGCTGCGCTCGAAGCAGCAGGCTGGGACCGGGCGCAGGTGCAAAGCGCCCTGGAGAGCTGGGCCGACGTGCCGTTCGTCATTCCGGTGCCGCGCCCGCGGCCCTATCTCTCCGCGCGCGATGCCTTCCTTTACCTGCTGATGTTCGCCACGCTGTACCTGACCGCCTGGCACGTCGGCAGCCTGCTGTTCGACCTCATCAACCTCGCATTCCCCGATCCGGCCGACGCCGAGTTCGCCCGGGCCGCCCGGTCGAGCTCGATGCGCTGGTCGATCGCCGGGCTGGTGATCGCGTTCCCGGTGTTCGTGCTCGTGGCCCGGATCCTCGGCCGCGAGCTGGCCCAGAGCCCCGTCCGGCGCCTGTCCGCGGTGCGGCGCTGGCTGACCTACCTCACCCTGTTCCTTGCCGCCACGGTGCTGATCGGCGACATGATCGTGCTGGTGTACAACCTGCTCGGCGGCGGGCTGTCGGCTCGCTTCCTGCTCAAGGTGCTGGTGGTGGCGGTGATCGCCGGCACGGTGTTCGGCTGGTACCTGCAGGACCTGCGACGTGAAGAGCGCCATCCGCAGGTCGGCGGGATCCCGGGAAAGGTGGTGCTGGGCGCCGCGGCCGTGGTGATCCTCGCCACCCTCATCGCCTCCGTGGCTGTGATCCGTTCGCCCGCAGCGGAGCGCGAGGCCCGCCTGGATACGCGGCGTGAGCAGGACCTGGCGCGCATTGCCCGCCTGGTGGAAGCCCATTACCACCGTACCGGCGAACTCCCCGCCACCCTGGACGGGCTCGCAACGCCCGGCACCGAGCTGCCACGCGATCCGGTGCTCGGCGACGCCTATCAATACGAAGTCACTGGCGAACAGTTCTATCGCGTCTGCGCGCGCTTTGGCACCGACACCGCGCGCGACCAGCGCCAGCCGTTCGGGGGCGACACCTGGCTGCACGGCGCCGGCGCGCACTGCTTCGACCGGCGCGTCGAACGTCGCCAATGAGGCCAACCGTATTCCCGGACAGGAGCATCACCATGCGCCGCAACCAGACACGCCGCAGGATTTTTCGTATCGCCATCTTCGCCGCAGCGGTTGGCTTCGCTTCCGCTGCCGGGGCGCAGGACGAGCGCATCTCCCACTACAGCGGCGAGCCGGCGGATTCCACCGCGCAGGCGCTGGCCAACCTGGCCGGGTACAACGCCCGGCTGCAGGCGCTGCTGGCTGAAGACGAGGTGGATCTGCACACCGTGCATGAGCTCACCTACACCCTTGAGAACGCGCTGCAGCGGCTGCAGGCGGACCTGGCCGAAGCCGCGGAGGCGCTGGAAGAAGTGCACCTGGCCTCGGAAGCGGCCGATGCTGACACCGTGAAGTCCCGCGGCGGGGATTACCTGGAGGTCACGCGCCCGCTGGTGGAATAGACGCCATCCCCGAACCTCCCGTGGATGAATGAAGCTGCCGATCCTGATCCTCACCGTCGCCCTGTTGGCCAGCCCTGCATGCGGCCAGGCGCCGATCGGCGAAACCCCCTCGGCGCCCACCGGCAAAGCCCAGCAAGTGCCAGCCGCTTCCCCGCCTGAGGCAACAACGCCGGCACCCTCACTCGAGAGCGTGCTGGACGACGCGGCCTCCATCGAACAGCTGCGATCCCTGATGGTGGCCCAGGCCGGCAGCGTGAAAGCCGAGCGCAACTACGGCCTCTCGCCCGACGCCCCCGCCAACATCAAGTCCGCCTCCAAGTCTGTGATCTCCGCGCTGGTGGGCATCGCCATCGACAAGGGCCTGCTGGAAGGCGTGGATCAGCCGATCGCGCCGCTGCTGGAATCCGACCTCCCGCCCGATCCCGACCCGCGCCTGTTCGACATCACCATCGGCCACCTGCTCTCCATGCAGGCCGGCCTGCAATCCACCTCCGGTCGCAACTACGGCGCCTGGGTCGTCAGCAACAACTGGGTGCGCAGTGCGCTGGCGCGGCCGTTCGAAGCCGAACCGGGCGGAGCGATGGTCTATTCCACCGGTTCCAGCCACCTGCTCTCGGCCATCCTTGCGCGCACCAGCGGGCGCTCCACCCTGGAGCTGGCGCGCGAGTGGCTTGGCCCGCAGGACGGGTTCGAGATCACCGCCTGGGACCGCGACCCGCAGGGCATCCACTTCGGCGGCAACAACATGGCCATGAGCACGCGTTCGCTGCTGGCGTTCGGCGAGATCTATCGGAGCGGCGGGCTGTCCCTGAGCGGCCAGCGGCTGGTTCCGGAGGACTGGATCACCGAATCCTGGCAGCCGCGCACGGTCTCGCGTTTCAACGGCGACGGCTACGGATACGCCTGGTTCGCGCGCGAGATCGCCGGCGAGCAGGTGCGCTACGCCTGGGGCTTCGGTGGCCAGATGCTCTACATCGTGCCCGCGCTGGACCTCACCGTGGCCATGATCTCCGATGACAGCCAGGCTTCCGGCCGTACCGGCCACCGCGCCGCCCTGCACGGTTTGATGGGACGGATCATCGAGGCGTCGCGCTGAATCAGTAGGCCGCCGCCGCCAGCAGCGGCGTGCCGTCCGCCCAGCGATCCCGCCCGCCCAGGGCGCGCATCTCGAACAGCACCGCGGCCCCGGCCACCTCCGCTCCCTGCCGGCGCAGCAGTTCCCGGCCGGCAACCAGCGTGCCGCCAGTGGCCAGCACGTCGTCCACCAGAAGCACCTTTGCCCCGGGCGGCACCGCGTCCACGTGCACTTCCAGCCGGTCGGTGCCGTATTCCAGCGCGTAGTCCTGCGACAGCGTCTGCGCGGGCAGCCTGCCCGGCTTGCGAATTGGCACGAACCCCGTCCCCAGCGCCTTCGCCATTGCCGCACCCAGGATGAACCCACGCGATTCGATCCCCGCCACCGCGTGTAGTCCGGCATCGCGCCAGGGCCCGGTCATCTCCGTGACTGCCGCGGCGAACGCGCCGGCATCCGCCAGCACCGGGGTGATGTCCTTGAACAGGATTCCGGGCTTGGGGAAATCAGGAACGTCGCGGACGAGCTGCTGCCACTGGGTCATCGGGGTCATCGCAGGGGAGGGCGCCCCATGCTAACGGAGCAGGCGTCGCCCGCTTACGAAGGCACCTTCACCGTCACCCACGTCGGGGCATGGTCGCTGGCCTTTTCCTGCAGCCGCACCCAGCGGTCCACGCCGGCGGACTCCAACCCCTTGGCCAGCACGGGATTGAGCAGCAGGTGGTCGATGCGCAGGCCGCGGTCCCGTTCGGCGTGCTGGCGGAAATAGTCCCAGAACGTATAGGGCCGCTCCTCGCCGAAGACCTCGTGCAGCGCATCGGTCCAGCCCTGGCCGAGCAGTTCCTGATAGGCCTCCCGCACCTCAGGCTGGAACAGGGCGTCCTTGCGCCAGGCCTTCGGGTCGTACACATCCTCTTCGAACGGAATCACATTGAAGTCGCCCATCATCACCACGGGATGTTCCTGGTCCACCAGCGTGCGCGCGTGCCGGTGCAGCCGCTTCATCCAGGCCAGCTTGTAGTCGAACTTGGGCCCGGGCTGCGGATTGCCGTTGGGCAGGTAGATGCTGGCGACGATGATCCCGTGGATGGCCGCCTCGATATAGCGGCTTTGTTTGTCGGCCGGATCCCAGGGCAGGCGCCGGCGGATCTCCTGCGGCTCCGCATCGCGCGCCAGCAGCGCCACCCCGTTCCACGAGCGCTGGCCCTGCCAGACCGCCCCGTATCCGGCCGCCTCCAGCTCCGTGGCGGGAAAGGCCGCGTCCATGGCCTTGAGCTCCTGCAGGGCCACGATGTCGGGCTGCTCCTTTTCCAGCCACGTCAGCAGGTGCGGCAGGCGGGCGCCAATGCCGTTGATGTTGAACGTGGCCAGCTTCAGGGTCTTCTTCCTGCGCGCCATGCCTTCTCCTCGCCTGCAGCTTCCGGGTGCGCGCCGAGTATCGCCGCAGTTGACGTATCCTTGCGTGCAGGGACGCGCGCAACGAGGGGGCTGGGGGGCCTCGAACATGGATGACGCCCACATGGCATCCGCCGAAGCCGGTAATGCCGCCGTGCACGCCTTCATTGCGAAATGGCAGGGCGTGACCGCCTCGGAGCTCTCCACCTCGCAGAGCTTCCTGATCGACCTGTGCGCCCTGCTGGGCGTGGACGCGCCGCACGCCACGCCCGAACAGGACTACATGTTCGAGCGCCCCATCACCTTCCAGCACGGCGACGGCAGCACCAGCGCCGGGCGCATCGACCTCTACCGCCGCGGCGCGTTCGTGCTGGAATCCAAGAAGGTCCGCGCCGCGCCCAGGACCCGCGGCTTCGACGACGCCCTGCTGCGCGCCCGCAGCCAGGCCGAGAACTACGCCCGCGCCCTGCCGGCGAGCGAGGGCCGCCCGCCGTTCGTGGTGGTGGTGGACGTGGGCAACCGGATCGAGTTGTATTCCGAGTTCAGCCGCTCCGGCGGCACCTACGTGCCGTTCCCGGACCCGCGCAGCCACCGCATCAGGCTGGCGGACCTGGCCAAACCGGAAATCCGCGAGCGCCTGCGCAAGGTGTGGACGGACCCGCTCAGCCTCGACCCCAGCCGCGAGTCGGCCCGCGTCACCCGCGAGATCGCCGAGCGCCTGGCCAAGCTGGCCCGCAGCCTGGAGAAGACCGGCCACGACGCCGAGACGGTGGCGCAGTTCCTCATGCGCTGCCTGTTCACCATGTTTGCCGAGGACGTGAAGCTGCTGCCGGCCGAGAGCTTCCGCACCCTGCTCACCCGCCACCGCGAGCAGCCCGACGTGGCCATGCGGATGCTCGCCCAGCTCTGGCGCGACATGGATGCCGGCGGCTTCTCCGCCGTGCTCGCCGGCGACGTGCTGAAGTTCAACGGCAAGCTGTTCAAGGAACCGGAAACCATCCCGCTCGACGGCCCCCAGCTGGACCTGCTGGTGGAAGCCGCCCGCGCCGACTGGCAGCACGTGGAGCCGGCCATCTTCGGCACCCTGCTCGAGCGCGCGCTGAGCCCGAAGGACCGCCACAAGCTGGGCGCCCACTACACCCCGCGCGCCTACGTGGAGCGGCTGGTGCTGCCCACCGTGATCGAGCCGCTGCGCAAGGAATGGAGCGTGGCCCAGGCCGCCGCCGGCACCCTGGCCGCCGAAGGCAAGCAGGACGCCGCCGTCAACGAGCTGCGCCGCTTCCACCACCGCCTGTGCACCGTGCGCGTGCTGGACCCGGCGTGCGGCTCGGGCAACTTCCTCTACGTGACCCTGGAGCACCTCAAGCGCCTGGAAGGCGAAGTGCTCAACGCCCTGGACGAACTGGGCTACCAGCAGGCCGACCTGGCCCTGGGCGGCGAGCGCGCCGACGCCGCCGCCGGCGAAACCGTGGATCCGCACAACCTGCTGGGCATCGAACTCAACCCCCGCGCCGCCGCCATCGCCGAGGTGGTGCTGTGGATCGGCTACCTGCAGTGGCACTTCCGCACCCGCGGCGACGTGCACCCGCCGCAGCCGGTGATCCGTGACTTCCGCAACATCGAGAACCGCGACGCCGTGCTGGCCTACGACCGCGTGGAGTGGGTGACCGACGAGCACGGCGTGCCGGTGACCCGCTGGGACGGCGAGACCATGAAGCCCTCGCCGGTGACGCGGGAGATGATTCCCGACGAGACCGCGCGCAAGCCGGTGGAGCGGTATGTGAACCCGCGGAAGGCGGCGTGGCCGGAGGCGGATTTTGTGGTGGGGAATCCGCCGTTTATTGGGGCGAGTTCGATGCGTTCCGCGCTGGGCGACGGGTATGTGGATGCCCTTCGCGGGGCTTGGCCGGAAGTTCCCGAGTCAGCTGATTTCGTCATGTACTGGTGGCACCACGCTGCCGCGTTGACGAGTCGCGGAGCGGTGGAACGGTTTGGTTTCATCACCACGAATTCGATCAAGCAGACCTTCAATCGGCGGGTGGTTGAGCGGCACCTGTCCGATCCCAAACAGCCGCTTTCACTCGCGTTCGCCATTCCGGATCACCCGTGGGTGGATACCGCAGATGGTGCGGCCGTACGGATCGCGATGACCGTCGGCGTTCCCGGCAATAAGACCGGCCGCGTGTCGACCTCGGTTCGTGAGCGGGATAGCGGTGAAGGGGAAGTCTCGGTTGAGCTTTCCAACAAGACGGGGGTGATCCATCAGGATCTCCGCGTCGGCGCCGATGTGGCGTCCGCGGTGCCGCTGCGTGCGATGCAGGGATTGAGCTCTCCTGGCCTCAAGCTTCACGGATCGGGGTTCATTGTCACTCCGGAAAAGGCAAAAACGCTTGGGCTTGGACGAATACCTGGTCTGGAGAAGCACATCCGCCCCTACCGTAACGGGCGGGATCTGACTGCTACGCCGCGTGGTGTCTACGTTATTGATCTGTACGGCCTGACCTCTGAGGAAGTTCGTCAGAAGTTTCCTGAGGTATATCAGCACGTCTACGAGCACGTTAAGCCAGAGCGGGACCACAACAACCGGGCGGTCTATCGAGACCTCTGGTGGATTCATGGCGAGCCTCGCGGCTCATTCAGGCCAGCGCTTGAAGGGTTGAGTCGTTACATCGCCACTGTCGAAACCACCAAGCATCGGGTTTTCCAGTTCCTCGATTCGAAGATCGCTGCGGACAACAAGATCATCGTGATTGCGCTGGATAACCCGTTGATGCTCGGGGTTCTGTCAAGCGCGGTGCACGTGGCATGGGCGATAGCTGCCGGGAGCAGATTGGGAGTGGGAAATGACCCTGTCTACGTTAAGACAAGGTCTTTCGAATGCTTCCCCGTAGCGAACCTCCATGCTGCAGACAAGTTCGGTGGGCCTGTCGGCGCTGCCTTGCTTGATCACGATGGAAAGGCAGGTCAATCAAAAACCTGTGGTGACTGCCCATCCGAACGGATCGGTGACATCGCCTATCAATTGGACGCTCATCGCAAACGTCAGCAGAAGGCTCACCCGGGCCTGACCCTGACCGGCATCTACAACGTCCTGGAAAAGCTCCGCAGCCGCGAAGTACTGACGGCGAAGGAGCGCACCATCCATGAACATGGCCTCGTTTCCGTCCTGCGCCAGCTCCACGACGAGCTTGACGAAGCCGTCCTCCACGCGTACGGCTGGGGTGACCTCCTGCCGCTGCTCCGCATCGCACACGGCAACGACGCCCCGCCCGAAGGCCAAATTCGCGAAGACGCCAAGCGCACCTTCGACGAAACCATCCTTGAGCGCCTCGTCGCCCTGAACGCCGAACGCGCCGCCGAAGAAGCCCGCGGCCACATCCGCTGGCTTCGCCCCGAATTCCAGAACCCCGATGCAGAGCGCGAACCCGAGCAGGCCGGGCTCGTCACCGGCACCGTGGGCGAGGACGCCAAGGTCCCCGCCCCAGTCGTGGCCGCTGACAAGCCGAAGCCATGGCCCAAGGACACCGTCGAACAGGTGCGCGCTGTGGCTGATGTTCTCGCCGCTAGCCCAGCACCGCTCTCAGTTGATGAGATTTCAGCCAAGTTTACTGGACGCGGTTCCTGGAAGAAGCGGTTGCCCAGCTTGGTGCATATGCTCGTGGCGTTGGGACTGGCGGAGAAACAAGGTGAGCGGTATGGAAAAGCCGGGTGAGCTGAAGCCACTTCGCGTGTTGTTTGACAATTCGCTCTACTATTTCGCTAACGATGATGACCTCGTTGTAAATTCGGTTCCGGTTGAGGTGGGCGGTGTTGCCGCGACGATCCGTATTGCACAGGTGGAGCCCCGAGAGTTCAAGGATTGGAGGGGAAATGAAAGACAGGCACTCCGAGAGCTGTGCGAACTTGCGAGGCGCGGCGAAATAGAGTTTTGCACTAGTACGGAGCTGTATGGGGAACTGTCAGATTCACGCGAGTCCTGGCGGCCAGGTCGCACCGGGAACGAGATGCTGGAGGGCATAGAGTTTGAATTCTTGGACTCGCCGGTGGAGCGCACACGTTTTTTTTCAGGTGTGGGTTTCGGTGCCAAAAAAGATCGTTTGGACTTCTGCCAATTTCTGCGAACGTTGGCGTCTGCGCAGCAATCACCGTGCTGGTTAGGTAGATTTGACGGACAGCTACCCGAGAGACAGAAGTCAGGCTTGGCCGACGTTGGCCGATTTTCGGAACTATGTACGGGGCTGTCCGACGATGATGAAAAAATGATCGATATGTTTCATTTATGGACCGGTGAGTTTTCGAAAGTTGATTACTTCCTGACCTTCGACCGTAAACTGATAAATTTTGTAAACCAGACGTCGAAGGTGGAAGTGAGGTGCTCCCCAATTTCTCCATATCAGCTCTTGCAGAAGCTAAGGACGTAAGGCGGCACCGGACTCAACTTATTCGAGCTGGCAATCCAATGAGGTAGTGGCCCAGAAACGCTAAGGGGAAGAGTGTGCGCCACGGACTGAAGCATGTATCGCATCGTCGCGACGATGCCCTGGCCCAGGTGAAGTGGGACCGGCTGGAACGCCTGCTGGCCGACCACTACCGGGCGCAGGGGTACGATGTTGATCACGTCGGCACCGGCGGTGCCGGTGGCAGGTTCGACGGCGGCATCGACCTGAAGCTGCGCCGCGAAGCCGAGTACGTCGTTGTGCAGGTGAAGCACTGGAACGCGTACAAGGTGCCCCACAACGACGTGCACCAGCTGATTGGTCTGATGGTGAACGAGGGCGCAACCGGGGCCATCCTGATCACCAGCGGGGAGTTCACCAAGGCCGCCATCGAAGCGGCCACCCGGCACGGGCACGTGCAGCTGGTGGATGGGGAGGAGCTGCGCGAACTGTTGCAGCTCCCCGATGAGCCTGCTGCTGATCCCGGCGCTTCCTGGGGCGAACGCATCGCGCTCGGCCTTGGGGAGCAGGTCGTGCATGCCGCGCTTGGCCGCGCCGTGGGAAGCGGGCGGCGCGGCAGTTCCGGCAGGCGCGGTGGGATTGGCCACGGGGTCGGCATGTCGATCGGCTATGGACTTGCGAAACTCGCCATCACGATCGTCCTGTTCCTGCTCCTTTTCCTCTTTATTCGCAACTCCCTGACTTCTGCCCTGTCCGGCATTACGACAGCGCAGCCCAGGCCCGTTGCCGCTCGGCCGGCCGCCCAGGTCGCCCCGCCGGCCACCGTTCGTGCGGCCGCCCCGGTCGCGCCCGTGGCCACGATCAGGGCATGCGAGGAACTGGTCGACGCCGCCAGCGGCACCTACATCAACCATTGCAGCCGAAGAGCGTCTGATGGTTCGCCAGTCCGTCCCGTGCCCGCGAAGCAGGGGCCCTGCACCAGGAAGAGATCCGCGATTGAGATCCTCAGCGACAACACGCCGGAGATGTGAGGACTCGTTCGCGATCCGAAGCATCGAACAACTGGGGAAACGTGCCATCTCTCCGCCATCGGTCCGACAGAAGGCCGCTTGACGTCGCACGCAACGGTTCCGCTTTGGCAATCATCGCTTCAGATGACGTCCTCCCGATAATTCAGACCAGTCAGAAGTAGAGGATTCGGCGACACTGACGACCCAGGAGGTCTCCGTCGCCATGAAGAAGTCCAAGTTCACCGAAGAGCAGATCGCGTTCGCCCTGAAGCAGGCCGAGGCCACCCGCAATCCCGAGATCGCCGGAATGCTGCAGGCGTTCGACCAGCAGACCCGGCAGGTGTTCGTGTCCCGGCTGGGGGACGATTCGGCGGACGCTGCATCGCGGGGCGAGATCCTTGCCGCGCTGTTCGACGGCCTGGCGGTCCGGGCGTTGCGCAATCCGGAGCTGGCCCGCACGCTCGACAGGGACATGCTGCGCACGGTGATGGCGTCGGTGCTGAACGCCTGAGTCGCCGCTGGCGGGAAGCGCTGTTCTGCATGGCCCGGTTCTCCTGCCGTTGCCCGGCCCCATGCTGTGGCCATGAATACAGACACCATTCCCACCGACAGCAGCGCCGCCGCCCCTGGGCGCGGCGCGCGCATGCCCACGTTCTTCCTCCCCCACGGCGCCGGCCCCTGCTTCTTCATGGACTGGAACCCCGCCGACACCTGGGATGCCATGGCCGCCTTCCTCAAGGGGATCGCCGACACCCTGCCGGCAACGCCGCGCGCGATCGTGCTGGTCTCCGGCCACTGGCTGGAGCAGGGTTTCAGCCTGACCGGTCACGCCCGCCCACCGCTGATCTACGACTACAGCGGTTTTCCGGCACACACCTACGAACTGGCGTATCCCGCCCCGGGCGATCCGGAGCTGGCCGCGCGGATCGCCGGGCTGTTGGGGCAGGCCGGTGAACCGGGCCGGGTCGATCCCGGGCGGGGCTTCGACCACGGCGTGTTCATCCCGCTCAAGCTGGCATTCCCCGGGGCCGACATCCCGGTGGTGCAGCTTTCGCTGCGCCGCGACATGGACCCGGCCGCGCACCTCCAGGCCGGCCGCGCCCTGGCCGACCTGCGGGACGAGGGCGTGCTGGTCATCGGCAGCGGCATGAGCTTCCACAACATGCGCGGCTATGGTGACCCGCGCTACACGCCGGTGTCGGCAAAGTTCGACGAGTGGCTGACGGCCGCCGTGGAAAGCGAACCCGGGCAGCGCGAGACCCTGCTGCGCGACTGGGCCAGCGCCCCGCACGCCCGCGACAGCCATCCGCCGGGCGGCGAGGAACACCTGCTGCCGCTGATGGTGGCAGCGGGCGCTGCCGGCGACTCCCCGGGCCGCAAGGTCTATTCGGAGGAAGTCATGAAAACCACCCTTTCCGCATTCCGCTTCGGCTGATCCGCCGCAGCCGCCCGCCGGGCGGCGTTTAAACAGGAGATTCCCCCATGAAGATCGATCTTTCCGGCAAGTCCGCCGTCGTCACCGGGTCCACCGGCGGCATCGGCCTGGCCATCGCAACCGGCCTGGCGAAAGCCGGCGCCGCCGTCACCGTGGTCGGCCGCGCGCAGGAGCGGGTGGACGCCGCGGTGGCCGAAATCCGCAGCGCGGCCGGCCGTGACGACACCGGCGGCGTGGTCGCCGACGTCGGCACCGCCCAGGGCTGCGCCGCGCTGGTCGCCGCGCGCCCGGACGCGGACATTTTCGTCAACAACCTCGGCATCTACGGCGCGCATGAATTCTTCGACATCGACGACGCGCTGTGGGACGAATTCTGGCAGGTCAATGTGATGGCCGGCGTGCGCCTGGCCCGCCACTACGCGAAGGGCATGCGCGAGCGGGGCTGGGGCCGGATCCAGTTCGTGTCCAGCGAATCGGCGCTCAACATTCCCACCGAGATGGTCCACTACGGCGTCAGCAAGGCCGCCGTGCAGGGGCTCTCGCGCGGGCTGGCCAAGGTGCTCGCCGGCAGCGGTGTTACCGTCAACACCATCCTGCCCGGTCCCACCCGCACCGCGGGTTCGGTGCAGATGATGGCCGACCTGGCCGCCGAGCGCGGCGTGTCGCCCGGGGAAATGGAAGCCCTGTTCCTGGCCGAGAACCGCCCCTCCACCCTGCTCAGGCGTTTTGCCACCCCCGAAGAGGTCGCCAACATGAGCGTCTACGCCGCGTCCCCGCAGGCCAGCGCCACCACCGGCGCGGCGCTGCGCGTGGAAGGCGGCATTGTCGAAACCATCGCCTGATCCATCCCCCATCCGTGAAGAGGTAAAGCATCATGCATAAACGTCCCCTCGGCCGCTCCGGCCTGGAAATCGCCCCGCTGGTGCTGGGCGGCAACGTGTTTGGCTGGACCGCCGATGAAGCCACATCGTTCCGGCTGCTCGACCGCTTCGTCGAGCGCGGCTTCAATGCCATCGATACCGCCGACTCCTACTCGGCCTGGGCGCCGGGCCTGTCGGGCGGCGAATCGGAAACCGTGATGGGCAAATGGCTGGCCGGCCGCGGCCGCCGCGACGACGTGGTGATCATGACCAAGGTCGGCAGCCTGGAAGCGCGCAAGGGGCTTTCGGCACGCAACATCGCCGCCGCGGTCGAGGATTCGCTCAAGCGCCTGCAGACCGACTACCTGGACGTGTACTTCGCCCACATCGACGACCACGGCGTGGCGCTGGAGGAAACCCTGGGTGCGTTCGACAGGCTGGTCGACGCCGGCAAGGTCCGGGCCATGGGCGCGTCCAACTACAACGCCGGGCGCCTGCGCGAGGCGCTGGGCATCTCCCAGGAAAAGGGCCTGTCGCGCTACGAGGTCATCCAGCCGGGCTACAACCTCTACGACCGCGCCGGCTACGAGTCCGAGCTGGCGGGCGTGGTGCGCGAGGAGGGGCTGGGCGTGGTGGCCTACTTCTCCCTGGCCAGCGGCTTCCTCACCGGCAAGTACCGCAGCAAGGCGGATCTGGAAGGCGTGCCGCGCGCCGCGTTCCTGGAAGGCTTCTTCGACAGCCGCGGCATGAAGCTGCTCGACGCGCTGCGCGCGGTGGCCGACCAGGCCGGCGCCACGCCGGCCCAGGTTGCGCTGGCGTGGCTGATGTCCCGGCCCGCGGTCGTCCCGATCGCCAGCGCCACCAGCCTGGAACAGCTCGACGACATCATGGGTGCCGCCGACCTGGATCTGCCGGAGCAGGCGCTGGCGGCGCTGAACCGGGCGTCGGCACGGTAGGACACGCCGTGCGTGGCGAGGATGGCGACTGACATGCGGTTGGCGGTATGGTTGGCTGCAACCGGCAGTCTGCCGTCGTCGCCAGGGAGCCCACTGCATGAGCCAGGACACCACGCAACGCTACGGAACCTTTTCCCGCCTGCTGCACTGGGTCATGGCGGTACTGGTGTTCTGGCAGGCGCTGAAGCTGTTCGACCGCATCGACGACGGCCAGCACTGGGTGGGCCAGAACCTGGTGTCCTGGCACATCTCGATCGGCACCCTGATCGGCGTGCTGATCATCGTGCGCATCGCCTGGGCGCTGCGCAACCGCGACAACCGCCCGCCCGCGCCGCCACCGCCGACGCTGGGCATGCTGGCCAGGGCGGGACACATCGCGCTGTACGTCGGGCTGGTGCTGCTGCCGCTGTCGGGCATCAGCATCATGGTCGGCAACGGCTATGGCCTGGAGGCGTTCGGCATCCAGATCGTGCCTGCCGGTGGCGAGATTCCGTGGCTGGCAGATTTCGGCGGCGTGCTGCACTCGCCGGTGGCCTGGCTGACGGTGCTGATGGTGATCGGCCACGTCGGGGCCGCGCTGTGGCACGGCCTGGTGCGCAAGGACGGCGTGCTGCAGCGGATGCTGTGACGCGCTGACCGGTTGGCCCTGCGCCCGGGACTCGCGGCGGGCTCAGCGCAGCGACGCGGTGCGGATGCCGGAGTCCCCGCAGCCGGGCTGGTCGAACCAGTCGAGCACCTCGGGGGCCAGCGCATCCAGCTGCATGGGCAGGGTCAGGTGATCCTCGCCGGGCATCTCGATATAGCGTGCATGCGGGGCCGATGCCGCCAGCGCGCGGCCGTGCGCGACCGGCACGTGGCGGTCGGCGTCGCCATGCACCAGCAGCGGGCATGACACCTGGGCCAGGGGCTCGGTCACGTCGACGCCGCCCAGCGGCAAGCCCAGGGTTGCGCCCGCTTTCTCGATGGCCGCTTCCAGCACCGCATCGTCGAGCTGCCACTTCAGCCACTGCCGGGTCAGCCACGCGGAGGGCGGGGCGGGGGCGTCGGTGAGCATGTAGGGCACCATGTCGCGGATGGCGTCGTCGGCGACGGCGAAGGACTCCATGGCGACCACGCTGTCCGCGCCCACGCGCGGATCGGCGCCGGCGAAAATCGCGGTTGCCGCGCCATAGGACACGCCCAGCAGGTGCAGCGGGCCGACGATCTCGCCGCGGTCGCGCAGCGCCGACACCACCTGCGCCACGTCGTCCGCCTCGCGGGTGCCGTAGCCGGAGGGCGCCTGGCCCGAGCGGCCGTGGTTGCGCAGGTCGATGGCGATGGTGCGGTAGCCGGCTTCGCCCAGGCGCAGCGCCCAGGGCAGCATCGAGTCGCCGTGCATCATCCAGCCATGCAGCAGCAGCACGGTTGCCCGCGGGTTGGCGGCAGGCGCGGCCGGGATGTTGAAGTCCAGATCCGGGAAGGTATCGGCAACGCCCTGTCCCTTGGGCCACGACATGCGCAGGTCGTAATTGCCCGGGTCGATCGCGCGCCAGAACACGTCCACGCCGTCGCCGGTGGTGACGGTTCCGGCGCGGTCGGCCAGCCGGTCAAGCGCGGCGTTGATCGGCCCCGGCGGCAGCAGCGGCGAGGTGCCGTCGGGCGCGACCAGATGCGCCGCCAGCGAGGCGGGCAGGCCGGGCCGGAGCGAAAAGGAAAAGCCGGCCGTCAGAAGACAGGCAGCCAGGGCAATGATGAGCCGCAGCATTGGGGGAGTACCTGATTCGGCCTGTCAGGCTATCCGGCGCGGCCGGGCCCCTCTACCTCCGCACGGTGACAGGATGATGACAATTTCCGGGCCATTCAGTTCCGGCGGCCGTCGGATAAAAACCGCGGCCCTGCTGACAGGGCCGCGGTGAAGGTGGTGCACTGGGCCGGATCGGAGCCGGCTCTTGTTGGTTGTGCGTTGGCTCAGAAGTCGGTGGCGCTGTCCAGCGTCAGGTTGGACGACTCGACGCTGGTGACGCCCTCGATACCGCGGGTGATCTCGATCGCGCGGTCGATCTGCGCCTGACTCTCGACGTCGCCGCTGAGGCTGACCACGCCATTGACCGTCTCGACGCCGACGTCCAGGCCGGCCACGTCCGAATCGGCGAGCAGGCTTGACTTGACCTTGGTGGTGATCCAGGTGTCGTTGATCGGCTGGTCGGAATCGCTGTCCATCACCGCGTGATCCCGTTCGTGATCGGCGTCCTGGGCCATCACGCCGCCGGCAGCGAACATCAGGGCAACCGACAGGGCGCCGGCCAGGATGGTGCGCGGATGGTTGTGGATGACGTTGTTCATGGCTGCCTCGTTGCATGGGATGTGGGAGTCGAGTCTGGGTATCCGCCCGTACAGGAGGCGTGAGAAAAAGCCCGCTGTTCGTTAACTGAACCCGCCAAACGGCTCACGAAAGACAACGGCAACTGAGCGCGGGAGACCAGGCCGGCGAAGCGCAGGCCCGGCGCATTGCCGGGGGCCCGGTCAGGGCGCTTCGCCACGCCCCTGGGCGCGGGCGTTGGCGATGACCTCGCGCACCAGCTCGCGGTCGCGGTGGCGCGAGATGGGCATTGCCCCCAGCGCGATCGCCTGCAGGCGCATGTCGGCGGTAACGTCGTAATGGGCACCGCTGGTCTTGTTCTGGAACGCGCGCCGCGGAATGCCGAGGCGATCGGCGAACGCGTGCAGCTCCTCCAGGGTGTCGGCCATCAGGTGGGCCCAGCGGCGCCCGCGCCAGAGGGTGACGGCATCATCGACGTAGACGGTCATCGGATGAAAATCGCCCAGGCCGCTGGATTTTGCAATCCATGCTGTCCATCGCGCCTGTTTGCAGCCGCTGCTGCATGGGGGTTAGCCTGAGTGACGTCATTCCGATACGGCAAGGAGCGGTACGTGTCCGTGCTGGGCTGGGGAGTGCGGAGTGTGGCAGGTGTCGTGCTGCTGGCCGGAGTATCGGCTGCCGGCCTGGCGCAGCCAGTGGAAGACGGGCTGGAGCTGGGCGGCGCGGTGCGCTTCAGCTACGGCTGGCTCGACTACGCCGACAGTCCGGGCGCCGACCTGGAGCTGGTGCGGGCCGAGGCCCGCGGCCGGGCGGGCAGGGCGTCGTTCTCGCTGCAGTACCGCTGGTACGACGGTTTCGATGCCGTCCACCACGCCTGGGCTGGATGGGACCTGGACGAGGCTTCGCAGGTGCGCGCAGGCGTGCAGCAGGTGCCGTTCGGGCTGCTTCCCTACGCCTCGCACAGTTTCTGGTTCGGCTCCGGTTACTACCTGGGGATCGAGGACGACTACGACCTGGGCGTGGCCTTCGAGCACACGGCGGGCGCGCACCGCTGGCACGCGGCGTGGTTCGCCGGCGACGAATACGGCACCGGTGCCCGCTACGACCGCTATTCCTTCGACGTGGCCACCACCGATGCGCTGCCGTACCGCGAGCGTGGGCGGGTCGTGCTGCGCTATGGGCATGTGCGCGAGTGGCCCGGCGGCGGGCTGGACATCGGCGCGTCGCTGTCCACCGGCCGCATCGAGAATCGCGGGGACGGGCGGAGGCACGGACATGACGCCGCGGCCGTGCATGCGCAGTGGCAGCGCGGGCCGGCGACGGTGCAGCTGCAGTGGGCGCGCTACCGCTATCGCAACCCGGAGCCGCGGGTGGCGATGTCGGCGTTCTTGTTCCCGTTCGAGATCGCCGCCGAGGCTGACGTGCCCACCTTCAACGTCACCTGGGCGCTGCAGCGCAGCGGCTGGTTCGACGGCATCACCTGCTACAACAACCTGAGCCTGACGCTGCCGCGCGGCGACGATCCGGGGCTGCGCGAATCGTGGCAGAACGTCACCGGCTGCAGCTTCTCCAAGGGCGTGATGTTCACCTACGTGGACTGGATCGCCGGAAAGAACATGTGGTTCGCGGGCGGCCCCGGCATCGGCATCCATGAGCCGGGCCAGGGCGGCTGGCACTCGCGGCTGAACGTGAACATGGGATTCTTCTTCTGAAGGCAGGCATGCAATGAACAACTCCGAGAACCCTCCCGAATCCGGTCCGCCCCCGCGCGCTTCGATCCTGGCGCCGGTGTTCTGGCCCGCCGCAGCATTGATGGCGGTGCTGGTGGCGCTGTCGTTCATCATGCCCGCGCAGATGCAGGGGGTGTTCGGCGCCGCCCAGGACTGGGTGGCGCAGGAGGCGGGGTGGTTCACGATCCTTGCCGTGGCCGGGTTCCTGGTGTTCGTCATCGGGCTGGCAGTGAGCAGCCTGGGCAGGATCAGGCTGGGTCCGGACCACAGCACGCCGGACTACAGCTACGCGACCTGGTTCGCGATGCTGTTCGCGGCGGGCATGGGCATCGGCCTGATGTACTTCGGCGTGGCCGAGCCGGTGATGCACTACGTGGAGCCGCCGGTGGGTGATCCGGCCACGGTTGCCGCCGCGCGCCAGTCGATGCGGATCACCTTCTTCCACTGGGGCATTCACGCCT
The DNA here is from genome assembly GCF_049339425.1 of Luteimonas dalianensis. NCBI lineage: Bacteria > Pseudomonadati > Pseudomonadota > Gammaproteobacteria > Lysobacterales > Lysobacteraceae > Luteimonas > Luteimonas dalianensis. The sequence goes on along the minus strand of NZ_JBMPPO010000004.1, from coordinate 287,261 downwards.
GGGCGATCTATGCAGTGGTGGCGCTCTCGCTGGCGTACTTCGCGTTCCGGCACGGGCTGCCGCTGCGGATCCGCTCGGCGCTGTTCCCGCTGATCGGTGATCGCATCCACGGTCCGATCGGCCATGCGGTGGATACCTTCGCGGTGCTGGGGACGATGTTCGGCCTGGCGACCTCGCTGGGGTTCGGGGTGCTGCAGATCAACGCCGGGCTCAACTACCTGCTGGGGATCGAGATCAGCGTGATGGTGCAGGTGATCCTGATCACCGTCATCACCCTGGCCGCCACCGTGTCGGTGTTCACCGGGCTGGACAAGGGTGTCCGTCGGCTGTCGGAGATGAACATGCTGCTGGCGGTGCTGCTGCTGGTGTTCGTGCTGTTGGCGGGGCCGACCGTGCACCTGCTGCAGGCGCTGGTGCAGAACACCGGCATGTATGTCTCGAACCTGTTCTCGATGACCTTCAACCTCTACGCCTACGAGCCCACCGGCTGGCTGGGTGGCTGGACCCTGTTCTACTGGGGCTGGTGGATTTCCTGGTCGCCGTTCGTGGGCATGTTCATCGCCCGGATCTCGCGCGGGCGCACGGTGCGCGAGTTCGTCACCGGGGTGCTGCTGGTGCCGCTGGGATTCACCTTCATCTGGATGACGATCTACGGCAACACCGCGCTGCACATGATCGCCATCGAAGGCATCACCGACTTGGCCGACGTGGTTGCGGCGGACAGCTCGCTGGCGCTGTTCCGGTTCCTTGAGGAGCTGCCGTTCACCGCCGTCACGTCTACGGTGGCCACGCTGCTGGTGGTGGTCTTCTTCGTCACCTCGTCGGACTCCGGCTCGCTGGTGATCGACATGCTCACCTCCAAGGGCGAGGAGGAGTCGCCGGTGTGGCAGCGGATCTTCTGGGCGCTGCTGGAGGGCGTGGTGGCGATTGCGCTGCTGCTTGCCGGCGGCCTGGGCGCGCTGCAGGCGGCAACGCTGGCCAGCGCGCTGCCGTTCACCGTGATCATGCTGCTGATGTGCTGGGGCCTGCTGCGGGCGATGCGGCTGGAAGTGGTGAAGCGCGCGAGCATCCGCGACGCGCGTGCGCTGCCGGCGGGCGGAGCCGGCGGTGACTGGAAGGCCAGGCTGCAGTCGATGGTGCTGCAGCCGGGCAGGAAGGAAGTGCTGGCGTTCCTGAGCGACCAGGTGCGTCCGGCGCTGGAAGCCGTGGCACATGAACTGGGCGGGCAGGGCGTGCAGGCGCGGGTGGAAAGCGACGATGAAGGCGGCGGCCGGGTGTGGCTGCGGGTCGGCCACGGCGAGGAGATGGACTTCTTCTATTCAGCGCACCTGGAGGCCTATGACCCGCCCAGCTTCGTCATGGAGGATCCGCGCCGCCGGCGCCGTGGCGGCGACCCGCGGAGCTATCGTGCCGGCGTGCACCTGCGCGAAGGCGGGCAGGGGTATGACCTGATGGGCTGGCGCCGCGAGGAGGTGATCCACGACGTGCTCGACCAGTACCAGCGCCACATGCACTTCCTGGACGTGGTGCGCTAGCGCCCGGGGCCGAACTCCTGATGCAGCCAGCGGTCGATCATGACCTTTTCGTACCGCAGCGGGTCATGGCGGCTGGCTCCCTGGATCGAGCGCAGGTAGTTGGGGTCGCTGAGCTGGCGGGCGCCGCCGTTGACGGGCGTGCCCGCGGCGTCGTGGTGCTGGAATTCCAGGCTCATGCGCGGCCAGTGGATGTCGCGCATGATCCGCACGTGATCCATCTGCGGCCCGCCCCGGGGTTCGAAATCGCCGGCGCGGTCGATGTCGGTGATCAGCACCTGCACCCGCTCGCCTTCTCCGATCCGCGCCTGGATGCCGTCGCGCAGGTATTCGGCCAACTCGTGCACCCAGTTGCCGCGGCTGGCTTCATTGCGGTTGAAGCTGGTGCGGATCTCGCTGAAACCGGCCGGGTCGTCCCACGCCACGGTCACCGGGCCGTCGGCTTCCAGCGCGCGCGGCGCGGATGGGTCGGTGACGCCGAGCTGGGCGGTATGGCCGCAGCCGGCGGCGGAGAGGGCGAACGCCAGCGCCAGGATGGCGGACAGGGGGATTCTCATGGGGGGGCTCCTCGGCAAGTCACTGTTCGCGGTCGAGCAGCGGGAGCAGGGCCGGGCGGACGTGGTCGGCGATGCGCGGTTGCACCGCGGCGGTGGGGTGAAGGTCGTCCGCCTGGTAGGCATCGGCTTGCAATGCGATCGGCTCGAGCAGGAACGGTACAAGGGGTACGTCGAACAGCGTTGAAAGGTCGCGGTAGACCCCTTCGAAGCCGCGGGTGTAGTCGGCGCCCAGGTTGGGCGGCATCTGCATGCCCACCAGCAGCACCCGGGCATCCACGTGCCGGGCCACGCCGATCATGCGCGCCAGGTTGCGGCGCATTTCGGCCAGCGGCAGGCCGCGCAGGCCGTCGTTGGCGCCCAGGGCGATGACCACCACGTCCGGCCGGTTGCGCCAGGCCTCGCCGATGATCCGCGCCGCGCCGCCGGCGCTGGTCTCGCCGCTGATGCTGGCGTTGACCACGCGCCAGTCCGGGTGGCTGCTGCCCAGCTCATCGGCCAGCAGCGAGACCCAGCCCTGTTCGGCGGCCATGCCGTAGCCGGCGGAAAGCGAATCGCCCATCACCAGCAGCGTGCGCCGGGCGTCGTCCGGGGCGCCGGCCTGCTGTGCGGGCTGGGCCTGGGCCAGTGTGCACAGCAGCAGCAACACCGGGCCGATGGCCCATTGCATCCACGCCCGCCGGGGCCGATATCCTGAGATCATTGCAAACCTTTCCTTCCAATATCCGGGCCGCATGCCGCCGCGCGTGGCCGGCCGGGGCCACCGCAGGATCTTCCATGGCTGATACCAACCCGGCGCAGGCCGCCGCCCGCCGCGTGCTCGATGTATCCACGCTCGGCAAGCGCGTGGCGCTGCCTTCCGGCAGCCTGACCATCCTCGACGAGGTCGGGTTCCATGTCGAGCATGGCGACACGGTGGCCATCGTCGGCGCGTCGGGTTCGGGCAAGAGCACGCTGCTGTCGCTGCTGGCCGGGCTGGACGTGCCGTCTTCGGGTGAGGTGGTGCTCGACGGCCAGCCGCTGTCGGCGCTGGACGAGGACGGCCGGGCGAAGGTGCGCGCGGACAAGGTCGGCTTCGTGTTCCAGAACTTCCAGCTGCTGCCGTCGCTGACCGCGCTGGAGAACGTGATGCTGCCGCTGGAGCTGCGCGGCGACGACCAGGTGCGCGCGCCCGCCGAAGACGTGCTGCGCAAGGTGGGGCTGGGCGAGCGCCTGGGCCACTACCCGCGCCAGCTGTCGGGCGGCGAGCAGCAGCGGGTGGCGCTGGCGCGCGCGTTCGTCACCGGGCCGTCGCTGCTGCTGGCCGACGAGCCCACCGGCAACCTGGATACCACCACCGGCCAGCAGGTGATCGAACTGCTGTTCGCGATGAACGCCGACGCCGGCACCACCCTGGTGCTGGTGACCCACGACGACCACCTGGCCAGCCGCTGTGCGCGCGTGCTGCGGCTGGATCGCGGCCGCCTGGTGCGCGACGCATGAGGACTGCGCGCCTGGCCTGGACACAGCTGCGACGCGACCTGGCCGCGGGCGAGGTGCGGATCATGCTCGCCGCGCTGGTGCTGGCGGTGGTGGCGGTGACCGCGGTCGGCTTCGTCACCGACCGCGCCGGGCGCGCGCTGGCGGCCGAGGCCAACCGGCTGCTCGGCGGCGACGCGATCCTGCGCTCGAACGCGCCCATCGGCGAAGGGCCGCGCGAGGCCGCACGGGCGGCGGGGCTGGCCCAGACCGAGACCGTGGAGCTGGACAGCATGATCCGCGCCGGCGGCGACCTGCGCCTGGGCGACCTGCGCGCGCTGGGCGAGGGCTATCCGCTGCGCGGCGGGTTCCGGCTGGTCGATGCCGCCGGTGGCATCGAGCGGGAAGCCGACGCGGTGCCCGCGCCCGGCACGGTGTGGATGAGCCGCGCCGGCGCCGACCAACTGGGCGCAAGCGTCGGCGAACAGGTGGGCATCGGCGAGCTGCAGCTGGAGCTGACGGCGCTGGTGACGGTGGAGCCGGACGCCTCGATCGACTACTTCAACCTCGCCCCCAAGGTGTTCCTCAACCTGGCCGACCTGGCGGCGACCGGGCTGCTGCAGGAGGGCAGTCGCGCGCGCTACCGGCTGGTGGTGGCGGGCGATGCGAATGCGGTGGAGCGTTTCGCTTCGGCCGTGCGCGACAGCCTGGAGCGCGGGCAGCGGCTGGAGACGATCCAGGACGCGCGCCCGGAAGTGCGCTCGGCGCTGGATCGTGCCGGCAGCTTCCTCGGCCTGGCGGCGATGGTCTCGGTAGTGCTGGCGGCGGTGGCGGTGGCGATGGCCGCGCGCCGGCACAGCGAGCGGCACCTGTCGGGCGCGGCGGTGATGCGCTGCCTGGGCGCCAGCCAGCGCACCCTGGTGGGCATCCACGTGGGCGAACTGCTGCTGCTGGGGTTGCTGGCGTGCACGGTCGGCGTGGCGCTGGCGTTCGGACTGCAGTGGCTGGTGGCCGGCTGGGTGTCGCGGGCGCTTGAATTGCCGCTGCCGGCGACCGGCTGGCTGCCGGCGCTGGAGGGCTATGCGGTCGGGCTGGTGGTGCTGATGGCCTTCGGCGCGCCGCCGGTGCTGGCGCTGCGGCGGGTGCCGGCGCTGCGGGTGCTGCGGCGCGACCTGGACCCGGTGGAGCCGGGGGCGCTGGTCGTTGCCCTGCTGGCGCTGGGCGGACTGGCGGCGCTGCTGTGGATCAAGGCCGGATCGCCGGCGCTGGCCGGCGCGATGCTGGCCGGCATCGTCGCCACCCTGGCGGTGCTGGCGCTGCTGGCCTGGGCGCTGATCGCCGCGGTGCGCCGGCTGCGCGCGCGGCTGCGCGGGAGCCTGCGCTACGGGCTGGCCAACGTGAGCCGCCGTGCCGGCACCAGCGTGGCCCAGGTGGCGGCGCTCGGGCTGGGGCTGATGGCGCTGCTGCTGCTGACCTTCGTGCGCGGCGATCTGCTCGACCGCTGGCAGCTTGCGCTGGCCGAGGAGGCGCCCAACCGCTTCATCGTCAACGTGCAGCAGCACCAGATGGAGAGCGTGCGGGAGTTCATCGCCAGCCAGGGCGTGGCGGAGCCGGTGCTGTTCCCGATGGTGCGCGCGCGCTTCGTGACGATCAACGGCGAGCCGGTGACCGCCGACACGTATGCCGGCGAGGACCGCCAGACCCGGCGGCGCGCGGAGCGCGAGTTCAACCTGTCGATGGCCGCCTCGCTGCGCGACGACAACCGGGTCACCGCGGGACGCTTCTGGGACGGCACACCGTCGGCGCCGGAGTTCTCGGTGGAGGAAGGCTTCGCTAATCAACTGGGCTGGAAGGTCGGCGACCGCATCGGCTTCGACATCGCCGGGCAGCGGATCGAGGCGCCGATCACCAGCCTGCGCGCGGTGGAGTGGGAGAGCTTCCGGCCGAACTTCTTCGTGCTGGCCTCGCCCGGGGCGCTGGACGGCTATCCGGCGAGCTGGATCACCGCGGTCAGCGTGCCGCCGGAGTCGCGCTTCACCGCCGAGCTGGTGGAGCGCTTCCCGAACCTGTCGGTGATCGACATCGACGCGGTGCTCGACCAGGTGCGCGCCACCGCCGACCAGGTGTCGGTGGTGGTGCAGGCGGTGTTCTGGTTCTCGCTGCTGGCCGGGGTGCTGGTGCTGCTGGCGGCGGTCAGCGCCAGCCAGGACGAGCGCCTGCTGGAAGGCGGGGTGATGCGGGTGCTGGGCGGCAGCCGCCGCCAGCTCCGGCTGGCGCAGGCGTCGGAGTTCGCCGCGATCGGCCTGCTGGCCGGGCTGGTGGCCGCCATTGCGGCCTCGGTGCTCTCGGGCGTGGTCGCCACCCAGGTGTTCGACCTGCCGTGGCGGCCGAACTGGGCGATGGCCGCCTTCGGCGGCGCGCTGGGCATGCTGGTGACCCTGGCCGCCGGCATGTTCGCCACCCGCCGGGTGCTGGATGCGCCGCCCTCGGTGACCCTGCGCGAACTGCAGGGGTAGGGCGCGCTCGGGCTGTTTGCACGCGTTTCCGGCGGATAAGGCGTGGCGACGTAGAATCCAGCACGCCCTTTGCCACCCGTTGATCCGATGCCGCCCCGCCAGGACGATCCCGCGCTTGAAGCCCTGCTGTTCCCGTTCCTGACCGGCCGCCTGCAGTGGCCGCGCGCGGGCTCGCTGTTCCTGCGCGCGCGGGCGGGCCGGGGGCTGGTGCCGTCGGCGTGGCCGGGACTGGTGTGCGAGCAGAGCTTCAGGCCGGAGGCCGGGGAGCTGGAGCGGGCGGGGTTCAGCCTGAATGCACAGGGCGGCAGCCGGCACCCGCTGGTGCTTGTCCTGCCGCCGCGTCAGCGCGAGGAGTCGCGCGCGCTGCTGGCCGAAGCGGTGGCGCGGGTGGAAGGGGCCGATGGCGTCGTGATCGCCAGCGTGCCCAATGCCGAGGGCGCCAAGGCGATCGAGGCGGATCTGGCGCGCATCGCCGGGCCGGTGAGCACGCTGTCCAAGCACAAGTGCCGGGTGTTCTGGGCGCGGCCGAATGCCGGCCAGGGGGACGCCGGGCTGGCCGCGCAGTGGCGCTTGCTGGATGCGCCGCGGCCAATCCTGGAAGACACCGCCCTGGCGGGGCGCTTCACAAGCCGCCCGGGCGTGTTCGCCTGGGATCGCATCGACCCGGCGTCGGCGCTGCTGGCCGGGCACCTGCCCGAAAGCCTTGCCGGCCGCGCCGCCGACCTTGGCGCGGGCTGGGGTTTCCTCTCCGACGCGCTGCTGCAGCGCTGCCCGGGCATCACTTCGCTGCACCTGTATGAAGCCGAGGCGCGCGCGCTGGATCTGGCGCGGGTGAACCTGGCGCCGCACGCCGACCGCGCGGCGCTGGAGTTCCGCTGGCACGACGTCACCGCCGGGCTGCCGGATCGCTACGACGTGATCGTGACCAACCCGCCGTTCCACGACCACGGCCGCGCCACCCGGCCCGACATCGGCCGCGCCTTCATCCACGCCGCGGCGCAGGCGCTCGAACCCGGCGGCGCGCTGTGGCTGGTGGCCAACCGTCACCTGCCCTACGAGCAGGCGCTGGCCGAAGGCTTTGCCGAAGTGGAGACCGTTGCCCAGCAGGCCGGCTTCAAGGTGGTGCGCGCGCGCAGGGCGGGCCGATGAAGCTGGTTCGGCTGATCGCCAACCTCGGCTACGGCAGCCGCAAGCAGGTGGCGCAGATGTTCCGCCAGGGCCTGGTCACCGACGCCCGCGGCGAGGTGCTCTACGCCGACGACCGCGTGGATCACGCCGATATCCGCATCGACGGCGAGCCGTTGGATCCGGCGCCGGGCCTGCTGCTGATGCTGCACAAGCCGGTCGGCCATACCTGTTCGACGAAGGATCCCGGGCGCGTCGTCTACGACCTGCTGCCGCCGCGCTTTCGCCTGCGCAAGCCGCTGCTGTCCACGGTCGGCCGGCTGGATCGCGACACCTCCGGCCTGCTGCTGATGACCGACGACGGCGCGCTCTTGCACCGGATCACCTCGCCGAAGTCGCAGGTGCCCAAGACCTACGAAGCAGGACTGGCCGAACCGCTGCGCGGCGACGAGGCGGCGCTGTTCGCCAGCGGCACCCTGATGCTGGAATCGGAAACCACGCCCCTGCAGCCGGCGCTGCTGGAACCCACCGGCGAGCGCAGCGCCCGCCTGGTCATCACCGAGGGCCGCTACCACCAGGTGCGGCGGATGTTCGCCGCCGCCGGCAACCACGTCCAGACCCTGCACCGCAGCCGCGTCGGCGCGCTGGAGCTGGGCGACCTGCCCGCCGGTGAATGGCGCCCGCTCGACAACGCCGAGCGCAACGCCATCTTCAACGGCGAAACGTAGGAGCGCGCCACGCGCGCATGGCGCGCTCCTACCGGGGGTGGTCTTCGGCGGCGTGGTCGAGCATGTCGGTGAGCATGTGGCGCACGTGCTCGTCGGCGGTGGCGTACAGGATCCGCCGCTGCTGGCGCTCGCCGCGCACCAGGCGCGCGCCGCGCAGCAGGCGCAGGTGGTGGCTGACCAGCGGCTGCGAGGCGCCGATGCCGGCGGCGATGTCGCCCACCGCGATCGGGCCGTGCATGCAGGCCAGCAGCACCCGCAGGCGGGTGGGGTCGCCGAGCAGGCGGAAGGTGGCGGCGATGGTTTCGATGCGGGCGTCGTCGCCGCTGCTCACCGTTCCAGCTCCGGCGCCGGAGCGGGGCCCAGCACGCAGGCGGGCGGCGGCTCGAACAGCACCTCCACCGTGGCGTGGCCGATGCCGAAGTGGTCGGCCAGCGCCTGCTTCACCGCCGGCACCACCCGGCCCTGGTCGGCGCCGGGCGCCAGCCCGAGCTCGAGCGTGGCCAGCACCTTGCCCGAGGTGATCGACCACACGTGCACGTGCTGCACGTGGGCCACGCCGGGCACCTGTTCCAGCAGGTGCCGCTGCAGCCGGTCCACGTCGATGTCCGGCGGCGCGCCCTCCATCAGGATGTGGAAGGTGCTGCGCAGCAGCGCCCACGCCGCGCGCAGGATCAGCAGGCAGATCAGCACCGACAGGATCGGGTCGATCGGCATCCAGCCGGTCAGGCGGATGGTGACCGCCGCCGCGATCGCCGCCACCGAGCCGAGCATGTCGCCGACCACGTGCAGCATCGCGCCGCGGATGTTGACGTGGTCGCGGTCGCCCCGGTGCAGGATCACGAACACGGCGATGTTCACCAGCAGCCCGATGATCGCCACCGCCAGCATCGGCCCCGACAGCACCTCCACCGGCTGGCGCAGGCGCTGCACCGCCTCGAAGAAGATCCAGGCCACCAGCGCGAACAGGGTCAGCGCGTTGATCAGCCCGGCCAGCACCTCCATGCGCATGTAGCCGAAGGTGCGGCGCGCGTCGGCGGCGCGGCGGCCGATGCGGAAGCCCGCCCAGGCCAGCGCCAGCGCGGCGGCGTCGGTGAGCATGTGGCCGGCGTCGGCCAGCAGCGCCAGCGATCCGGACAGCAGGCCGCCGGCCACTTCCACCAGCATGTAGCCGGCGGTGAGCGCGAGCGCGGTGAGCACGACCCGCTCGTTGCGGGTCGAGACCTCGGGCGCGTGCGAATGCGTGTGCCCGTGGTCGTGGTGGCCGTGGCTATGGGCGTGTGACAAGGCGATGGGGCGGCGATGGCCGGACTGGCGGGCGGGCCATCATATCAACATATGTTTATGTGTTGAACTTCAGTCGGTGAACAGCTTGCGCCAGCCCTTGTGCCCCAGCGCCTGGAGCGTGCCCAGGTTGCGCTCGATGATCACGTCCGGATCCGGGTACGCCTCCACCGCCCGGCTCACGCTGTCCTCGCGCAGCAGGTGCAGGGTGGGATAGGGCGAGCGGTTGGTGAAGTTGCCGATGTCGTCCTCCCCGGCATCGGCAAAGCGGTAGTCCGGGTGGAAGCTGGCCACCTGCAGCACCCCGTCCAGCGCCATGTCCTCCACCAGCGCGTCGGCCAGGTCGAGGAAGTCGTTGTAGTCCAGGAAGTCGCCCAGCACCTGCGGATGGATCAGCAGGGTGGTGTCGGTCTGCGCCGGATCCGCATCGCTTAGGTGCGCCAGCTCCCGCCCCAGCTCCTCCAGCAGCGCCTCGGGCGTGGTGGCATCGCTGAGCACGAAGCGCACCTGGTCGCGCACCGCCACGGCCTTGGCGAACGGGCACAGGTTCAGGCCGATCACCGCGCGCTGCATCCACTCCCGGGTGCGGGCAACGGGGTCGTCGTGGTCGCGGGGCGTGGTCATCGGCGGGCTCGCAGGCGGGAGAGGCAACATGGTAGGCCGGCGGCGGCTGCAGCGCGCGGCGCAGGCCGCTGCTGGTAGGCTGTCGGCCCGTTCCGCGCCGATCAGGGCCCATGTCCGTTTCCGACCCCAGCCGCCGCGCGATCCTGCTGATGCTGCTGGCCGTGGGGCTGTTCGCGCTCATGGACGGCGGCATGAAGTGGCTCGGCGCCGACTATCCGCCATTGCAGGTGGCCGCGCTGCGCGGCGCGGTGGGCCTGCCGCTGGTGGTGGCGTGGATCATGATGCGCCGGCGCATGCACACCCTGTGGCCGATCCGCTGGCCGCTGCACCTGCTGCGCGGCGCGCTGGGCATCGCGATGATGACCGGCTTCGTCTACGGCCTGGCGCGGATGCCGATGTCCACCGCCTATGCGATCACCTTCGTCGCCCCGCTGGTGATCACCGCGCTGGCGGTGCCGCTGCTGGGCGAGCACGTGGGGCCGCGGCGCTGGGCGGCGATCGTGGTCGGCCTGCTCGGCGTGCTGGTGGTGCTGCGCCCCACCGGCGAGGGCATGGTGAGCCTGGCCGGCCTTGCGCTGGTGGGGGCGGCGATCTGTTACGCGCTGGCGGCGATCACCGTGCGGGTGCTGACCCGGCACGACAGCACCGAGGCGATGGTGTTCTGGTTCCTGGCGATGCTGGCGGTGGGCGCGGGCCTGCTGGCGCTTCCGGGCTGGGTGTCGATCCGGCCCGGCGACTGGTGGGTGATCCTGGGGGTGGGCGTGAGCGGGGCCCTGGGCCAGGTGGCCCTGACCAGGGCCTACCGGGTGGGCGAGGCATCGCAGCTCGCGCCGCTGGAATACACCGGCCTGGTGTGGGTGGTGCTGCTGGACCTGACCGTATGGGGCGTGCTGCCCGACAACGCCACCTGGATCGGCGCCGGCATCATCATCGCCAGCGGCATCTACATGCTGCACCGCGACCGGATCAAGGATCCCGATCGCGACCGCCCGCCGGTGGAGCCGCTGTGAGGCAATGAAGCGGGGACGGCGCGCAGCCGTCCCCGCCGGTGTTGCCATGGCGCGGGTGCGCCGGGATCAGAAGCGCGCGCCCAGGCCGACGCCGACCGTCCACGGGTCGAGCTTGAGCTCCTCGCCGGTGGGCTGGCCGGCCACGTTGACGTCGCTGCGGGCGCGCATGTAGCGCGCGTCGGCGCGGGCGAACCAGGTCGGGGTGATGTTCACGTCCACGCCCACGGTGCCGATGGCGCCGCGCGGGGTCTCAAGGCCGACGTGGTCGCCGCCCTGGGCGATGTCCTCGTTGCTGATGTTGGACTCGTACACGCCCAGGCCCACGAACGGGCGGAAGGTCATGTCCGGTTCGCCGAAGTGGTACTGGCCGCTCAGGGCGACCGGCTGCTGCTCGATCGTGCCGATCTTGCCCTCGGGGCCGCGCACGCGGTGGTTGAAGCGATCCGCCGCGCCCCACAGCTCCACGCCCCAGTTGTCGTCCACGTGCCAGGTGGCGCTGAGGGTGGGGGCGGGGCCGCCGTCGATGTCGATGCCTTCGGCCGGGTCGCTGTGCGGCTCGAGCAGGGTCACGCCGCCGACGACCGAGACGCGCTTGCCGCCGTAGTCGCTGTCCTGGGCCTGCTGGGCGAATGCGGCCGGGCTGGCGGCCAGGGTGATGGCGGCGGCGATGGTCAGTTTGGTGGGGAAGGAAGTCATGTGGGGAGTCCTCTGTTGTTATGGGTAATGCTGCGTGCCTGAGGTGGCACGCGGGGCCATCCTGTCCGCCGCCGGGTGAATCGCGCTTTGCTGATTCGTTAAATCGGGAGGGCTGCTTTCACAACCGCTTCAGAAACGCCGCACGCGCGCGCCGCGGTTGGCGGGCGGGCGGCATGCGTCCACAATACGAAGCCTGTCCCTCCTGTTCTGGCGGAGAAGCCGCATGGCCGAGCTGAAAGAAGCGCGTGTACCCGACATCGGTGATTTCGATGGTGTTCCGGTGATCGAGATCCTGGTCGCGCCCGGCGATACGGTCGAGAAAGATCAGGGCCTGGTGCTGCTCGAATCCGACAAGGCCACGATGGAAGTGCCCTCGCCGTTCGCCGGCGTGGTCAAGGAGATCAAGGTCTCCGTCGATGACAAGGTCGCCGAGGGCGCGCTGGTGGCCACGATCGAGGCCGGTGGTGAGGACAGTGGCGAAGATGCTGCCGGGGCCGATGACGGCGGCAAGGCCGGAAAAGACGGCGACGGGGACAAGGCTCGCAAGGACGGGGATGGCAAGGCCGGATCCGCGCAGCCCGGAGGCACCGATGAGCGCGCCGAGCCCGCAGGCCAGGCACCGGCGGCCGAACAGGACGACCCGGCGGTCGAGCCGGCCTCGCCCGGCAGCCGGCCCGACAACATCGCCAAGGCGGCGATGGATCATGCCCCGGCCGGCGGCGGCGCGCCGCCGGTGCGTTTCGAGGCGGCCGCGGTGCTGCCCGACAAGGTGCCCTATGCCAGCCCCGCGGTGCGCCTGTTCGCACGCGAGCTGGGCGTCAACCTGGGCCAGGTGGAAGGCAGCGCGCGCGGCGGGCGCATCACCCGCGAGGACGTGCAGAAGTTCGTCAAGTCGGCGCTGGCCGGCGGCGCCGGCAGGGCGGCTGCGGCCGGTGGCGGCGGCGGGCTGGATCTGCTGCCGTGGCCGAAGGTCGACTTCAGCAAGTTCGGCGAGGTCGAGGAAAAGCCGCTGTCGCGGATCCAGAAGATCTCCGGCGCCAACCTGGCGCGCAACTGGGCGATGATCCCGCACGTCACCCAGCACGACGACGCCGACATCACCGGGCTGGAGGAACTGCGCAAGCAGCTCAACCGGGAGAACGAGAAGGCCGGCATCAAGCTCACCATGCTCGCCTTCCTGATGAAGGCCAGCGTGGCGGCGCTGCAGAAGTACCCGCAGTTCAACGCCTCGCTCGACGCCTCCGGCGAGACCCTGGTGATGAAGAAGTACTTCCACATCGGCTTCGCCGCCGACACCCCGAACGGGCTGGTGGTGCCGGTGGTGCGCGACTGCGACAAGAAGGGCGTGATCGAGATCGCCCAGGAAACCTCTGCGCTGGCGAAGAAGGCCCGCGACGGCAAGCTCGGCCCGGCCGACATGTCCGGCGGCTGCTTCTCGATCAGCTCGCTGGGCGGCATCGGCGGCACCCACTTCACCCCGATCGTCAACGCGCCGGAGGTGGCCATCCTCGGCGTGTCCCGGTCGGAGATGAAGCCGGTCTGGGACGGCAAGGAGTTCCGGCCGCGGCTGGTGCTGCCGCTGTCGCTGTCCTACGACCACCGCGTGATCGACGGCGCCGCCGCGGCGCGCTTCACCACCTACCTGGGGCAGCTGCTGGCCGACATGCGCCGGGTGCTGCTGTGAGCGCGGTGGAGGTCAAGGTCCCGGACATCGGCGATTTCTCCGACGTGCCGGTGATCGAGGTGCTGGTCAAGCCCGGCGACACCGTGGAGGTCGACCAGGGCCTGGTGCTGCTGGAATCGGACAAGGCCACCATGGAAGTGCCGTCCTCGGCGGCGGGCGTGGTCAAGGAACTGCGGGTCAAGGAGGGCGACAGCGTCTCCGAGGGCCAGGTGGTGGCGGTGCTCGAGGCCGACGGCGCCGATGGATCGTCCGGCGACGATTCCGGCGGTGGGGACGCGGACAAGGCGAAGGGCGAAGACAAGGACCAGGACAAGGACGAAGCCCCCGCGAAGGACGCCGGCGACAAGGCCGGCCCCGGCAAGCCGCCGGTGGCCACCTCGCACCGCGCGCCGGCCGAGCCGGACCCGGTCAGGGCCGCGCCGTCCTCGGGCCGCAAGGCCGACGTGGAATGCGAGGTCGTGGTGCTCGGCTCCGGCCCAGGCGGCTACACCGCCGCCTTCCGCGCCGCCGACCTGGGCCTGGAGACGGTGCTCATCGAGCGCTACGACACCCTGGGCGGGGTCTGCCTCAACGTCGGCTGCATCCCGTCCAAGGCGCTGCTGCATTCGGCCGCGGTCATCGACCAGGCACAGCACGCCGCCGACTACGGCGTGGAGTTCGGCAAGCCGAAGATCGCGCTCGACAGGCTGCGCGAGTACAAGGACGGCGTCGTCGGCCAGCTCACCAAGGGGCTGGCCGGCATGGCGAAGCAGCGCAAGGTGCAGGTGGTGCAGGGCACCGGAAAATTCGTCTCCGCCAACGAGATCGAAGTCGATGCCGGTGACGGCAAGACCAAGCTTGTGCGCTTCGGGCAGTGCATCATCGCCGCCGGCTCGCAGGCGCTGAAGCTGCCCGGCTTCCCGTGGGACGACGAGCGGATCATGGATTCCACCGACGCCCTGGAGCTGGCGGAGGTGCCGAAGAACCTGCTGGTGGTGGGCGGCGGCATCATCGGCCTGGAGATGGCCACCGTGTACCAGGCGCTGGGCAGCGAGGTGACCGTGGTCGAGCTGGCGGGCCAGCTGATCCCGGGCGCCGACGCCGACCTGGTCAGGCCGTTGGCGGCCCGGCTCAAGAAGCAGGGCGTGGCGGTGCACCTGAAGACGAAGGTGACCGAGGCCAAGGCGCAGAAGAACGGCATCGCGGTCACCTTCGAGGGCGACTCGATCCCCGAGCGCAAGCGCTACGAGCGGGTGCTGGTGGCGGTGGGCCGCAGCCCCAACGGCGCGAAGATCGACGCCGACAAGGCCGGCGTGCGCGTGGGTGAGCGCGGCTTCATCAACGTCGACGCGCAGATGCGCACCAACGTGCCGCACATCTTCGCCATCGGCGACATCGTCGGCCAGCCGATGCTGGCCCACAAGGCCACGCACGAGGGCAAGCTGGCGGCGGAAGTCGCGGCCGGCGAAAAGAAGGAATGGGTGGCGCGGGTGATCCCGTCGGTGGCCTACACCGACCCGGAGATCGCCTGGGTGGGCATCACCGAGGCCGAGGCCAAGGAGAAGGGCCTGAAGCTGGGCGTCGGCAAGTTCCCGTGGGCGGCCAGCGGCCGCGCCATCGGCATCGGCCGCACCGAAGGCTTCACCAAGTTGCTGTTCGACGAGGCCACCAAGCGCGTGGTTGGCGCCGGCATCGTCGGCCCGCATGCGGGCGACCTGATCTCGGAGGCCGCGCTGGCGATCGAGATGGGCGCCGAGGCCGCCGACATCGCCCACACCATCCACCCGCACCCGACCCTGAGCGAATCGGTGGCGATGGCCGCCGAGGTCTACGAGGGCACCGTCACCGACCTGTACGTGCCCCGCAAGAAATAACGCCGGCCCGACGCCGGCCTCGGGAGGCCGGTTTCACGCGCCCGGTCACGTGGCCGGGTGACCGGCTTCGCGTTTCCGTGATCTCTAGGGAATTCCCCAGCTGTCGCCGCGGTCGCGGCGGGCGTATCGGATGGGTACGGGCGGCAGCCGCCGCTTCCGGGGCGGGGGGGATCGACCAGGCGCATTCGCGCAGAGGGAAGATCATGGAGACACGTACCAGGGAAGTGCTGGCCGCCGCACTGCTGTCCGGGGTGGCCGTGTTCGCTGTATCCGCGCAGGACCTGCACGCGCAGGACAGGCTGGACAGGCCCGGCCCGGCCGGGGAGGCCGTGGAGTACCAGCCGCAGCTGCTGCAGCACCTGCGCCAGGAGGAAGCCCGGCTGCGGGCCGAGCGCGCGGCCTATCCCGCCTATTTCGCCCGCGCATACCGGGCCTATCCGTCGATTCCGCGGGGCACCCTGGAGGCCATCGCCTTCGTCCAGAGCCGCTGGCATCACGTCGCGGCAGCGGCGGACGAGCCGATGCATGGCCACCACCACATGCCCCGTGCCCACGGCCTGATGGGGCTGTATGCGGGCGAGGGCTTCGCCGACCAGGTGGGCGAGGCGGCGGCGCTGCTGGGCGTCCCCGCCGACCAGGTTCGCGATGACCCGGCCACCAACGTGCTGGCCGCCGCGGCGCTGCTGGATCGCCAGCTGCGCGGCCGCCAGGTCGACGGGCTGGAAGCCATGGCCCCCGAGCTGGCCCGCTATGCGGGCCTCTCCGCGGCGCCTGATGGCGGCGCGATCGACGACTACGCGCGCGCCAGCTTCGCCTTCGACGTGCTGCTGGCGCTGGATCGCGGCGTGGACGAAAAGGGCATGGTGGTGCCGATGCGCGAGGTGGCGTGGGAGCAGGCGTTCGAGCCGGACATGCTGGTGGCGCTGAACGCCCCGTTCGTGCGCCTGGACGCGGCCGCCGACCGCATCGAAGCGGGCGACTATGCGGTCGATCCGGTCAGCGAGCAGCTGGTGCGCCAGCCGACCGCCAGCGGCGCCCCGCGCGGGCTTGAGCAGCCGCTGAGCACCGACTACGGCCCGGCGATCTGGAATCCGGCACATTCGTCCAACTACACCGCATCGCGCAGCGCCGCGGCCAGCGCCGCGGTCATCCATACCGCGCAGGGCACCTATGCCGGCACCATCTCCTGGTTCAAGAACCCGGCGGCGAACGTCAGCGCCCACTACGTGATCCGCAGCTCCGACGGCCAGGTGACCCAGATGGTCCGCGACGCCCACACCGGCTGGCACGTGCGCAACCACAACGGCTACACGCTGGGCATCGAGCACGAGGGCTACGTCAACAACAGCAGCTGGTACACCAGCGCCATGTACAACGCCTCGGCGGCGCTGGTGCGGCACTGGTGCGCGCGTTTCAGCGGCATCAGCTGCTCCAGCGCCTACCGCGGCGCGCCCAGCAGCGGCATCAACGTGCTGCCCACCAGCGTGCGGATCAAGGGCCACCAGCACTACAGCGGCCAGACCCACACCGACCCGGGCATCAACTGGAACTGGGGCCACTACTACAACCTGCTCAACCCGGGCGGTGGCGGCGGCAGCACCAGGATCCTGGATTCGTTTGAAAGCACGGTCGGGCACTTCAACACCAGCCCGGCGTACTCCGGAAGCACGGTGGGCATCTCCACCGCTTCCAGTGCTACCCGCAGCTGCACCATCCGCCGCAACGGCAACTGCTCGCTGCGGGTTCTGCTGCGCGACAACCCCAACAGCAGCGCCAACTGGTCGGTGCGCCTGCTCTCGGGCGCCGGCCGCCCGGCCAGCAACGTGTCGCTCAGCCGTGCCAACGGCCGGGTCGGCTTCTGGGCGTTCGCGGCGGGCAGCGGCATGAGCGTGGCGGTCGGCATCGACGACAGCGACGGCACCGAGCGCTCGGTCAGCCGCGCGCTGCCGGCCAACCAGTGGACGTACGTGCAGTGGAACCTGGCCGACGCCGCGCAGTGGAACGCCTGGGTCGGCGGCAACGGCGCGATCACCGCGGGCACCGTGACCCTGGATGCGATCTGGCTGTACCGGGCGCAGACCAGCTACGACGTCAACGTGTACATCGACGACGTGCAGATCAACAACTGATCGCCCGGGCCGCGCCTACGCCAGCGCCCCGGTCGCCACCGGGGCGCTGGCCGTCACGGGAACCCGTGGGCGCGGGGCCGGAAAAGAGCGAGCCCCAGCAGGGCCGGGGCTCGGGTGGCGATCTGGGGCTGGACCGACGAGGAAGTGCGCCAGATCGGGCACACGGGGTCAGACAGGCGCCTGGCGCGGAAGTTCCCTGAATTCGTGCTTCCGGGCGCAGGACTGCCGGCGGTTGTGACCGGTTCGTGTCGGCTGTTATAATTCCGCGGCTCGACCGGACCGTTTTGCTGGGTTCGGCCCCTTTCAAACCTCCGGAATCCTCAAGTGATCACGTTCGCCGCCGAAGGTCGGCGCCTGGCACGGCGCGCCATCATCTGGCAGGCCGCTGCGGTCGCAGTGGCAGCGCTCGCGTTCCTGGCCAGGGGGGCTGAATGGGCCGCGGCGGTGGCGGTGGGTGGAGCGGCGATCGCGGCCGGCGCCTGGCTGTCGAGCGTGATCGCGCTGGGGGGCGGCATCAGCCCGTCCACGGTCGCGCTGGCGCGGCTGATGGCGGGGGTGGCGGTGAAGTGGGTGGTGGTCGTGGGTGTGCTGCTGCTGGGCATTGCGCTCGCAGGCCTCCCGCCGCTGCCGATGTTGGTGGGAGTGGTTGTGGCCCTGGTGGCGCAGCTGCTTGCAATGGCCGGGCCGGCGCCCAGGCCCTGAATCGTTGACTGGCAGGATCATCTGACTCATGGCGGCTGAAACACTCACCCCCTCCAGCTACATCCAGCACCATCTGGCCAACCTGACCGCGTCGGTGGGCGAGGGCGAATTCTGGACGCTGCACGTGGACACCGTGGTCGGCGCGCTGGTGCTGGGCGGCATCATGTACCTGATGTTCTGGGCCGCGACCCGCAAGGCCACCGCCGGCGTGCCGGGCAAGTGGCAGGCCTTCGTGGAAATCCTGCTCGAGTTCGTCGACCGCCAGGCGCGCGACACCTACCACGGCTCCAGCAAGCTGGTGACGCCCATCGCGATCACCCTGTTCTTCTGGATCCTGCTGATGAACATGATGAAGTTCATCCCCGCGGACTTCATTTCCAAGCCGCTGGAGCTGCTCGGCGTGGGCTACTGGAAGCCGGTGCCCACCGCCGACGTCAACGCCACCCTCGGCCTGTCGATCAGCGTGTTCTTCCTGACCCTGTTCTTCGGCCTGCGGGCCAAGGGCATCGGCGGCTTCACCAAGGACTTCCTGGTCACCCCGTTCGGCAAGTGGATGTTGCCGTTCAACCTCATCCTCAACATCGTCGAGTGGATCTCCAAGCCGATTTCGCTGGCGATGCGTCTGTTCGGCAACATGTTCGGCGGCGAGATCGTGTTCCTGCTGATCTGGGTGCTCGGCGGCTCGGCCCTGCTGGGCGTGCTCGGCGGCGCCGTGTTCGGCCTGGGCTGGATGATCTTCCACATCCTGGTGGTGCCGCTGCAGGCCTTCATCTTCATGATGCTGTCGATCGTCTACCTCAGCCTCGCCGAGGATTCCCACTGACCGGTCGCAACATCCCGGTTTCGATTCAGTTCCACCCCTCACCTCAACTTCCAACTAGCAAGCCGTTCTGGAGACAACCATGGAAACCGCACTCGCACTCATCGCTTCCGTCCAGGCCTCGACCGCAATGGCCGTGGGCCTCATGGTCGGACTGGCCGCGCTGGGCGCCGGCCTGGGCATGGCCATCATGGCCGGCAAGTTCCTCGAGTCCGCCGCCCGCCAGCCGGAGCTGATCCCGGTGCTGCAGGTCCGCATGTTCATCACCGCCGGCCTGATCGACGCCCCGTTCATCATCAGCGTCGCGGTCGGCCTGCTGTTCGCCTTCGCCAACCCGTTCCTGGTGGGTGGCCTGGCCCCGTAACCGGAAGGTTCCGGAGCAACGAGCGCCGGACGGGCCACAGGGCCTGTCCGGTCGCAACACGGACAGCCCCGGCATTCGTGCCAGGGGCGCCCCGAGTACAGGCAGAGCACGACGATGAGTATCAATCTGACCCTAATCGCCCAGGCGCTGGCCTTTGCAGGCTTCATCTGGCTGATCGCCACCTTCGTGTGGCCGCCGCTGCTCAATGCGATCGAGGAGCGGCAGAAGAAGATCGCCGAAGGGCTGGCCGCGGCCGACAACAGCCAGCGTGCGCTGGCCCAGGCGCAGGAAACCGCGGACGCCGAGCTCAAGGCCGCGCGCACCAAGGCCAACGAGATCATCGACCAGGCGCACAAGCGCGGTGCCCAGATCGTGGAGGCCGCCAAGGCCGAGGCGGTCACCGAGGGCCTGCGCCAGAAGGCCCTGATCGATGCCGAGATCGAGGCGTCGGCCACCCGCGCCCGCGAGGAGCTGCGCCAGCAGGTCTCGCTGCTTGCGGTGAGCGGCGCCGAGCGCCTGCTCAAGCGCGAGATCGACGCCGGCGCCCACAAGGCGCTGCTTGACGAACTCGCCGCGGAGATCTGAGCCCATGTCCACCACCATCGCCCGCCCCTATGCACGCGCCGCCTTCGCGGTCGCGCGCGAAGACGGCAAGGCCGCGGAGTGGTCGCAGGCACTGGCGTTCGCCGCCCGCGTGGCGGCCGACCCCGGGGTCGAGGCGCTGCTGGCGCATCCGGCCCTGGCCAGTCAGCAGGCGGTCGAGCTGCTGGCGCCCGAGGGCGCCGACGGGAAGTTCGCGGCCTTCCTGGCCCAGCTGGCGGACAACGGCCGGCTGCCGGTGCTGCCGGAGATCGCCGGCATGTTCGAGCAGCTGCGTGCCGAGGACGAGCAGGTGGTGCTGGCCACGATCACCTCGGCCGCCGAGCTGCCCGAGGCCGAGGTGGAGCAGCTGCGCGGCGCGCTCAAGCGCCGCTTCGGCCGCGAGGTGCAGGTGGAGACCGCCATCGATGAAAGCCTGATCGGCGGCGCGGTCATTTCTGCCGGCGACGTGGTCATCGACGGCTCGCTCAGGGGCAAGCTCGGGCGCCTGCAGTCGGCGCTGGCGCATTGAACCATCACAGATAACGAAGGGCGGGCCCGGCTCGCCACCAACGGCGGCCTCCGGGCCGACCCCACAGGAAAAGACGCAATGGCAACCACCACGCTCAACCCTTCCGAAATCAGCGAGCTGATCCGCTCGCGCATCGACAAGGTCAAGCTGTCCGCCGAGGCCCGCAACGAAGGCACGGTGACCTCGGTCGCCGACGGCATCGTGCGCATCCACGGCCTGGCCGACGTCATGCAGGGCGAGATGATCGAACTGCCGGCGACCGCCGATGGCACCGCCACCTACGCGCTGGCGCTGAACCTGGAGCGCGACTCGGTCGGCGCGGTGGTGCTGGGTGACTACGAGCACCTGAGCGAGGGCAACACCGCCAAGACCACCGGCCGCATCCTGGAAGTGCCGGTCGGCCCCGAGCTGCTGGGCCGCGTGGTCAACGCTCTGGGCGAGCCGATCGACGGCAAGGGCCCGGTCGACGCCGCGCTCAGCGCGCCGGTCGAGCGCGTGGCGCCGGGCGTGATCTGGCGCAAGTCGGTCGACCAGCCAGTGCAGACCGGCTACAAGGCCGTCGACTCCATGATTCCGATCGGCCGCGGCCAGCGCGAGCTGGTCATCGGCGACCGCCAGACCGGCAAGACCGCCCTGGCCATCGACGCGGTGATCAACCAGAAGGGCACCGGCATCAAGTGCGTGTACGTGGCGATCGGCCAGAAGGCCTCCACGGTTGCCAACATCGTGCGCAAGCTGGAAGAGAACGGCGCCCTGGAGCACACCATCGTGGTCGCCGCCACCGCGTCCGAGTCGGCTGCGATGCAGTACATCAGCGCCTACGCCGGCTGCACCATGGGCGAGTACTTCATGGATCGCGGCCAGGACGCGCTGATCGTGTACGACGACCTGTCCAAGCAGGCCGTGGCCTACCGCCAGATCTCGCTGCTGCTGCGCCGCCCGCCGGGCCGCGAAGCCTACCCGGGCGACGTGTTCTACCTGCACTCCCGCCTGCTCGAGCGCGCCGCGCGCGTGTCCGAGGAGTACGTGGAGCAGTTCACCAAGGGTGAAGTGAAGGGCCAGACCGGCTCGCTCACCGCGCTGCCGATCATCGAGACCCAGGCCGGCGACGTGTCCGCGTTCGTGCCGACCAACGTGATCTCGATCACCGACGGCCAGATCTTCCTGGAAACCGACCTGTTCAACGCCGGCATCCGCCCGGCCGTGAACGCCGGCATCTCGGTGTCGCGCGTGGGTGGCTCGGCCCAGACCAAGATCATGAAGAAGCTGTCGGGCGGCATCCGTATCGCCCTGGCCCAGTACCGCGAGCTGGCGGCCTTCGCCCAGTTCGCCTCCGACCTGGACGACGCCACCCGCAAGCAGCTCGAGCGCGGCCAGCGCGTGACCGAGCTGATGAAGCAGAAGCAGTACGCGCCGATGAGCGTGTTCCACCAGGCGCTGTCGATCTACGCGGTTGACAAGGGCTACATGGACGACGTGCCGGTGAACCGTATCGGCAGCTTCGAGGAGGCGCTGCACGCGCACTTCGAGAACACCGCCGGCGAGCTGATCGGGAAGGTCAACGACAGCGGCGCCTGGAACGACGAGATCGAGAGCGCGTTCAAGGCCGGCATCGAGGACTTCAAGAAGACCGGTTCGTACTGAACCGGCGTGGCTGGTACCTGGTAACCCCGACGAGCGGAGCGAGTTAGATGGCAGGCGGCAGAGAAATCAAGACCAAGATCAAGAGCGTGCAGAACACCCGCAAGGTGACGCGCGCGCTGGAAATGGTCTCGGCCTCCAAGATCCGCAAGGCGCAGGAGCGCATGCGCGAGTCGCGCCCGTACGCGCGCGCGATGAAGCAGCTCATCGGCCACCTGGCCCAGGCCAACTCGGAGTTCCAGCACCCGTACCTGGTCGAGCGCGAGGACGTGAAGCGGGTCGGCTACGTGATCGTGTCGTCCGACCGCGGCCTGGCCGGCGGCCTGAACAACAACCTGTTCCGCAAGCTGCTGGGCGAGTTCCGCAAGCACCAGGAGAACGGGGTGGAGGTCGACCTGGTCACCATCGGCCAGAAGGCGACCACCTACTTCCGCCGGATCAAGGTGAACATGCTCGCCACCGTCACCCACCTGGGCGACACCCCGCAGGTGGAGCAACTGGTGGGCGTGATCAAGGTCATGCTCGACGCCTACAACGAAGGCAACGTGGATCGCGTGTACCTGGTCTACAACGACTTCGTGAACACGATGGTGCAGCGCGCTGCGTTCGACCAGCTGCTGCCGCTGCCGGCTTCCGAGGAGAAGGTGGCCCGGCACGACTGGGACTACATCTACGAGCCGGATCCGGAAGGCGTGCTCGGCCACGTGCTCACGCGCTACATCGAATCGCTGGTGTACCAGGCGGTGATGGAGAACGTGGCCTCCGAACACGCCGCGCGCATGGTGGCAATGAAGGCCGCCAGCGACAACGCCAACAAGCTGATCGACACCCTCAACCTGTCCTACAACAAGGCCAGGCAGGCAGCGATCACCCAGGAAATCTCGGAGATCGTCGGCGGCGCGGCGGCGGTCTGATCAATCATCAACGAATCAAACAGAGTCAGTGGAGTTCCACAAATGAGCAACCAGGGCAAGATCGTCCAGATCATCGGCGCCGTCGTCGACGTCGAGTTCCCGCGCGACAGCGTGCCGAACGTGTACGACGCGCTGAAGGTGGACGGCACCGAGATCACGCTTGAAGTGCAGCAGCAGCTGGGCGACGGCGTCGTGCGCACGATCGCGCTGGGTTCCACCGACGGCCTGAAGCGCAACCTCGTGGCCACCAACACCGGCAGCGCCATTTCGGTGCCGGTCGGCGAAGGCACGCTGGGCCGCATCATGGACGTGCTCGGCCGCCCGATCGACGAGGCCGGCCCGGTCGACGCCAGCGCCAACTGGGAAATCCACCGCGCCGCGCCGTCCTACGAGGATCAGTCCGCGGCCAACGAGCTGCTGGAAACCGGCATCAAGGTCATCGACCTGATGTGCCCGTTCGCCAAGGGCGGCAAGGTCGGCCTGTTCGGCGGCGCCGGCGTGGGCAAGACCGTCAACATGATGGAGCTGATCAACAACATCGCCAAGGCGCACGAGGGCCTGTCGGTGTTCGCCGGCGTGGGCGAGCGTACCCGCGAGGGCAACGACTTCTACCACGAGATGAAAGACTCCAACGTCCTGGACAAGGTGGCGATGGTCTACGGCCAGATGAACGAGCCGCCGGGCAACCGCCTGCGCGTCGCGCTGACCGGCCTGACCATGGCCGAGTACTTCCGCGACGAGAAGGACGCCAGCGGCAAGGGCAAGGACGTGCTGCTGTTCGTGGACAACATCTACCGCTACACCCTGGCCGGCACCGAGGTCTCGGCGCTGCTGGGCCGCATGCCGTCGGCGGTGGGCTACCAGCCGACCCTGGCCGAGGAAATGGGCGTGCTGCAGGAGCGCATCACCTCCACCAAGACCGGCTCGATCACCTCGATCCAGGCCGTGTACGTGCCCGCCGACGACCTGACCGACCCGTCGCCGGCCACCACCTTCGCCCACCTGGACGCGACCGTGGTGCTCAGCCGCGACATCGCCTCGCTGGGTATCTACCCGGCGGTGGATCCGCTGGATTCCACCTCGCGCCAGCTGGATCCGAACGTGATCGGCACCGAGCACTACGAGGTCGCCCGCAAGGTGCAGTCGACCCTGCAGAAGTACAAGGAGCTCAAGGACATCATCGCGATCCTGGGCATGGACGAGCTGAGCGAAGAGGACAAGCAGGCCGTGTCGCGCGCGCGCAAGATCGAGCGCTTCTTCAGCCAGCCCTTCCACGTGGCCGAGGTGTTCACCGGCTCGCCGGGCAAGTACGTGCCGCTGAAGGAAACCATCCGCGGCTTCAAGGGCATCGTCGAGGGCGAGTACGACCACCTGCCGGAACAGGCGTTCTACATGGTCGGCAGCATCGACGAGGCGGTCGAGAAGGCCGCCAAGATCGCCGAGAAGGCGTAAGAAGGCAGGCCCATGACCACCATCCGCTGTGACATCGTCAGCGCCGAGGCCGAGATTTTCCGCGGCGAGGCCACGCTCGTCGTCGCCACCGGCGAGATGGGCGAGCTGGGCATCGCCCCGCGCCACGCGCCGCTGATCACCCGCCTCAAGCCCGGCAAGGTCGTGGTCACCCAGGCCGACGGCAGCAAGCTGGACTTCGCCATCGGCGGCGGCATCCTGGAGGTGCAGCCGCAGGTGGTGACGATCCTGGCCGACACCGCGATCCGCGCCGACGAGATCGACGAGGCCGCGGTGAAGGCGGCCAAGGAAGAGGCCGAGCGCGTGCTCGCCGGCCGCGGCGAGGCGATGGACATCGCCGAGGCCCAGCAGAAGCTGGCCGAGATCACCGCCCAGCTGCAGGCGCTGGAGCGGCTGCGCAAGAACCTCAAGCACTGAGGCGACGGGCAGTTGCACCCCGTCCGAACGCCGGCCCCGCGCCGGCGTTTTCTTTTCCCGGCAACCCTCCGGATTGCCTCTCCTCTGTAGGAGCGCGCATGGCGCGCTCCTACCCGTGGTTGCGGATCTTCGTGTCGGGGGCTAGGTTCGCGGGATGATCCGGCTTTTGCTCCTGCTGGCCGTCGCGCTGGCGCCTCTGGCAGCCCAGGCGCAGGACATGGCCCCCGGCGAACGTCCGCGTGCCAGGGACGCCGGCGTGGTCATCGGCACCCTGCCCACCGGCCCGCGCAACGCCATCGTCGACGTGGAGGGCGTTGCCGTCGGCCACGCGACCCTGGATGACGAAGACGGGACGATCCGCACCGGCGTCACCGCGATCCTGCCTCACGGCGGCGACCTGTTCCACGAGCGGGTGCCGGCGGCGATCCACGTCGCCAACGGCTTCGGCAAGCTGCTCGGCGTGACCCAGGTGCGCGAGCTGGGCGAGCTGGAGACGCCGATCCTGCTCACCGGCACCCTCGGCGTGTGGAAGGCCGCCGACGCCATGGTGGACTGGCAGCTGGCGCGGCCGGGCATGGAGCAGGTGCGCTCGGTCAACCCGGTGGTGGGCGAGACCAACGATGGCTTCCTGAGCGACATCCGCGCCCGGCCGCTGCGGCCGGAGCACGTGGTGCGGGCGCTGGAGTCGGCTTCCATCGATGATGTCCGCGAGGGCGCAGTGGGCGCGGGCGCGGGGACGGTCGCATTCGGTTGGAAAGGCGGCATCGGCACCAGCTCGCGGCGGGTTCCCGCCACCGGCGGCGAGTACACCGTGGGCGTGCTGGTGCAGAGCAACTACGGCGGCGAACTGGTGGTGGCGGGCGTGCCGGTCGGGGGCCGTCTTCCCGATCCGGCGCATTACCTGCAGTCCGGGGGCGAGACCCCCGTCGCCGATGGCGACGGCAGCATCATGATCGTGGTCGCCACCGACGCGCCGCTGGATGCGCGCCAGCTCGGGCGCCTGGCCTCGCGCGCGATCGTTGGCCTGGCGCGCACCGGTGCTTCGATGTCCAACGGCTCGGGTGACTACGTGATCGCCTTCTCCACCGCCCGCCAGAGCCGGCGCGCGCCGGGACTTGCGGTGCTGGCGCCGGCCACGCTGTCCAATGACGCCATGACCGGGATGTTCGTGGCCGTGGCCGAGGCCACCGAGGAGGCGATCCTCAACTCGATGTTCCGTGCCGAAACCATCCGCGGCCACCGCGGCACCGTGCCGGCCCTGCCGCTGGAGCTGGTGCTGCCGATGGTGCGCGCCTCAGCGCCGGTAGACCCAGTGCTTTGACAGCGTGAACCCGACCGCCGCCAGGCCCAGCTCCACCAGCGGCTTGGCCAGCCAGGCCCATTTCAGCCCGAGCACGTCGTCCACCCGGCCGATGGCCCAGGTGCTGACGATGGTGGTGCCGATCCACAGCACGACGAAGCGCTGCAGCTGCACGCGCCCCAGCGCGGTGTCCTCGCCGGCGAAGGTGATCTTGCCGTTGGCCCAGAAGCCGAGCAGGGCGCCACACACGCGGCCGGCCACGTTGGCCTGGCGCACCGGGATCCCGGCGTGGCTGAGCGCCACCATCACCGTCCAGTCCAGCAGCCACTGCAGGCCACCGATCACCAGGTAGGAACGCGATTGCCGCAGCAGGCTCAAGGATTGAGGGCGCCTTCAGGGAATCGCGGCATCCTAGCAGCGCACCCCGTTAGAATCCCGCATTCAACCTGCACGGAGCCGTCATGAGCGCACCCCTCCACGTCATCATCCTCGCTGCCGGCGAAGGCAAGCGCATGCGTTCCACGCTGCCCAAGGTGCTGCAGAAGGTCGCCGGCCGGCCGATGCTGGCGCACGTGGTCGATGCCGCGCGCGGGCTGGGCCCGGCGGCCATCCACATCGTGTACGGCCACGGCGGCGACCAGGTGCAGGCGGCATTCGAAGGCCAGGCCGGCCTGCAGTGGGCCGAGCAGGCCGAGCGCCTGGGCACCGGCCACGCCGTGCAGCAGGCGCTGTCTGCGGTTCCGGACGGCGCCGAAGTGCTGGTGCTGTACGGCGACGTGCCGCTGATCACCACCGATACCCTGCGCAGGCTGGTCGCCGACGAGCGCGAAACGCGGCTGGCGGTGCTGGTGGCCGAACTTCAGGATCCCACCGGCTACGGCCGCGTGGTGCGTGATTCGGAGGGACACGTGGCGGCAGTGGTGGAGGAGAAGGACGCCAGCCACGAACAGCGCGCCATCAGCATCGTCAACACTGGCATCCTCGCCGCCGAGTCCACCGCGCTCAAGCGCTGGCTGGGCGCGGTGTCCAACGACAACGCCCAGGGCGAGTACTACCTGACCGACGTGTTCGCCCTGGCCGCGGACGAATTCAGTTCGGCCGAGATCGTGATGATCGACGACCCGGTGGAGGCCGAGGGTGCCAACGACCCCTGGCAGCTGGCCCAGCTGGAGCGCGCGTTCCAGCTGCGCCAGGTGCGTGAACTGTGCCGCCGGGGCGTGCGCTTCGCAGACCCGGCGCGGGTGGACATCCGCGGCGAGGTCATCGTCGGCAACGACGTGGAAATCGACGTGGACGTGGTGCTCGAAGGCCGGGTGGAACTGGGCGATGGGGTGCGCATCGGGCCCTTCTGCCGGCTGCGCGACGTCAAACTGACCCTGGGCACCGAGGTGCGGGCGCACTGCGACCTGGAGGGCGCGGTGACCGAGGGCGCGGTGCGCATCGGCCCGTTCGCGCGCCTGCGGCCGGGCACGGTGCTGGCCGACGGCGCGATGGTGGGCAACTTCGTGGAGATCAAGAACAGCGTCGTGGGCGTGGGCAGCAAGGCCGGCCACCTCACCTACCTGGGCGATACCACCGTCGGCGCGGGCGCCAACATCGGTGCCGGCACCATCACCTGCAACTACGACGGCGCCAACAAGTCGAAGACGGTGATCGGCGACGGCGCCTTCATCGGCTCCAACGCCTCGCTGGTGGCGCCGGTGACCATCGGCAAGGGCGCCACCACCGCCGCCGGCTCCACCATCGTCGCCGACGTGCCGGACGACACCCTGGCCATCGCCCGCGCCCGCCAGACGACGGTCGAAGGCTGGGAACGCCCGAAGAAGAAATAGGAGCGCGCCATGCGCGCGAAGCCGCGTGAACGCTGGCGCGGCGCGAAGCATCGGAACCGGTGCGGCATCCGAAGCCACGTCCCACGCGATCCGTCACGCGGCTTCGCGCGTAAGACGCGCTCCTACCCCCAAGGGCCGATCATCCGTCAGGGCCGATCATCCCGTCCGGTTTTCAGCCCGGGAAGGTGAGGCCGACCCTCAGCCCGCCGCCTTCGCGGTTCTGCAGGGCGATCCGGCCGCCGTGGGCCTCGCAGATCTCGCGCGCCAGGGCCAGGCCCAGGCCGGTGCCGTTGCGCTTGGTCGAGTAGAACGGCAGCAGCGCGTTGGCCAGCACGGCATCGTTCATGCCGCTGCCGCGGTCGAGCACCTCGATCCGCCAGGCGTCGGGCAGCCGGCGCAGCTCCAGCCGCACCTGCGAGGCCGGCGAGCCGGATTCGTGGGCGTTGCGCAGCAGGTTGATCAGGCACTGCTCCACCTGCACCTGGCCGACCTGGCCCTCGAACGGCGAGCGCAGGGTGAGGGCATCGACCTGGCGCTGGACTTCGGCCACCACCGCGCGCTGGCGCTCGGCCAGCAGCTGGCGGTTGCGGGTGTCCAGGCCCGAGCCCTGGCCCTGCAGGCTGTAGTCCTCGTTGGCCGACTCCAGCCCGATCTGCGCGCTCTTGAGCCGGTCGCGCGCGCGGGCCAGGTCGACCTCGGCCACCGCGCCGCCTTCGAAGGCGCGCTCGTAGCGCTCCACGTCGCGTTGGGCGGCCACGCGCTCCACTTCGGCCTGCTCCACCAGCTTGCGCGCGCTGGATCGGACGATGCGCGCATCCAGGTCCGCGCGGTCGGCCTCGGCCTCCAGGCTGGCCAGGGTGGACTGCTCCTGCACCAGCTGGCTGCGCAGCTCCGGACTGTCGATCTCGGCCAGCACCTGGCCCCGCTCCACCCGGTCGCCGGCGACCACCTGCAGGCTCACCGTGCCGCCGGCGATCGCGTACAGGGTGGGGCTGTTGGCCGAGATCACCCGGCCGTCGGCGGCGATGTCGCGCACCAGGCCGCCGCGCGCCACTTCGGCCACGCGGATCCGCGCGCCGTCATGGGAGCGGGCGCCGGCGCTCCAGGCCGAGATCGTCCATGCCAGCAGCCCCAGCACCACCAGCGCGCCCACCGCCGGCAGCAGCCAGCGCTGCAGGCGCTGGCGCGGCGTGGGCGCAGTGTCCAGCACCGTGTCCTGGGCGGAGGTGTCCTGGATCTGTCCGGGTCGTGGCATTGTTGCTTCAGCTGTCGTCAGGGGCGTGGCCCTTGGAACTACGCAGGATGCATGCCAGTATCCAAGATGTTGATTGAGCAGTATTTTTTATCGCTCCTGCGGTGTCCGTCCGGGCCGCGGACGCGTCCGCCCGGACACCCGCTGCGGTTACAATTGGCGCCTTGCGAACAAGGGAAGTGCTGTCTCCATGTGTGGAATTGTTGGTGCGATTGCCGATCGCGATGTCGTCCCCGTCCTGGTCGAAGGACTCAAGCGCCTGGAATACCGGGGTTACGACTCGGCCGGCATCGCCGTGGTCGAGGGCGACGACATCCGCCGCGTGCGCCGCACCGGCCGCGTGTCGGAAATGGAAGCCGCCGCCGTCGATGAGAATCTCCAGGCCAGCCTGGGCATCGGCCACACCCGCTGGGCCACACACGGCGGCGTCACCGAGTCCAACGCCCATCCGCACATCAGCCACGGCGTGGCGCTGGTGCACAACGGCATCATCGAGAACCACGAGGAGCAGCGCGAGCGGCTGAAGGCGCTCGGCTACGCGTTCGAGTCGCAGACCGACACCGAGGTCATCGCCCACCTCATCCATCACTACCTGGAAGGTGGCGATGACCTGCTGGCCGCGCTGCAGCGCGCGGCCAGGGAGCTGCACGGTGCCTATGCGCTGGCCGTGGTCAGCCGCAAGGAGCCGGGCCGCATGGTGGTTGCGCGCATGGGCTGCCCGCTGCTGGTGGGCCTGGGCGAAGGCGAGAACTTCATCGCCTCCGACGTCTCGGCGATCGTGCAGGCCACGCGCCGGGTGATCTTCCTGGAAGATGGCGACACCGCCGAGCTCACCCGCGCCGGCGTGCAGGTCTTCGATGCCGATGGCGCCACCATCGATCGCCAGGAGCACCTGTCCGACGTCTCGCTGGCCTCGCTGGAGCTGGGCCCGCACGCCCACTACATGCAAAAAGAGATCCACGAGCAGCCGCGCGCGCTGGGCGACACCATCGAGGCGATCATCGACGCCGGCGCGTTCGTGCCCGAGCTGTTCGGCGCCGACGCCGAGGACGTGCTCAAGGACATCGAGGGCGTGCAGATCCTCGCCTGCGGCACCAGCTTCTACGCCGGCTCGGTGGCGCGCTACTGGATCGAGGACATCGCCGGGGTTCCCTGCAGCGTGGAGATCGCCAGCGAGTACCGCTACCGCAATGCGGTGGCCAACCCGAAGCACCTGGTGGTCACCATCTCCCAGTCGGGCGAAACGCTCGACACCATGGAGGCGCTCAAGTACGCCAAATCACTGGGCCAGGAGCGCACGCTGTCGATCTGCAACGTGCCCGAGAGCACCATCCCGCGCGCGAGCCGGCTGGTGTTCCTGACCCGCGCCGGCGCCGAGATCGGCGTGGCCTCCACCAAGGCCTTCACCACCCAGCTGGTGGCGCTGTTCGCGCTTGCCGTCACCCTGGCCAAGCTCAAGGGCCGGCTGCCGGAGGACAAGGAGGCCGCGTACCTGGAAGACCTGCGCCACCTGCCCGGCAGCGTGCAGCACGCGCTGAACCTGGAGCCGCAGGTGAAGGCCTGGGCCCACGGCCATTTCGCGGCGAAGGACCACGCGCTGTTCCTGGGCCGCGGCGTGCACTTCCCGATTGCGATGGAAGGCGCGCTCAAGCTCAAGGAAATCTCCTACATCCACGCCGAGGCCTATCCGGCCGGCGAGCTCAAGCACGGCCCGCTGGCGCTGGTGGACGACCAGATGCCGGTGGTGGTGATCGCGCCCAACGACCTGCTGCTGGAGAAGGTGAAGTCCAACGTCCAGGAAGTGCGCGCGCGCGGCGGCCAGATGTACGTCTTCACCGACGCCGACAGCCAGTTCGGCGAGTCCGAGGGCGTGTACGTGATCCGCACGCCGCGCCACATCGGCGTGCTCAGCCCGATCGTGCACACCATCCCGGTGCAGATGCTCGCGTATCACACCGCGCTGGCCCGCGGCACCGACGTGGACAAGCCGAGGAACCTGGCCAAGTCGGTGACGGTGGAGTAGCCGCTAGAAGCGGGTGTTGAGGTGAACCTAATAAATTAAGTCTGTAGAAAATAACGAAGTCTGTGGCGACAAGCCTGATTCGGTGCCACCCCATGCCTGACGAGCCGGTCTGGAGTCAGTACATCCGGACCATGCACATAAACGGCCTGCCAAGTGATCAGGCCATGCTCGACGCCATTCACGCATTGGGAGATCCGTCCCCTCGGCATAAGCGCAGGATTGCTTTGTATTTTCTTGCCGGCACACATCACACTTGGGACTACCTCCGGGCGCAGGCTTGATGATATTCGCTGAAAGTTATAAAAAACAACCATGAAGTTGGAAAAGAAAACGATAGCCGCAGGGCGCGCGCCGAAGCGCTGGTACCAGGACGCCTGCGGCACCGCGCTGGCGCTGGAGTTCGTGGGCGAGCGCTGGGCGCTGCTGGTGATGCGCGAGCTGATGCTGGGGCCGCGCCGGTTCTCCGACCTGCGCGCCGACCTGCCCGGCATCAGCGCCAACGTGCTGACCCAGCGGCTGGAAGGACTGGAGCGGTCGGGGATCGTGCGTCGGCGCAAGCTGCCGCCGCCGGCCGCGGCCCAGGTCTATGAGCTGACCGGGTGGGGCCTGGAGGCGGAGCCGATCTTCCAGGCGATGGGACGCTGGGCGGTGCGCTCGCCGTGCCACGACCCGATGCTGCCACTCTCGCCGGTGTCGGCGATGCTGTCGCTGCGAACCATGCTCAGGCCCGACCGCAAGCCGCTGTCGATGACCGTGGGCTTTCGTTTTTCCGACAGCGTCTTCGTCGGCCGGCTGTCGCCGGACGGCCTGGAGATCGCCCGCGGCGAGCCGGAAGCCGCCGACGTGGTGTTCGACACCGACACCACCACCTTCGCCACCCTGGTCTACGGCAAGCACCCGCTGGAACAGGCCGAAGCCGACGGCCGGCTGCGCCTGCAGGGCGGCCGCAGGCTGGCGCGGCGCTTCATCGACTGCTTCGCCCTGCCGCCCAAGCTGGAGCCGGAAGGGCCGGAAGGCGGCCCCTGACCCGCCGCATCGCGACCGGCGGCTGGGGCACAATGGTTGTCCCTGAACCGGATGAGCGATGCGATGACGCGTATTCCCCTGCGCACCTTCGCCGCGGCCCTGGCGGGCCTGGCGCTGGCAGCCTGCGGCAACGAGGCGCCGCTGGACGCGGCCGCGCCGGTTATCCCGGATACGCCATCGGCCGAGGTGGCGCCGGGCGAAATCAGCGGCGACAACCTCGCCGCGCACCTTCGCATTCTCGCCTCCGATGAATTCGAAGGCCGCGCGCCGGCCACCCCGGGCGAGGAAAAGACGGTTGCGTACATCAGCGAGCAGTTCGCCGCCGTCGGGCTGCAGCCGGCCGGCGAGGACGGCGGCTGGACACAGGCGGTGACGCTGGAGCGCACGGAGATCGCCGGGCCGGTGGCGGCGTCGTTCACGGTCGGCGGCCAAACCCGGGAGCTGGCCAACGGCGAGGACATCGCGCTGGAGACCCTGCACCCGGACGGCAATGTCGACCTGCGGAACCTGCCGGTGGTGTTCGCCGGCTACGGCATCACCGCGCCGGAGCTGGACTGGGACGACTACGCCGGCATGGACGTCACCGACAAGCTGGTGCTGGTGTTGGTCAACGACCCGGACTTCGAGACCGAACCCGGCCGCTTCGGCGGCCCGGCCATGACCTGGTACGGGCGCTGGGTCTACAAGTACCTCGAGGCGGCCGGGCGCGGCGCGGCGGGTGTGCTGATCGTGCACGAGACCGAGCCGGCGGCGTACCCGTGGGCCACCGTGCGCAACGGGCGCGCGGCGCCGCAGTTCGACATCGTGCGCGAGGACGCCGCCGAGCATCACCTGCGGGTGCGTGGCTGGATCCAGCGCGCCACGGCCGAGCGCCTGTTCGCCGATGCCGGGCTGGACTTCGAAGACGCAAAACGCGCCGCGCAGCAGCACGGCTTCCGCGCCCACGCGCTGGGAGATGCCACGTTCTCCACCGCGTTCCAGGTCGAGCGCGGCCGCATCAGCACCGACAACGTGCTCGGTCTGCTGCCCGGAGGCGGGCGCGCCGACGAGACCGTGATCGTGTCCGGCCACTGGGACAGCTTCGGCATCGGCGAGCCGGACGCGGATGGCGACGCGATCATGAACGGCGCGGTCGACAACGCCACCGCCATCGCCTCGATGATCGAGATCGCACGGGTCATGGCCGAAGGCTCGCCGCCGGCGCGCAGCGTGCTGTTCATCGCCCTGACCGCGGAGGAGAGCGGCCTGCTCGGCGCCACCTGGTACGCGGCCAACCCGCTGCGCCCGCTGGCCACTACCGCCGCCGCGATCAACATGGAGATGTGGAGCCCCGACGGGCCGACCCGCGACATCTCCAGCTGGGGCCTGGGCAAGGTGTCGCTGGAGCGCGACCTGGTGGCCGCCGCCGAAGCGCTGGGCCGCGGCTACTCGCCGGACCCGAACCTGGAGGCCGGCTTCTTCTACCGCGCCGATCACTTCGCCTTCGCCCAGGCCGGCGTGCCGGCGATCACCGTCGGTCCCGGCATGGATCAGCTCGACGGCGGCGTGGAAGGCGGCCTGGCCGCGCGCGCCGAATATTTCGACAGGCACTACCACCAGCCCGGCGACGAGTTCGGCGACTGGTGGGACATGCGCGGCCCGACCGAAGACACCGAAGTGGTGCTGCGGCTGCTGCGCGACGTCGCCAACGCCGACGCCTGGCCCGCGTGGGATGAGGACAGCGAGTTCCGCGCCGCGCGCGAAGCCAGCGCGGCGGAGCGGGTGCGTTGAGCAACGGCGTTTCCAGGCCGCTGCCCCACGCCCCCGCCTGCGACCGCAACCGCGATCCCATCCTCGAAGTGCTGCGCGAGCACTTCGCCGACCGCCGGCGGGTGCTGGAGATCGGCAGCGGCACCGGCCAGCACGCGGTGTATTTCGCCCGGGCCATGCCGTGGCTGCAGTGGCAGGCGAGCGACGTGGCGGACAACCTGCCGGGCATCCGCGCCTGGCTGGACGAAGCGCGCCTGCCAAACACGCCGGCGCCGCTGGCGCTGAACGTGCTGCAGCCGTGGCCGGTGGTACGGGCGGACGCGGTGTTCACCGCCAACACCCTGCACATCATGGGCTGGAACGGGGTGCAGGCCTTCTTCCGCGGGGTGGGGCAGGCGCTGGCCGATGCGCCCTGCGGCACCCTGGTGGCGTACGGCCCCTTCAGCTATGGCGGCGATTACACCAGCGACAGCAACCGCGAGTTCGATGCGTGGCTGAAGGCGCGCGATCCGCAGTCGGGCATCCGCGACATCGAGGCGGTCGATGCGCTGGCCGGCGAAGCGGGCCTGCGGCTGGAGGCGGATATCGCCATGCCCGCCAACAACCGCTGCCTGGCCTGGCGGCGCCCGGCCTGAGCGGGCCAGAGCGCCTGTCTGGCTCCCTGGCGCTATTCGATGTGGGCGTTGAGCGCGTTACCCGCCGTCTTTTGCATTCGCACGGCTTTGCGCGAACTCGGGGAAGGCCTCCGCCAGCGACATCGTATCGGGCAGGATGTAGAACACGCCGCCCCGTTCGAACGTCGGCTGCATGATCCGCTCGTAGAACCCCGGCTCGACGTTGATGCACCCATGGGTGACGCGGTTGTCGTCGGGCGAAGCCGAGGCCAGGCGTTCGGGGCGATTTTCGGACGGGACGCCGGTGGCGGTGGGGTGGATGGAGACCGCGGAATCGTAGTCCACCCACAGCACGCGCCCGGCGTCGATCGACGGGCCGTAGCCGCCCACGAAGCGGCCGGCGGGCGTCGTGCGATCCCGGCCCGGGATCTCGCGCAGCGCCAGTCCGGCAATGCCGGGGGCCGTGTGATCCCCCGTCGCCGAGCCGAACAGCCCGGGTGCCGCACCGCGCAGCCGGCCGTCACCGTCGAACACCAGGATCTGCGCCGCGTCCTTGTCCATGATCGCGAACGGATAGCCCTGGCTGTCATTGCTTGCGACCACCCAGCCCGCAAGCTCGATCACCGTGTCGGACACGTCCTGGCCTGGCGGAAGCTGGTCGGCGGCGACCGCCGGCTGGGCGGCGGCCTCCCCCGCGTTGGCGAGGCCGAAGCCGGCGCACGCCAGCGCCAATACCAGCGCGCCGCGGGTGATGCGCGGCGCGCGGGGGATACCGGTGCGGATCGGACGATGCAAAGCGGTTAGCCGCGCGGCGTCCGGCGCGGCGCCGTTTCGAGCTGCTGGACGCGGCTTTCGATCTGATCCAGCCGCTGGTTGGCCTGCTGGGCGGACTGGTTGGCGGATTCGGCGCTCTGGGCCGCCCCCTGCACCCGGCTGTCGAGCTGGTCGAGGCGCGAGTTGATCGTTGCGAACTCGGCGTCATAGGTGGCGCAGCCGGCAAG
Source organism: Luteimonas dalianensis (assembly GCF_049339425.1). Lineage (NCBI taxonomy): Bacteria > Pseudomonadati > Pseudomonadota > Gammaproteobacteria > Lysobacterales > Lysobacteraceae > Luteimonas > Luteimonas dalianensis. The sequence goes on along the minus strand of NZ_JBMPPO010000004.1, from coordinate 251,835 downwards.
GCCCACGGCGGCAACAGCCGCCACGCCGAGCATACGCACCGTCGTCATCTGTCGTTTGGTCGAAAGCATTGCAGTCTCTCCTTGCGTGGGGCTTCGAATATATACCGCCTCCTTGCCGCTGCTCCGGCGGCCCTTCAGCTGGCGTTGGAATACATTGATGTGCCGTGAATGCGTGGCCGGGGCCTGCCCCGCGGCCGATAAAGCGCTAGATGCCGCTGCCGCCCGCCGGCCTGTGGTAAAACCGGGGTTCATCCGCACAGCGGGATCCCGCGATGATCACCCGACGCCAATACCTGAAGCTGTCCGCCCTGGCCGGCGTGACGCTGGCCATCAAGCCCGGGCTGCTGCTGGCAGACGACAGCCCGCGCGAACTGATCACGCGGGTGATCCCCGGCACCAGCGAACGGCTGCCGGTGGTGGGGCTGGGCAGCTCGGCCTCGTTCTCCCGCATCGCCGGGGAGGGCAACGTCGATCGCATCCGCGAGGTGCTGCAGGCGCTGGTGGAGCAGGGCGGCCGGGTGTTCGACACCGCGCCCAGCTACGGCGCGGCCGAGGAGGTCGCCGGCAACGTCGCCCGCAACAGCGGCCTGGCCGAAAAGATCTTCTGGGCCACGAAGCTCAACGTGGTGCCGCGCGGCAGCGACGACGGGGCCGACCCGGAGGCGGCGCGCGCGCAGGTGGAGCAGTCCTTCGCCCATGTCGGCAAGGATCCGGTCGACCTGATCCAGGTGCACAACATGGCCGACGTGGCCACCCAGCTGCCGATCCTGCGGGAGTACAAGCAGGAGGGCCGGCTGCGCTACGTGGGCGTCACCACCACCTCGTCCAGGACCTATGGCGCGCTGGAGGCGCTGATGCGCAGCGAGCCGCTGGACTTCATCGGCGTGGACTATGCGGTCGACAACCGCACCATGGAGCAGACCATCTTCCCGCTGGCCGCCGAGCGCGGGATCGCGGTGCTGGTGTACGCGCCGTTCGGACGCACCCGGCTGTGGCAGCAGGTGGAAGGCAGGCAGGTGCCGGACTGGGCCGCCGAGTACGACATCGCCACCTGGGGCCAGTTCTTCCTCAAGTTCGTGGTCTCGCACCCGGCGGTGACCGCCGCCACCCCGGCCACCAGCAATCCGAAGCACCTGGTCGACAACATGGGCGCGGCCATGGGCCGGCTGCCGGACGAGGCCGCCCGCCAGCGGATGATCGAGCACATCGAATCGCTCGGATGAGGCGCGGCGGGCCCTGACCCGCCACGGCTGGCGCCGGGGGAGGCGCCGAACCTGAACGCGGATGCTGCGTTGCAAAATCCGCTTTGACAAAAAAAGAATGATCGTTCATTCTATCTCGCGCCGCCGGGATCACGCCCGGCGGTTTTCCTTTTCCCGATCGAGCCTCCCCCATGCGCACACCCGCCTTCCGCCTGGCCATTCCCCTGTTCATGTCCCTCGCCCTGGTGGCCTGTGGTGGAGACGAGGAGGCCGCGCAGCCGCCGCCGCCGGAGGTGTCGGTGGTGACCCTGGACGCGGAGACCGTCACCCTGACCCGTGAGCTGCCGGGCCGCACCAACGCCTATCTGGTCGCCGAAGTGCGCCCGCAGGTGAACGGGATCATCGAGGAGCGCCTGTTCACCGAGGGCACGGTGGTGAAGGAGGGCGAGCCGCTGTACCGGATCGACGCCGCCGACTACCAGGCCACCGCCGCCAGCGCCCGCGCCCAGCTCGCCCGCGCCGAGACCGCGCTGGTCAACGCGCGCTCGCTGGAAAGCCGGATGCAGCAGCTTGCCGGCACCCGCTACATCTCCGCGCAGGAGCTGGAGAATGCCGAGGCCGCCGCGCGCCAGGCGCAGGCCGAGGTCGGCGCCGCGCGCGCCTCGCTGGACGCCGCCAACGTCACCCTGGGCCGCGCCCGCATCACCGCGCCGATCTCCGGCCGCATCGGCCGCTCCTCGGTGACCGCCGGCGCGCTGGTGACGGCGGCCCAGGCACAGGCGCTGGCCACCATCCAGCAGCTCGACCCGATCCACGTCGACCTCACCCAGTCCGCCAGCGAGCTGCTGGATCTGCGCCGCGAACTGGCCTCCGGGCGGCTTGAGAACGGCTCCGAACTGCCGGTCACGATCCTGCTGGAGGACGGCACCCCGTTCCCGCACCAGGGCACGCTCGCCTTCTCGGAGGTCAGCGTGGATCCGTCCACCGGCAGCTTCGGCCTGCGGGTGGTGGTGGACAATCCCGACCACATCCTGATGCCCGGCATGTACGTGCGCGCGGTGGTCGGCGCCGGCGTGCGCCAGGACGCGGTGCTGGTGCCGCAGCGCGGCGTGGCCCGCGACCCCAAGGGCAACACCAGCGTGATGCTGGTCAACGCCGAGGGCGTGGTGGAGAACCGGCCGGTCACGGTCAGCCGCACCATCGGCGACCAGTGGCTGGTCGAGGACGGCCTGGCCGCCGGTGACCGGGTGGTGGTGGAAGGCCTGCAGAAGATCCAGCCTGGCATCCCGGTACAGGCGGTGCCGTTCGAGGCCGGCCAGGCGCCGGCCCAGCCGGCAGCGCCCGCGCCCGCCGCCGAAGACGCGGCGCCGGCCGCGCACCCCGATGCGGCCGAACCGGCCGCCGACGCCCCGGCCTCGCAGCAGTAAGCGGAGAACCCCATGGCACGCTTCTTCATTGACCGCCCGATCTTCGCGTGGGTCATCGCAATCGTCATCATGCTCGCCGGCGGCCTGGCCATCACCGGCCTGCCGGTGTCGATGTACCCCACCGTGGCCCCGCCGGCGGTCGAGATCCGCGCCACCTACCCGGGTGCTTCGGCGCAGGTGGTGAGCGACTCGGTGACCCAGGTCATCGAGCAGAACATGACCGGCCTGGACGGGCTGATGTACTTCTCGTCGCAGTCCTCCTCCAACGGCATCGCCACCATCTCGCTGACCTTCGAGACCGGCACCGACCCCGACATCGCCCAGGTGCAGGTGCAGAACAAGCTGCAGCTGGCGATGCCGCTGCTGCCGCAGGCGGTACAGCAGCAGGGCGTGAACGTGGCCAAATCCACCTCCGGCTTCCTGCAGGTGGTCGGCTTCGTGTCCACCGACGGCAGCATGGATCGGGTCGACCTGGCCGACTACGTCAACGCCAACGTCGTCGATCCGCTCAGCCGCGTGCCCGGCGTGGGCAACATCCAGGTGTTCGGCGGCAAGTACGCCATGCGCATCTGGCTGGATCCGAACAAGCTGCACACCTACGCGCTGTCGGTCGACGAGGTCGTGGCCTCGATCCGGGGCCAGAACGCGCAGGTCGCCATCGGCGCCCTGGGCGGCGCGCCGGCCGTTGACGGCCAGATGATCAACGCCACCATCAACGCGCAGGATCGGCTGGAGACGCCGGAACAGTTCCGCGACATCGTGGTGCGCGCCGAGCCGGATGGTTCCGTGCTGCGCCTGGGCGACGTCGCCCGGGTGGAGATGGGTACGGAGATGTACGAGTTCGACTCCCGCTACAACCGCCAGCAGACGACGGGCATCGCGATCTCCCTGGCCACCGGCGCCAACGCGCTGGATACCGCCGCCGGCGTGCAGGCAACGCTGGCCGAGCTGGAGCCGTACTTCCCGGCGGGGATGGAGTCGGTGATCCCGTTCGACACCACCCCGTTCGTGCGGGTGTCGATCAAGAGCGTGATCATGACCCTGATCGAGGCGATCGCCCTCGTGTTCCTGGTCATGTACCTGTTCCTGCAGAACTTCCGCGCCACCCTGATCCCGACCATCGCGGTGCCGGTGGTGCTGCTGGGCACCTTCGGGGTGATGGCCGTGCTCGGGTTCTCGGTGAACATGCTGACCATGTTCGGCATGGTGCTGGCGATCGGCCTGCTGGTGGACGACGCCATCGTCGTGGTCGAGAACGTCGAGCGCATCATGACCGAGGAGGGGCTCTCGCCCCTTGAGGCGGCGCGCAAGTCGATGGATCAGATCACCGGCGCGCTGGTGGGCATCGGCGTGGTGCTGTCGGCGGTGTTCGTGCCGATGGCCTTCATGGGTGGCTCCACCGGCGTCATCTACCAGCAGTTCTCGGTGACCATCGTGACCGCGATGGCGCTGTCGGTGCTGGTGGCGATCGTGCTGACCCCGGCGCTGTGCGCCACGATGCTCAAGCCGCTGAAGAAGGGCGAGCACTACGACAGCGGCACCGGGTTCATGGCGCGCTTCTTCCGCTGGTTCAACCGCAGCTTCGACAACACCAGCGGCAAGTATCGCCGCGGCGTGCGCGGGATCCTGTCGCGTCCGGGGCGCTCGATGGCGATCTTCGGCCTGATGGTGGTGCTGATGGGCCTGCTGTTCATGCGCGCGCCCACCTCGTTCCTGCCGGATGAGGACCAGGGCGTGCTGATGGCGATGGTGCAGACCCCGGTGGGCGCGACCCAGGAGCGCACCATCGAGGCGATCAAGCTGCTGGAGGATCACTTCCTGGAGAACGAGCCCGATGCGGTCGAATCGACCATGGCGGTGCAGGGCTTCAGCTTTGCCGGCATGGGCCAGAACAACGGCATGGCCTTCATCAAGCTCAAGGACTGGGGCGAGCGCGCCGCCGACTCGCTCAGCGCGGCGGCGGTGGCCGAGCGCGGCATGGCGGCGATGAGCCAGGTGAAGGACGCGATGATCTTCGTGCTTGCGCCGCCGGCGATGCCGGAGCTGGGCGTGGCCGCCGGCTATTCGTTCTTCCTCCAGGACAACGGGGCCCTGGGCCACGAGGCCCTGCTGGACGCGCGCAACCAGCTGCTGGGCATGGCCGCGCAGAGCGACCTGCTGGTCAACGTGCGTCCGAACGGCCAGGAGGACACCCCGCAGCTCCGCGTGGACGTGGACGTGGCCCGGGCCGCGGCGCTGTCGCTGCCGCAGGCGTCGATCAACCAGACCCTGGCCGCGGCCTGGGGCGGGCAGTACATCGACGACTTCATCGATCGCGGGCGGGTCAAGCGGGTCTATATCCAGGCCGATGCGCCGTTCCGGATGACGCCGGAGGACTTCAACCAGTGGTCGGTGAAGAACACCCAGGGCGAGATGGTGCCGTTCTCCGCGTTCGCCACCACCCACTGGGAGTACGGCTCGCCGCGGCTGGAGCGCTACAACGGCGTGCCGGCGATGGAGATCCAGGGCGAGGCCGCGCCGGGCGTGTCCACCGGTGACGCGATGGCCGAGATCGAGCGCCTGGCCGGGGAACTGCCGCAGGGCTTCGGCGTGGAGTGGACCGGGCTGTCGTACCAGGAGCGCGAGGCCGGTACCCAGACCCCGCTGCTGTACACCCTGTCGCTGCTGATCGTGTTCCTGAGCCTGGCCGCGCTGTACGAGAGCTGGAAGGTGCCCACCGCGGTGCTGCTGGCCGCGCCGCTGGGCATCCTGGGCGCGGTGCTGGCCGCCAACCTGTTCGGCCTGGATCGCGACGTGTACTTCCAGGTGGCGATGCTGACCACGGTGGGACTGGTGAGCAAGAACGCGATCCTGATCGTGGAGTTCGCCAAGCAGAACCTGGAAAGCGGCATGGAGCTGATCGAGGCCACCATGCAGGCGGTGCGCGACCGGCTGCGCCCGATCATCATGACCTCGCTGGCCTTCGGCCTGGGCGTGACGCCGCTGGCGCTGTCCACGGGCGCGGGCTCGGGCGCGCAGAACGCGATCGGCACCAGCGTGCTGGGCGGCATGATCGTGGGCACCCTGATCGGGGTGTTCTTCATCCCGCTGTTCTTCGTGGTGGTGCAGAAGGTGTTCGGCGGGCGCAAGGCCGACAAGGAGCCGGAGGCGATTCCGGCGGCGGGCAGCAGCGATGGCTGAGCCCCGCACGGCCCGCGTCGAGGCCCAGCGCAAGCGCATCCTCGACGCCGCCCAGCAGTGCTTCATCGAGCACGGCTTCCACGGCGCCAGCATGGCCAGCATCGCCGAGACGGCGGACATGAGTGCCGGGCTGATCTACCGCTACTTCGAGAACAAGAGCGCGATCATCCTGGCCATCGTGGAAGAGCAGCTGGTGCTGCTGCGCGAGGAAATCAGCCTCAGCGACCGGCCCGACCTGGCGACGCTGATGGCCGACAACTACGCCCGCACCTGCGGCGCCCGGCGTGGCATGAACGCCGCGCTGCTGCTGGAGATCTCCGCCGAGGCCACCCGCGACCCGCAGATTGCCGCGGCGCTGGACGATTACGACGCCACCGTGCGCCAGGCGCTGTGCGAGTGGCTGGCGCGCGATGCGGAAGCGGGAGGGTTCGGCCAGGAGCCGGGGCTGGCCCGGCAGCGGGCGCTGGTGCTGCAGTGCCTGTTCGAAGGACTGAAGCTGCGCGAGACGCGTGAGCCCGGCCTGGATCGCGGGCTGCTGCTGGCCGCGCTGCAGGGCGTGATCCCGGGCATCCTCGAACCCTGATCCGGTCGCACCGGCTGCCCGGCGGCGGCCGATAATGGGGCGTGCGCAAGATCCTGCACATCGACATGGACGCGTTCTACGCGTCGGTTGAACAGCGCGACGACCCCTCGCTGCGTGGCCGCCCGGTGGTGGTGGCCTGGCGCGGCGCGCGCTCGGTGGTGGTGGCGGCGTCCTACGAGGCGCGGCCGTACGGGGTGCGCTCGGCGATGCCGGTGGCGCGCGCCGAGCGGCTGTGCCCGGACGCGATCTACGTGGCGCCGGATTTCACCCGCTACCGGGCGGTGTCGCAGCAGGTGCGGGAGATCTTCCGCGAACACACCGAGCTGGTGGAGCCGCTGTCGCTGGACGAGGCCTACCTGGACGTCACCGCGCCGAAGATCCCTTCGCCCAGCGCCACCGCCACCGCCCAGGCGATCCGCGCGCGGATCCGCGAGGTGACCGGGCTGACCGCGTCGGCCGGGGCGGCGCCGAACAAGTTCCTGGCCAAGATCGCCTCGGACTGGAACAAGCCGGACGGGCTGTTCGTGATTTCGCCGGCACGGGTGGAGGCCTTCCTGACGCCGCTGCCGGTGGCGAAGATACCGGGCGTGGGCAAGGTGATGCAGGGCCGGCTGGAGGGGCTGGGCGTGCGCACGGTGGGCGAGCTGCGGCAGATTCCGCGCGAGGAGCTGCAGGCGCATTTCGGAAGCTTCGGCCTGCGCCTGCATGAGCGCGCGCGCGGCATCGACGAGCGTCCGGTGCAGCCGCACCAGCCGGTGCAGTCGATCTCCTCGGAGGACACCTTCGAGACCGACCTGCCGCTGGAGGCGCTGGAGGAGGTGATCCGCGCGCTGGCCGACAAGACCTGGGCCGCCACCCGCAAGACCGAGCGCGTGCCCCGCACGGTGGTGCTCAAGCTCAAGACCGACCGCTTCCGCATCCTCACCCGCAGCCACACGCCCGAAGTTCCACCCGCGTCGGCGGCCGAACTGGCCGCGATCGCACTGGCCCTGCGCGAGCGGGTGGGGCTGCCGCCGGACACCCGCTACCGGCTCGCCGGCGTCGGCCTGTCCGGCTTCCGTGACCGCGAAGAAATCCCCACCCAGCCCGCCCTCTTCATGTAGGACGCACTTTCTACAATAGGAGGCCCGCCTTTCCGGAGTGAGCCGTGCCGTTTCCGTTTTCCGCCGTCCTGTTCGACCTCGACGGCACCCTCGTCGACAGCGCTTCCGACATCGCCGAGGCGGTCAACCGCATGCTCGCCGAGCAGGGCCTGGGCCCGGCCGACGAGGCGCTGGTGCGCAGCTGGATTGGCGAGGGCTCGCGGATGCTGCTGGAAACCGCGCTGGAGCACTTCGGCAGCAGCGCCAGTGCGGAAGTGCTGATGGAGCGCTTCATGCTCCACTATGGCGACTGCCTGCTGCGCAGCCCGCGGCTGTATCCCGGCGTGGCCGAAACCCTGGCCGAGCTCGACAGGCGCGGCGTGTCGATGGCGGTGTGCACCAACAAGCCGGAGCGCTTCGTGGCGCCGATGCTCGAACACATGGGCATCGCCGGCCGCTTTGCCGGCGTGGTGGGTGCCGGCACGCTGCCCGAGCGCAAGCCGCATCCGCGCCCGCTGCTGCACCTGGCCGAACGGATGCGGGTAGAACCCGGCCGCTGCCTGATGGTCGGCGATTCGCAGACCGACTTCCTGGCCGGACAGGCGGCCGGGATGCCGGTGGTGCTGGTCAGCTACGGCTACGCCCGCGGCTTCGACCTGCGCGCCGCCGGCGCCCTGGCCGTCATCGACCGCTTCCAGGATCTCCTCACCCTCGACATGTAGGAGCGCGCCATGCGCGCTCCTACAGCGGGGGTGTCCGGCGTCAGGGGGCGGGGCGCCAGCGCAGGGTCAGGCCGTACTCGCGGCCGGGCTGGTTGTACCAGGCGATGGTTTCGTAGTCGCGGTCGAAGACGTTGCCGGCCCGCGCCAGCAGCGTCCAGTCGCGGTGGAAGGCGTACTCCAGGCGCAGGTCGGCGGTGGCGTAGCCGCCCAGGCGCACGCTGTTGGCGGCGTCGTCGTAGCGGCTGCCGGCGCCCTGCACGGTGATGCCGGCGCGCACCGGGCCGAAGCCGCGATCCAGGTCGATGCGGCCGCTGGCGCGCGCGCGGCGGGCCAGCAGGTTGTCGTCGTTGAAGCCGCCGCTGCGATCGCGCGGATCCGTATAGCTGAGCTGGGTGGACAGGTCGAAGCCGGCGAACGAGGTGCCGAAGGTCGCCTCGGCGCCGCGGATGCGGGCTTCGTCCACGTTCGCGCCCACGCCCTGGAAGGTCGGCGGCTCGTAGGTGAACACGATCAGGTTGTCGATCCGGCTCTCGTAGAGGTTGAACGACCAGCTGAAGTCCTCGGTGGCCTGAGACACGCCCAGGTTCAGGCTGGTGGACTTCTCCGGCTGCAGCCACGGGCTCTCCGAACCCGGGTAGTACAGGTCGTTGAAGGTCGGCGCCTTGAAACCGGTGCCGACGGTGGCATTCAGGCGCAGGCCGCTGTCGAACGACAGGCCCCAGCCGAGGCTGCCGGTGGTGTGGCTGCCGAACTGCTCGTTGTCGTCGTGGCGCAGGCTGGCCTGCCAGCGCTGGCGGCCGGCGCCGCCGTCGTAGCCGACGAACACGCCGGTGTTGTCGCGCTCGTCGGCGCTGTAGGCGGTGGTGCTGTCGAGGACGTCGTTGCTCCAGTCCACGCCCAGGCTGAGCAGGTGCGCCGGCGCCAGGCGCACGTCGGCCTGCACCGAGGCGCTGTCGCGGCGGGTCTCGAAGGTGCTCATGTGCACGTCTTCGTGGTAGTCGTTGGAGCGGTCCTTGCTGCGGCCGACCGCGGCCTTGAGCGCAAGGCGGCCGTCTTGCGGCGCGTACTCCAGGGTGGCTCCGGACACCTGCTGCCGGGTTTTGGAGCGGTTGGTCCAGGTGCCGTCGTATTCGTTCTCGCCGGCGATGTCGAGGAAGCTGCCTTCCAGGGCCAGCGCTTCGGTCAGCTGCATGCCGCCGCGCACGTTCATCGACACGCTACGGTAGCCGTCGTCGTCGGGCTCGTCCGTCCAGCAGCCGGCGAACAGCTCGGCCGAGCCGCGGCAGGCATTGAAGCCGTCGGTGCGCTGGTAGCCGCCATGGGCGCCCAGCCAGCCGCGCTGGCCGCGGTAGTTGAATCCGCCGCTGACCTCGCGGGTGGCGTTGCTGCCCGCGCCGAGGGACAGGTGCGGGGCGAAGCCTTCGGCGTCGTCGCCGCGGGTGAAGATCTGGATGACGCCGCCGATCGCCTCGGCGCCGTAAAGGCTCGAGCGCGGGCCGCGCACGATCTCGATGCGCTCGATCTGCGACAGCGCGAGATCCTGGAAGGCCGCCATGCCCGAGGTGGCCGAGCCGATCTTGATCCCGTCGACCAGGACCAGCACGTGGTCGGACTCCGCGCCGCGCAGGAACAGGCTGCTGAGCTTGCCACGGCCGCCCTGGTTGCTGATGTCCACGCCGGCGCGTCCGCGCAGCAGGCCGACCAGGTCGGTGGCCTGGGTGCGTTCGATCTCCTCGCGGTCGATGACCTGCGCCGGTACCAGGCTGTCGGTGAGCAGCACCTCGGTGCGGGTGCCGGTGACGACCACTTCGTCCAGGTCGGTGGCCTGGATCAGGCTGCTGGCCGCGGCGGCCGGGGACAGGGCCAGGGCCACTGCCAGGGTGAGGATCTGGTGCTGCGCTTTCATCGGGTTCTCCATGCATCGCGCACGCCCGCGCGACCGTAACGGTGTGGGGCTGGATGCATGGGGGCGACGGTAGGGACGTGCCGGGCATGGCGCGCGCTGCCGCCGCAATGCCCTCCGCATCGCAACCAGTCTTCTCCCTGGCCGGTCTCCGGGCTTGCGGGAGGAGCGATGCGGCTGCTCCGGCCCCGGCGCCTTCCCGTGCGATGCACAGTGGCGGTTTGCCGGGGGTGTTCCACGCTTACCGTTGCGGGGGCAGCGCCGGAATGCTTCCCCGCCGTGGCGGCGGGCGGAAGGTCACCGGCTTCCCGTTTCAACCCTTGGGGGAATCCCCTCGGGTCACCAGAAAGTCGGCGCAGTTTAAGCCATTGCCGCCGCGTGCGCCAAAGCCGGTGCGCGGCTGTCGGAGGCCGCCAGCCGATAGAATGCCGCCTTTTCACTGGATGCCGGACAGATGGAACAGGGGTGGTGGAGCCAGGCGTGCAGGACGCCGTCGATCGGGCATGCCGACCGGGCGCGGGCGCGCCAGCAGCAGCTGACCAAGCCGCCCGGCGCCCTCGGCCGGCTGGAGACCCTGGCCATCGAGCTGGCCGCCCTGCAGGCCCGCGACCGGCCCCGCGCCCAGGTGGTTCCGGTGCTGCTGTTCGCCGGCGACCACGGCGTGGTCGCGCAGGGGGTGTCGGCGTTCCCGGCCGAGGTCACGGTGCAGATGCTGGCGAACTTCGCCGCGGGCGGCGCGGCGATCTCGGTGCTGGCGCGCGAGCTGGGCCTGCCGCTGCACCTGCGCGACGTGGGCACGCTGGCGGACGGCGCCGTGGCCGGCGCGGTCGTGGACAAGCCCTGCCGCGGCACCCGCGACCTGGGCGTGGAGGCGGCGATGTCCGCCGCCGAGGTGGCCCATGCCCTGGACGCCGGCCGCCGCGCGGTGGAGGAGGCCGATGCGGGCGCAGACCTGCTGCTGCCCGGCGAGATGGGCATCGGCAATACCACCGCCGCCAGCGCGCTGGCCTGCATGCTGGGCGACCTGCCGCCGGCGGACTTGGTGGGCGCCGGCACCGGCCTGGACGAGGCCCGCATTGCGCTCAAGCAGGCCGTGGTGGAGCGTGCCATGAACCTGCACCGCGATGCGGTTGCGGCGGCGCCGCAGCCCGCGCTGGAAGCCCTGCGCCGCGTCGGCGGGCTGGAGATCGCCGCGCTGGCCGGGGCCATGATCGCTGCCGCCCGCCGCGGGGTACCGGTGCTGGTGGATGGTTTCATCGTTTCCGCCGCAGCGCTGGCGGCGGTGCGCATCAACCCGGGCGTGCGCGACTGGCTGCTGTTCTCGCACTGCTCGGCCGAGCGCGGCCACGCCCGCCTGCTCGAAGCGCTCGATGCGGAACCGCTGCTGCGGCTGGATCTGCGCCTGGGCGAGGCCTCCGGCGCCGCCCTGGCGCTGCCGCTGCTGCGGCTGGCCTGCGCCCTGCACAACGACATGGCGACCTTCGAGGATGCCGCGGTGGCGGGGGCAACGCCGGCGTGATCCTGGATCTGGTGCGCCATGCGGATACCGGGCGCCGCGGCCGCATGGACGGACGGAGCGATCCGCCGCTGCTGGCGGGCGTTGCGGATGCATTGGCCAGCCGCCACGCCGGCATAGGCTGGGCGCGCGCGGTCACCTCGCCGCTGCGCCGGGCGCACGACACCGCGCTGGCGCTGGCCGCGCCGCAGGGGATCGGGGTCACCATCGACCCGCGCTGGGCCGAGTTCGACTTCGGCGGCTGGGACGGCCGGCGCGGCGATGAGCTGCCGGCCGAGGCCGTCGCCGCCTTCCATGCCGATCCGCTGCGCCACCCGCCGCCGGGCGGCGAGGACTGGGGGATTTTCGGCAAGCGCATCGCGGACGGGCTGCGCGCGCTGCTGGCCCATGGCGCCGATGGCGATGGCCCGGTGCTCGTGGTCAGCCACGCCGGCGCGCTGCGCATGGCGCTGACGCAGGCCTGCGGCCTGCCGCTGGCGGCGCTGTGGGCGCTGCGCATCGACTACGGCACGCGGCTGCGGCTGCGGCTGGGAGAGGACGGGGAAGGCAGGCTGTGGGGCGAACTGCTGGAGCTGTCCCAGCCATGAGCCTGCGCCGCCTGATCCTCGCCTTCCAGTTCCTGACCCGGTTGCCGACGCCGCAGGTGCACGACTTCCGCGATGACGACCTGACCCGTTCGGCCGTCTACCACCCGCTGGTCGGCATCGTGATCGGCCTGCTGCTGGCGCTGGTGCTGTGGGGGCTGGGCGATCGTCCCTGGCTGGCGGCGGTGCTGGCCATGGCGCTGTGGACCTGGGTGACCGGGGCGCTGCACCTGGACGGCCTGAGCGACGTGGCCGACGCCATGGGCGCGGCGCACCGGGATCCCGATCGCTTCCTGGCCGTGCTCAAGGATCCGCACGTGGGCGCGTTCGGCGTGGTGGTGCTCATCGTGCAGCTGCTGCTCAAGCTGGTGCTGCTGGCCGAGCTGGCCGGATCCACCTGGTGGGCCGGCATCGTGCTACTGCCGGCCTGGGCGCGCTGGGGCACGTTGTGGTGGAGCCGACGCCTGCCGCCAATCCAGCATGCGGGGATGGCCGAGCGCTTCTCGTGGAAGCTGGGCATGCGCGCGGTGTGGCTGTGGGCGGTGGCGCTGGCGGCGCTGAGCCTGCTCGCGGCGCCGCCGCTGCTGGCCGCGCTGGTGCTGGTGCCGCTGGTCGGCGTGTACTGGAAGCGCCGGCTGGGCGGCATCTCCGGCGATTGCCTGGGGGCCAGCATCGAGGTGATGGAAACGATGCTGCTGCTCGCGCTGGTGCTTGCGTCCGGCTAGGAGCGCGCCCCGTGCGCGCAAAGGCACGCGCCTACAGGGAGTCGTCGCCGTCCGGGTCGGGCTGCATGATGGTGGTGCGCACCGGGCCGGCCTCCTGCTGGCCGCGCGGCAGCGGCAGCTCGGCGATGGCCGCCTCGGCCGCTTCCACCAGTTGCTTGCGGCGGGTGTCCGGCACGTCCTGCCAGTGGCAGTCGTTGAGCGCGCCTTCCAGCGCGTAGAGCAGGTTGAGGCTGGGCCGGAAGCCGGCGCGGCGCACCCGCATGTAGGCGTCCACCGGGCCGGCGGCCTCCAGGTCGGCGCGGGTGTGCAGCCCCACCTGGCGCAGCCAGGCGGCGGACTTGGGGCCGATGTTGCGCAGCTTGTCTTCGCTCATCGCAGCGACTCCATGAAGGTGGCGGCGATGCGCTCCAGGCCCGCCTGGTCGTCTTCGTCGAACCGGCCCGGCAGCGGGCTGTCGATGTCGAACACGCCCACCAGGCTGCCGTCGGCATCCACCAGCGGCACCACCAGCTCCGAGCGCGAGGCGGCGTCGCAGGCGATGTGGCCGGGGAAGGCGTTGACGTCCTCCACCCGCTGGGTGGTGCGGGTGCTGGCCGCCGCGCCGCACACGCCGCGATCGAGCGGGATGCGCACGCAGGCCGGCTGGCCCTGGAACGGGCCGACCACCAGCTCGGTGCCGTCGTAGAAATAGAAGCCGGCCCAGTTCAGGTCGGGCAGGGCGTGGAAGACCAGCGCGGACAGGTTGGCGGCGTTGGCGATGCGGTCGGATTCGCCGGCCAGCAGCGCGCGGGCCTGTGCATCCAGCTGGTCGTACTGGCCGGGCTTGTCCCCGTAGAGGGCTTGCGATGCGAACATGTGGCCAGTGTAGCAAGCAGGGTCGAAGGCATATGGGCAGCGCAATGGCGGTGGGAAGGGTTCAAGCACGGCGGGGATGCGCGGGCGGGGCAGGGCGGTGAGCGCGGCTTCGCTGTTCGTGACCGGCACCGACACCGGCGTCGGCAAGACCCTGGCGTCCGCCGCGCTGCTGCACGCGCTGCGCGCCCGCGGCCTGCGCGCGGTGGGCATGAAGCCGGTGGCCAGCGGCTGCGACGGCACGCCCGATGGCTGGCGCAACGAGGATGCGCTGATGCTGCAGGCGGCGAGCGAGCCGCGCCCGGCCTATGAGGACGTGAACCCGTTCGCACTGCCGGCGCCGACCGCTCCGCAGCTCGCCGCGCGCGAGGCTGGCGTTGAAGTCGACCTGGAAACACTCCTGGCCGCCCACGCGCGGCTCGCGGAAGGCGTGGATCGGGTGGTGGTGGAAGGCGTCGGCGGCTGGCTGGCACCGCTGGCCGACGGCCTCGACCAGTCGGCGCTGGCCGCCGCGCTGGGGGCGCCGGTAGTGCTGGTGGTCGGCCTGCGCCTGGGCTGCCTGAGCCACGCGCGCCTGACCGCACGCGCGGTCGAGGCCGACGGCCTGCGCCTGGCCGGCTGGATCGGCAGCGGAGTCGACCCCGTGTTCGACCGCAGCCAGGATTACCTGGCCCTGCTGCGCGATGCGCTACCCGCCCCGTGCCTGGGCGTCATCCCCCACCTGCCCGAACCCGACCCGACCCTCGCCACCCCCACCCTCGACGCATCCCCGTTGTAGGAGCGCGTCCTACGCCTGCGGGACCGGCTCGCTTTCGCGGTCGTGCGAATGATCGCGCGCCAGGAACAGGTAGAACGCCGGCAGCACGAACAGGGTGAACGCGGTGCCGATGGTCATGCCCGCGGCCACCGTCATGCCGATCGCGAAGCGCGCCGCCGCGCCCGGCCCTGTGGCCAGCAGCAGCGGCACCATCGCGAACACCAGCGCGGCGGTGGTCATCAGCACCGGGCGCAGGCGGATGCCGGCCGCGCGCTCGATCGCCTCGCGCTTGGACAGCCCCTCGTCCACCTGCAGCTTGTTGGCGAACTCCACGATCAGGATGCCGTGCTTGGCGATCACGCCCACCAGCGTCACCAGGCCCACCTGGGTATAGATGTTGATGCTCATGCCGGGGAACATCTCCAGCCCGGCGAACTGCAGCACCCCGCCCAGGATCGCCAGCGCGTTGAGCACCAGCAGCGCGCCGCTGATCGCCATCGGCACCGTCACCAGCATGATCAGCGCGTCGCGGAAACTCTCGAACTGCGCCGCCAGCACCAGGAAGATGAACACCAGCGCCAGCAGCAGGGTCACCAGCATGCCGGCGCCCTCCTGCTTGAACTGGCGCGACTCGCCGGCGTAGTCGACGCTGTAGCCCTGCGGCAGTACCTCGGCCGCCGCCTCCTCCAGCACCCGCAGCGCGTCGCCCTTGGACACGCCCGGGCGCGGCATGAAGGTGATCGCCACCGCGTTGAGCTGCTGGAAGCGCTTGAGGTTCTGCGGCTGCACGCTTTCCTTGAGCGTCACCAGCGTGGACATCGGGATCAGCTCACCGTCGCGGGTGCGGGTGTAGTAGTTCTCCAGCTGCGCGGGGTTGAGCCGGTCGACGCGCTGCACCTGCGGGATCACCCGGTAGGAGCGGTTCTCCATCGCGAAGCGGTTGACGTAGCCGCCGGCCAGCATCGCCGTCAGGTCGGCGGCCAGGGTGCGCATGTCGATGCCCATCATCGCCGCCTTTTCGCGGTCGATCTGCACTTCGATGCGCGGGCTGTCGATCTTCAGGTCGGTGTCCAGGAAGATGAAGCGCCGGCTTTCCTGCGCCCGCTCCAGGATCGCGTCGGCCAGGGTGCTGAGCTGCTCTTCCGAACCGATGCCGCCGATGATGAACTCGCCGCCGCCGCCGCCGCCCGCGGTGGGCAGCGAGGGTGGCACCTGGGCGAAGAAGTTCAGCCCCGCCAGCTCGGCGAGCTTGGGCTGCAAGTCCTGCTGCAGCACCTGGTTGGCCGAGCGGCTGCGCTCGCTCCAGGGTTCGAAGATGAAGCCGGCGATCGCCGCCATGCCGCTGCCCGGGCCCATGCCGCCGTTGACCAGGAACACGTCGCTGATCTCGTCGATCTCGTCGACGTAGCCGTTGATCTCGGCGGTGTAGCGCTCGATGTAGTCCAGCGTGGCCGGGGCGTCGGCGAAGGCGATGCCGAAGATGAAGCCCTCGTCCTCCATCGGCGCCGGCTCCTTGGGCGCGATCATGTACAGGCCGACGCAGGAGGCGAACACCAGCGCGCCGAAGATGCCGATCACGCCCTTGGTGTCGAGCGCGCCGTGCAGCTTGCGCTGGTAGGTGGCATGCAGCCGGTCGAACTTCGTGTCCAGCCAGGCTTCCAGCCGGCCCTTGCCGTCCCCGTTGCCATCGCCGTGGCCCTTGAGCAGGCGCGCGCACATCATCGGCGACAGGGTCAGCGCGACCACGCCCGACAGCAGCACCGCCCCGGCCAGGGTGAAGGCGAACTCGGTGAACAGCACGCCGGTCATGCCGCCCTGGAAGCCGATCGGCAGGTACACCGCCACCAGGGTGGTGGTCATCGCCACCACCGGCCAGGCCAGCTCGCGCGCGCCCTTGAGCGCGGCCTCGGTGGGCGTGAGCCCTTCCTCGATGTGGCGGTGGATGTTCTCCAGCACGATGATCGCGTCGTCCACCACGATGCCGATCGCCAGCACCATCGCCAGCAGGGTCAGCAGGTTGATGGTGAAGCCCATCAGCAGCATCAGGAACATCGCGCCCACCAGCGACAGCGGCACCGCGATGGTCGGGATCAGCACGCTGCGGATCGAACCCAGGAACAGGAAGATCACCACGATCACGATGATCAGCGCCTCGATGATGGTGCGCACCACCTCGTTGATCGCGTCCTGGATCGCCTCGGTGCTGTCGTAGGCGATCGTGGCCACGATCCCCTCGGGCAGCTGCGGCACCACCTCCTCGCCCAGCACCCGCCGCACCTCGGCCATCACGTCCAGCGAGTTGGCGTCGGGCGAGGTGAACATGCCCATGAACGTGGCCGACTCGCCGTTGATGGTGACCGAGGCGTCGTAGTTCTCCGAACCCAGCTCGACCTCGGCGATGTCGCCCAGGCGCACGATCGCACCGTCGGATTCGTACACCACCAGCTCGCGGAACTCCTCCGGCGTGCGCAGGTCGGTGCGCGCGGTGAGGTCCACCGACACCATCTGCCCGCGGGTGGAGCCCAGCGCCGACAGCACGTTGTTGGACTGCAGCGCCATGTGCACGTCGCTGGCGGTCACGCCCAGCGCGTTCATGCGGTCGGGCTGCAGCCACACCCGCATCGCGAACGTGCCCGCGCCCATGATCTCGGCGCGCTGCACGCCGGGGATCGTGGCCAGGCGCGGCTCCACCACCCGCACCAGGTAGTCGGTGATCTGGTTGTCGTTGAGATGCTCGCTGGAGAACGACAGGTACATGCCCGCCACCTGCTGGCCCTGCTGCAGGTCGATCACCGGGTCCTCGGACTCGGCCGGCAGCTGGCTGCGCAGCTTGTTCACCTTGGCCGCGATCTGGGTCAGCGCCTCGTTGGCGTCGTAGTCCAGGCGGATGTAGGCCTGGATGATGCTGATCCCGGCCGCGCTGGTGGAGGTGATGTAGTCGATGCCCTCGGCGCTGGCGACCTCGCGCTCCAGCGGGGTGGTGATGAAGCCCTGGATCAGGTTGGCGTCGGCGCCGAAGTAGGTGGTGCTGACGGTGACCACTGCGTTCTGCAGCTCCGGGTACTGGCGCACGTTGAGCTCGGTGTACGAGCGCATGCCCAGCAGCAGGATGAACAGGCTGACGACCATCGCCAGCACGGGCTTCTTGATGAACAGGTCGGTGAATTTCATCAGCGGTTGGCCGGTTGCGGGTCTTCGTCCGCGCTGGGCTGCACTTCGTTGTTGACCACCACCGCGGCGTCGTTGCGCAGGCGCAGCAGGCCGCCGTTGACCACGGTCTCGCCCGGCTCAAGCCCGCGGGTGACCTCGATCATGTCGCCGCGGGTGCGGCCGGTGGTGACGAAGCGCTGGCGGGCGACCAGGTTCGGCCCCTCGGCGTCATCCTGGTCGGTGGCCTCGCCCTCGGGGCCGGGCACGACCAGGTACACCACGTTGCCATACGGGTTGAAGGCGACCGCGGTCTGCGGGATCACCACCACGTCCTCGTCCCCGCCCACGTCGAACCCGACCCGGGCGAACGAGCCGGGCCGCAGCAGGCGCTCGGGATTGTCCAGCGTGGCCTGGACGCGGAAGTTGCGGGTGGCTGCGTCCACCGCCGGCTCGATCGCGGTCACCGTGCCCTCGAACTCGCGCCCCTCCAGCGAATCCACCCGCGCGCGTACCAGCATGCCCTCGCGCACCTGGCCCAGCTCCTGCTCGGGCAGGGTGAAGTCCAGGAAGATGGGGTCGAGCGACTGCAGGCTCACGATCGGATCGCCCGGGGCCACGTACTGGCCCAGGTTGACCCGGCGGATGCCGAGCTCGCCGTCGAACGGCGCGCGGATGCGCTTCTGGGCGATCAGCGCGCGCTGGGATTCGGCCTGGGCGCGGGCGGTGGCGGCCTGGGTGGCGCGTTCTTCCACCTCGGCCTGCGAGACCAGCCGGTCCGCGCCCAGGGTGCGCCAGCGCTCGGCCTGCACCGTGGCCAGCCGGGCCGAGGCCTCCAGCGCTTCCAGGCTGGCCAGCTCGGCGGCGGAGTTGAGCTCCACCAGCAGGGTTCCGGCGCTGACCGGCTGGCCGGCCTGGAAGGCGATCTTCTGCACCACGCCACCGGCCTCGGTGGTCACGTCGGTGCCGTTGACCGCCACCAGCGTGCCCACCGCCTCAAGCTGCCCGCTCCACTGCTCGGCGCGGGCGTCGAAGGTGGCCACCGACACCGGCGGCTGCGGCATGTCGTCGAAGAAGGCGTTCATCATCGACTGCATCAGCGCCCAGACGGCGAATACGCCGCCAAACACGAGCACGGTGATCAGCAAAGTCCAGAACATGCGCTTGCGCGCGGACGGCGGGCGTTTGGCGTGGGAAGCGGCCATGGGATTCTCGCGTGGAGAGCGGGCAGGGACTGCGTCGGGGGAGCGGGGGAACGGGCGGGCTGCGTCCAGTGATCCTGCAGGAGGAGGCTAGCGGCGTTGCGCACCCGCGGGCACCTGCCGATCGTAAGCCTGCCGATGGAGGGGGTTCCAGCGGGAGAGGCCAGACCGGATCGCGGCGCAAGCATACAGTTCTTGAACTGTCAGGTACAGCAATGAGCCCGGGCCGCCTGCGCGGCCGCGCGCACAAAAAAACCCGGCCGCTTGCGCGGCCGGGTTCCAGAAGACGATGGCTGCCGGAGAGAGCCGGCAGCCTGTCGTTTGCTTCAGGCCTTGCGGGCAGCCTTGGTCGCCTTGCTGGCAGCGCTCTTGGCCTGCTCGGTGGCGGACTCGATCTGGCCCTTGGCGATCTGGCCGATGGCCTCGCTGGTCTTCAGCGAGCTGGCGAAGGCTTCCTGGCCGGCGTTGACGCTGCGCTCGACGTTCTCGCGGGCAACCTGCACGCCCTTCGGCCACAGGGTCTTGTAGCTGTCGGCGTCGCGGGCCTCGGCCACTTCACCCAGGAAGGCGAAGGCGGCGTTGGTGTTCTGCTCGATGATGCCCATCTGCAGCGCGAACACCTTCTCGGCGTTCTCCAGGGCCAGCTGGTTGACCTGGGCGGCGGTGTCGGCGAACTGACGGGTGGCGGCGGCGAACTGCTCGTTGTACTGGTTGTACTGGTTCATGGCGATGCTCCTGCGTGGGGGTGGTGCCGGCAGGGTTTTGCCGGTTTGTGCGATGCAGCATAACCGGGCTTTTGTTGCAATGCAACATTCTGGGGCGATTTTTATTCAGCCCCGGCAATTATCCTTGTGAATCAGCCATGTAGGAGCGCGCCATGCGCGCGAAGCCGCGTTACGAGCCGCGGTAGCGGCAGCCGGCGGTGCAGGTTTCGTGCACCACCACCTCGTCCAGCGCGGGCAGGGCCGGCTTCAGCCGTTCCCAGATCCAGATCGCCAGGCGCTCGCTGGTGGGATTCTCCAGCCCTTCGATGTCGTTGAGGTAGTGGTGGTCAAGCTGGCGGTACAGCGGCTCGAAGGCCGCCTTGACGTCGGCGAAGTCCATCACCCAGCCGCTGTGCTCGCCCGGCTCGCCGGCCACGTGCAGTTCGATGCGGAACGAATGCCCGTGCAGGCGCGCGCACTTGTGGCCCTCGGGCACGTTGGGCAGCCGGTGCGCGGCCTCGATGGTGAAGACCTTGAAGATGTGCATGGAAGGCAGCCGCTCGACGCGGGCAGGAAAAAAGGCGGGCGCACAGGATACCGCCACGGGTGTCCGGTAAGGTGCGGGTTTCCCCCACAGCATCCGGCCCCCCCGTGAGCACCTACGCCCTCGACGCCGTTTTCAGTCCGAAGTCGGTCGCGCTGGTCGGCGCCAGCCCGCGCGAGCGGTCGCTGGGGCGGCTGGTGCTGCGGCAGCTGCTGGACGGCGGCTTCCCCGGGCCGGTCGGGGTGGTGAACGCGCGCTACCCGGAGATCGACGGCGTGCGCACGGTGCGCCGGATGCAGGAACTGGATTTCACGCCCGACCTGGTGCTGATCGCCGTGCCGCCCAAGGACGTGGCCAAGGTGGCCGGGCATGCCGCCGACTGCGGCGCGCGCGCGGTGGCGGTGCTGACCCGCGGCATGGGCGCCGGGCCGGGCTCCTACAACGCCGCGCTGGAAGCGGTGACGCGCCCGCGCGGGCTGCGCGTGGTCGGGCCCAACTGCCTGGGCGTGGTGGCACCGCATTCGAAGCTGTTCGCCAGCTTCGCCGCCAGCCGCCCGCTGGCCGGCGACCTGGCGCTGGTGTCGCAGTCCGGGGCGGTGAGCGCGGCGGTGCTGGAGTGGGCGCACAGCCGCTCGATCGGGTTCTCGGCCGCGATCTCGCTGGGCGACTCGGTCGACGTCGACTTCGCCGACATGCTCGACTGGTTCGCCATCGACCGCCACACCCGCGCGATCCTGCTCTACATCGAACAGGTACGCGATGCGCGCAAGTTCCTGTCCGCCGCCCGCGCCGCCGCCCGCGCCAAGCCGGTGGTGGTGGTCAAGCCCGGCCGCCATGCGCCGCTGGCCAGCGCACCGCGCACCCACGCCGCGGCGCTGGCGCCGCCCGACCACGTCTACGACAGCGCGTTCCGGCGCGCCGGCATGCTGCGGGTGCATGCGCTGGACGAACTGTTCGCCGCCGCCGAGACCCTGTCGCACCTGGTGACCCTGCCCGGCAACCGGCTGGCGGTGCTCACCAACGGCCTGGGCACCGGCATGCTGGCGCTCGATCGCCTGGTCGATGCCGGCGGCACGCCCGCCAGGCTGTCGGCGCAGACCATGGAAACCCTGGACGCCGGGCTTCAGCGCGGCTGGTCGCGGCGCAACCCGGTGGATCTGCTGGGCGATGCGGACGGCCCGCGCTATGCGCAGGCGCTGGAGGCGCTGCTGGCCGACGGCGACACCGACGCCGTGCTCGCCATCCACGTGCCCACCGTGCTCTCGCCGCCGCTGGACACCGCGCGGGCGGTGGCCGACGCGCTGCGCGCCGGCAAGGGCCGGAGCCGGCGCAAGCCGACCCTGGCGGTGTGGATGGGCGGCGACGGCGAGGCGACCCGGATGCTGGGCGAGGCCGGGGTGCCGACCTACGCCACCGAGGCCGAGGCGGTGCGCGGCTTCATGTACCTGGCGCGCCACCGGCAGGCGCAGATTGCCCTGCGCGAGACGCCGCCCAGCCTGCCGGACGATTTCAACGTCGACGTGGACGCCGCCCGCGCGCTGGTGCGCGAGGCGCTGGACGCCGGGCGCGAGTGGCTGGATCCGGTGGAGGTGGCCCGGCTGTTCGCCGCCTACGACATCCCGATCGCGGCCAGCGTGGTGGCGGCCGATGCCGCTGCCGCCGCCCAAGCGGCCCGGCCGCTGCTGGACGCGGGCCATCCGGTTGCGGTGAAGGTGTTTTCGCCCGACATCCCGCACAAGTCGGACGTGGACGGCGTGCGCCTGAACCTGGTCAGCGCCCAGGCCGTGCGCGAGGCGGCCGGGGAGATCCTGGCGCGGGCGGCGCAGCTGCGTCCGGGCGCCCGGCTGGACGGGGTGACCGTGCAGCCGATGATCCTGCGGCCCAAGGCGCGCGAGCTGATCTGCGGCATTGCCGACGACCCGGTGTTCGGGCCGGTGGTGGTGTTCGGCCGCGGTGGGGTGGCGGTGGAGATCATCGACGACAAGGCGCTGGCGCTGCCGCCGCTGGATCTGCGCCTGGCCCACGAGCTGATCGGCCGCACCCGGGTCTCGCGCATCCTCAAGGCGTATCGCGACGTGCCGGCCGCCGATGAGCGTGCGGTGGCGCTGCTGTTGGTCAAGCTGGCCCAGCTGGCCGCCGACCTGCCCGAGGTCAGCGAGGTGGACATCAACCCGCTGCTGGCCGACCGCGAGGGGGTGATCGCGGTGGACGCGCGGGTGTCGATCGCGCCGTCGCGGCGCCTGCACCGCGGCCGCGGCCATCCGCGCTTCGCGGTGCTGCCGTATCCGCGCGAATGGGAGCGCACGATCACCCGGGCGGACGGGAAGGAGGCCTTCGTGCGGCCGGTGCGGCCGGAGGACGAGGCGATGTTCCGCGCGTTCTTCGACAAGGTGTCGCAGGACGACCTGCGGCTGCGGTTCTTCCAGGCGGTGAAGGATTTCAGCCACGAGTTCATCGCCCGCCTCACCCAGCTCGACTATGCGCGGCAGATGGCGCTGGCGGCGATCGACCCGGACAGCGGCGAGATGCTGGGCGCGGTGCGGCTGGTGTCGGACGCCAACTACGATCGCGGCGAGTACGGGATCATGGTGCGCTCCGACCTCAAGGGCGCGGGCCTGGGCTGGCAGCTGATGCAGGTCATGATCGAGCTGGCCGGCTGGCTGGGCCTGAACACCATCGAGGGCCAGGTGCTGCGCGAGAACACCACGATGCTCTCGATGTGCCGCAACCTGGGCTTCAACGTCGCCCCGGATCCGGACGACATGACGGTCATGCTCGTCACCCTGCCGGTCAAGAAACCACCCGTGTAGGAGCGCGCATGGCGCGCTCCTACACGGGCGGGTGGTTCGGATGGGTGTGGGCAAGCGACGCCGTCACGGGGCTTCGCGGCCGCCGGCGACGGGCAGGCGCCAGCCCTTGCGGACGGCCAGCCAGCGCAGGGTGAAGCACAGGGTGGCACCGGCCACGGCGACGGGCACGTGGGGCAGGCCGAGTTCGTGGCCGATGACCATCACCACCGCGGCGGCCAGCGCGGCCAGCGCATACAGCTCGTAGCGCAGCACGGTGGGCACCTGGGCCACCAGCACGTCGCGCACGATGCCGCCGCCGATGCCCGAGAGGATGCCCATCATCACCGCGCCCACGGGGCCGATGCCGGCGTGCAGGGCCTTGTCGGAGCCGATGACGGCGAACAGGGCCAGGCCGACGGCGTCGGTGAGCTGGACGGGATTGCGCAGGCGTTCGACTGCCTCGTGGCGGAAGAAGGTGAGCAGGCCGGCGGCGATGGAGAGGGCGAGGTAGCGCCAGTCGGTGACGGCCACCGGGGTGATGTTGAGGATGACGTCGCGGGTCATTCCGCCGGCGGTGGCGGCGGCAAACGAGAGCACCAGCACGCCGAACAGGTCGAGGCGGTGGCGCACGGCGACCAGGCCGCCGCTGATGGCGAAGGCGAAGGTGCCGATGAAGTCGAGCAGGGTGACGAAAGACAGGCCCATGGGTGGAGTAGACCCTGTGGGGATTCAGGATGGAAGCCGGTGGGGGGTTTGAGGTTTGGGGTGTGGGGTTCGTGGGCTGTGGGGCGTGGGGTTCGGGGGGCGTGGGCTGTGGGGCGGAGGCTTCGGGGGGACGCCGTGCCCTGCCGGGAGGGGGTATCGCTTTTCGCGCGGCGGGACGTCGTGTCCCGACGCGCGCGCAATACGTCCTTGTATTGCTTGGCGCGATACCCCCTCCCGGCAGGGCACGGCTCGCTCCAGCGGTGGGGACGGCTCTTCGGTGGCAAGGGAGGCGTTGTTTCCTGGGTGCAGGGGGTGCGGCCATGCGCCTGAGGCCCTGCGACTTCCACGTTCTCGCGGTTGCTGCGGGTGGCGTGGCCGGTTCAGCGACAAAAATCTCCGGTTGGAGTACAAATGTACTCCATGAACTCTTCCCTCAGCCCCCGCCGCGCCGCCGTCCTTTCCTTCATCCGTGACCGGGTGGCCGGCCATGGGCAGCCGCCGACGCTGGCGGAGATCGCGCAGGCCTGCGGGCTGGCCTCGCGCGGGGCGGCGCGCAAGCACGTGCTGGCGCTGGCCGGGGCCGGGCTGGTGGAGGTTGCGCCGGGACAGGCGCGCGGGGTGAGACCGGCGGGGATGCGGGCGCGGGCGGATCTGCTGCGGGTGCCGGTGCTCGGCAGGGTGGCGGCGGGCGCGCCGATCGGGGCGGATGCGGGGCTGGCGGACACGCTGACGCTGGATGCGCGGCTGTTTTCCTCTACGCCGGACTACCTGTTGCGGGTGGAAGGCGATTCGATGATCGACGACGGGATCCTCGACGGCGACCTGGTGGGGGTGAAGCGCACGCCCGAGGCCCGCGACGGTCAGACGGTGGTGGCGCGGCTGGACGGGGAGCTGACGATCAAGCGGCTGGCGCGTTCGGCCGATGCGCTGCGGCTGCTGCCGCGCAATCCGGCCTATGCGCCGATCGAGGTGGAGGCGGGGCAGGACTTCGCGGTGGAAGGGGTGTTCTGCGGGCTGGTGCGGCGGGGCTGAGATGGGCGCGGTGGTGGCGATCGATGCGCTGCTGGATCAGCGCCGGATCTGGAAGGGCCGGCCGGCGCCGCGTCCGGCGTCGGGGCAGCCGACCGGGCATGCGGGGCTGGATGCGGCTTTGCCGATCGGCGGCTGGCCGGAGGCGGCGCTGAGCGAAATCCTCATCCCGGCCGACGGCGTGGGCGAGCTGCGGCTGCTGTGGCCGGCGCTGGCGCGGCTCACGCGGGCGGGGGAGCGGGTGGTGCTGGTGGCGCCGCCGTACCTGCCGTTCGCGCCGGCCTGGCAGGCGGCGGGGGTGGACCTGCGACAGGTGGAAGTGGTGGAAACGGATTCGCCGCGCGATGCGCTGTGGGCGAGCGAGCAGTGCCTGCGTTCGGGCAGCGCCGGCGCGGTGCTGTGCTGGCCGCTGAAGGCCGACGACCGCGCGCTGCGCCGGCTGCAGGTGGCGGCCGAGGCCGGGCGCACGCTCGGGTTCGCGACCCGGCCGCTGGCGGCGGCGCGCAATCCGTCGCCGGCGGCGCTGCGGATCGCGATCGATGCGCACCCCGCGCAGCTTCGCGTGCTCAAGTGCCGCGGCGGGCTGGCGCCGCCGCGGCCGATCCCGCTGGACGCCTGAGCCATGCGCTGGGCCTGCATCCTGCTGCCGCGGCTGGCGCTGGACGGCGCGCAGCGGCGCTGCGCCGACCCGGAAGCGCCGCTGGCGCTGGTGTCCGGCGCGCGCCAGCGGCGGGTGCTGCACGCGGTCAATCCGGGCGCGCGCGCGCTGGGCCTGCGCCGGGGCATGACGCTGACCGCGGCGCAGGCGCTGGCGGACGGCTTCGCCACCATCGACCACGACCCGGACGAGGAGGCGCGCTGGCACCGCTTCCTGGCCGCGTGGGCCTACCGCTTCAGTTCGCAGGTGAGCACCCGCTGGCCGCACGCGCTGCTGGTGGAGATCCGGGGCAGCCTGGGGCTGTTCGGGCCGTGGCCGCGGTTCCAGGCGCGGCTGCGCGATGAGCTGCGGCAGCTTGGCTTCGCGCACCGCATCGTGGCCGCGCCCAACCCGGTGGCGGCGCGGGCGCTGGCCAACGTCCACGACGGGCTGGCGATCGATGCCGATGCGCCGCTGCGGCGCGCGCTGGGCCAGCTTCCGGTCGAGCGCGCGGGCTTCGGGCCGGACACCGCATCTGCGTTCGCGCGCATGGGCCTGCGCACGCTGCGCCAGGTGTGGGCGCTGCCGCGCGATGGCATTGCGCGGCGCTTCCCGGCCGCGGTGCTGCGGCACCTGGATGAGCTGGCCGGCGAGCGCGAGGTGGCGCTGGACTGGTACCGGCCGCCGGACCGCTTCCAGATGCGGATCGAGCTGGGCCATGAGGTCGAGTCCTCGCAGGCGCTGCTGTTCCCGCTGCGGCGCCTGGCCGCGGACCTTGCGGCGTACCTGGCCGGGCGCGACGGCGGGGTGCAGCGGTTCGCGCTGCAGCTTGAGCACGAAGGCCGCGCGGACACGCGGGTGCCGGTGGGGCTGCTGGCGCCCGAGCGCGACGCGGCGCTGCTGTTCGAACTGGCGCGCGGGCGGCTGGAGCAGGCGCCGGTGCCGGCGCCGGTGCGGGCGATCGCGCTGGTGGCCGACGAGCTGCCGGCGTTCGTGCCCGCGCACCGCGAGCTGTTCGACCAGCGCCCGCAGCAGGCGATGGCCTGGGAGCAGCTGCGCGAACGCCTGCGCGCGCGCCTGGGCGAGGCTTCGGTGCACGGCCTGCGCGTGCACGCCGACCATCGGCCGGAGATGGCGTGGCGTGCGGAAGAGGAGGGCGATGGCGGCCTGCCGCCGCTGCGGCCGCCGCGGCCGGGATGGCTGCTGCCGCGGCCGATCCCGCTGCGCGGGCCGCCGCCGCGGGACATCGGCGGCTGCGAGCGCATCGAGACGGGATGGTGGGACGGCGGCGACGTGCGCCGCGACTATCGCCTCGCGCGCCTGTCTACCGGTCAACAGGCGTGGGTGTTCCAGCCGGTGCCCGGCCAGGGCGACTGGTGGCTGCACGGATGGTTCGCATGAGCGCGGGCTACGCCGAGCTGCACTGCCTGTCGAACTTCAGCTTCCAGCGCGGGGCGTCGAGCGCGCGCGAGCTGTTCGAACGGGCCAGGCGCCACGGCTACGAAGCGCTGGCGATCACCGACGAGTGCACCCTGGCCGGGATCGTGCGCGCCTGGCAGGCGGCGAAGAAAGCGGGCCTTCCGCTGATCACCGGCAGCGAGATGCGGGTGGAGGGCGGGCCGAAGCTGGTGCTGCTGGCCGAAGACCTGGCCGGCTACCAGGCGCTGTGCCGGACCATCACCGCCGCGCGCAGGCGCGCGCCCAAGGGTGAATACCGGCTGCTGCGCGAGGACTTCGAGGAAGGCGTGGACGGCCTGCTGGCGCTGTGGGTGCCCGATGACGCGGCGATGGACAGGGACGCGCAGTGGCTGCGCAGGCTGTTCCCCGACCGCCTGTGGATTGCGGCGGAACTGCACCGCGGTGCGGATGACGCCGCGAAGCTGGTCCGGCTGCAGGCGCTGGGCGAACGCCTCGGCCTGCCGCTGGTGGCCGCCGGCGACGTGCACATGCACGCGCGCGGCCGGCGCGCGCTGCAGGACGTGATGACCGCCATCCGCCACCACGTCAGCGTGGCCGAAGCCGGCTGGCGGCTGTTTCCCAACGGCGAGCGCCACCTGCGCCCGCCGTCCGCGCTGGCGGAGCTGTATCCGCCGGAACTGCTGGAAGAGAGCCTGCGCATCGCCCGCCGCTGCCGCTTTGACCTGGGCCAGCTGCGCTACCGCTACCCGCACGAGCTGGTGCCCGCCGGCCACACCGCGACTTCCTGGCTGCGCGCGCTGACCGAAGAGGGCCTGCGCTGGCGCTGGCCGGAAGGCATTCCCGCCAAGGCGCGCACGCTGGCGGAAAAGGAGCTGGCGCTGATCGCCGAGCTCGGCTACGAGAGCTACTTCCTCACCGTGCACGACATCGTGCGCTTCGCCCGCAGCCGCGACATCCTCTGCCAGGGCCGCGGCTCGGCCGCCAACTCGGTGGTCTGCTACGCGCTGGGGATCACCGCGATCGACCCGGACCGGATCGGCATGCTGTTCGAGCGCTTCATCTCGCGCGAGCGCAACGAGCCGCCGGACATCGACGTCGACTTCGAGCACGAGCGGCGCGAGGAGGTGATCCAGTACGTGTTCGAGCGCTACGGCCGCCACCGCGCCGCGCTCACCGCCATCGCCAGCAGCTACCGCGGCGCCGGCGCGGTGCGCGACGTGGCCCGCGCGCTGGGGCTGCCGCCGGACCAGGTCGATGCGCTGGCCGGCTGCGTCGGGCGATGGAGCGATGCGGTGCCTTCGGGCGAGCGCCTGCGTGAAGCGGGGTTCGACCCGGACGCTGCGCTGATCCGCCGGGTGCTGGCGCTGACCGCCGAACTCATCGGCTTCCCGCGCCACCTGTCGCAGCACCCCGGCGGGTTCGTGATCAGCGAGCAGCCGCTGCACGCGCTGGTGCCGGTGGAGAACGCCAGCATGCAGGGGCGCACCGTGGTGCAGTGGGACAAGGACGACCTGGACGTGCTGGGCCTGCTGAAGGTGGACGTGCTGGCGCTGGGCATGCTGACCGCGCTGCGCAAGACGTTCGACCTGGTCAGGCGGCACCACGGCCGCGAGTTGACGCTGGCAACGATCCCCGCCGATGACGGCGACACCTGGGACATGATCGGACGCGCCGACACCGTCGGCGTGTTCCAGATCGAATCGCGCGCGCAGATGGCGATGCTGCCGCGGCTGCGGCCGCGCGGGTTCTACGACCTGGTGATCCAGGTGGCGATCGTGCGGCCGGGGCCGATCCAGGGCGACATGGTCCACCCCTACCTGCGGCGGCGCAGTGGCGAGGAGCCGGTGAGCTATCCGTCCAAAGCGCTGGAAAAAGTGTTTGGACGTACCCTGGGCGTGCCGCTGTTCCAGGAGCAGGTGATGGAGCTGGCGGTGGTGGCCGCGGGCTACACGCCGGGCGAGGCCGACGACCTGCGTCGTTCGATGGCGGCGTGGAAGCGCCACGGCGGGCTGGAGCACCACCGCGAGCGGCTGACCGCCGGCATGCTCGAACGCGGCTACACGGCCGGGTTCGCCGCCCGCATCTTCGAACAGATCAAGGGTTTCGGCAGCTACGGCTTCCCCGAGTCGCACGCGGCCAGCTTCGCCCTGCTGACTTGGGCGAGCTGCTGGCTCAAGCAGAACTACCCGACGGCCTTCGCCTGCGCCCTGATCAACAGCCAGCCGATGGGCTTCTACAGCCCCGACCAGATCCTGCAGGATCTGCGCCGGCACGGCGGCCGGGTGCGGCCGGTGGACGTGCGCTGGAGCAACTGGGACTGCAGCCTGGAGGCGGACGGCAAGGACGGCTTTGCGCTGCGCATGGGGCTGCGGATGGTGCGCGGCTTCGGCGAAGAAGACGCGCTGCGCATTGAACGCGCGCGCATGGCGCATGCCTTTGCGGACGTGGAAGACCTGTGCGAACGCGCTGCGCTCAATTCCCGCGCACGCGAACTGCTGGCCGACTCCGGCGCCCTGCGCGGCCTGGCCGGGCATCGCCACCGCGCGCGCTGGGCGGTGGCCGGCGTGGAGGAGCGGCGGCCGCTGCTGGGTGCGGCCACGCAGCCGCGCGAGCAGCAGGCGGCGCTGCCGCTGCCCAGCGTGGGCCAGGATCTGCAGGCCGATTACGCCACCGTTGGCACCACCCTGGGCCGGCACCCGATGGCGCTGCTGCGCGCGCAGCTTCGCGCCCGCCGCTGCCGCAGCTCGAAGGAACTGCCCGGCATCGAACACGGCCGCAGCATCGCCGCCGCCGGCCTGGTGGTCGGCCGCCAGCGCCCGCAGACCGCCAGCGGCGTCACCTTCGTCACCCTGGAAGACGAGCACGGCATGATCAACGTCGTCGTCTGGCGCCAGCTCGCCGAACGCCAGCGGCGCCCGTTCCTGGAGGCGAAGCTGCTGATGGTGGAAGGCCGGCTGGAAGCCGAGAACGGCGTGCGCCACCTCATCGCCAGGCGCCTGCACGACCTCACCCCCCTGCTGGGCAGGCTCGACACCCGCAGCCGGGATTTCAGGTGAACGCTCCAATCCGGGGCACAAGGAATGCGCCCCGGATTGGTGGTCTTCAGAACCGGTAGTTCAGATCCACGAACCAGGTGCTTCCGATCTCCAGGTTCGCGCGGAACAGGTCGTTGTTCGGGCCGATCGTGCGTCCGCGTTCCTTGCTGAAGATGCTCCGCCCGCGAAGGCGGAGCTGCAGGTTCTGGTCAATCCGCCATTTCGCGGTCAGGTCGAAGGTGGTGAACGGCTCGATCCAGAGGTTCTGCCAGGGGTTGGCGGCGAACTCGTTCATGTACTCGCCCTGGAAGTTGGCGGCCAGGCGCACCTCGGTTCCGGGGCGAACGTCCAGAACACCGCGGCGTTGCCGGCGTACTTGGACTGGTACTGCAGCTGGTCGATCTCCTGCAGGACGTCGTTGTAGATGTATGAGGACTCGCCGTCGCATCGCGCCGATCAATGTAGGTGTTCCAGTTCTCGTAGTTCGACGGATCCCTCAGCGCGTCTGAATCGTCCGCGGTGAAGGGCCGGTCCAGGTCGGTGAGGTCGTAGCTGAGCCGGCCAGCGCCGCGGAAGCGGAACGCCGAGAACGGGCGGTCGGAGCGGTACCAGGCCTTGGACCTGCCCAGCTGCAGGTTGAGGTGTCCGTGCTCCTCGAAATCCCACTCGGCCTGGCCCTGGATGCCCATCTGGTCGCGGTTGAAATCGTTGTAGCGCCACTGGTGATCCGCCGCGCGGATGTTGGCGGTGCCCGTGTACTCGGTCTGGTCGCGGTGCTGGTTGAGGTTGAGCACCTGGCTGGTATTCCGGTTTTCCTGCTCGTCGGACAGGTAGGCGAAGCCGATCTGGAACGTCTATAAGATGGGGCGCTGCGTCCGCTGCTGTCCGTGTCGGCCTCACCGCGAATTCACCGCCAATGGCGGACTTTCATGGCGCCATGGAAGCAGTCGCACACAGCCTGTTCTCGCTTGGCCACCCGTGGTGGGAGCTGCTGCTGCGCGCCGTTGCCGTCTACGTGGCGGTGCTGGTGATGGTGCGGATCGTGGGCAAGCGCACCGTCGGCCAGTACACGCCGTTCGATCTCATCGTGGTGGTGCTGCTCGGTACCGCGGTGCAGAACTCGCTGGTCGGAAGGGATGTCTCGCTGGTCGGCGGCCTGCTGATCGCCGCGACCCTGCTCGCGCTGAACTGGGTGGTCGGTTTCTTCAGCGCCCGCTCGCTGCTGTTCGACACCATCGTGGAGGGCCGGCCGGTGGTGCTGGCCCGGCACGGCGAGCTCTATCCCGACGCGCTGCGCCAGCAGTCGGTCAGCCAGCGCGATTTCGACGTCGCCATGCGCGCCGCCGACTGCCGCGAGGTGTCCGAGGTCGACCTGGCGATCCTGGAAACCTCCGGCCATATCAGCATCCTGAAGAAGAGCGCCTGAGGCGGCCGGAGTCCCGGCCCGGCCCGACCTGCCTGCGGATCCGGGATTGCGACTTCATGCGGCTGCTGTCAGAGTAGGCAGGCGCACAGGTTCAGGGAGCGGTCGAATGAAAGCTGCAAGCCTGGTGTCAGTCCTCAGTTGGGTTGGGCGGCTCGTCCTGCTGCTCATGGCCGTGGCCGTGATCTACGCCGGCTACACCGCGATTTCCTATTGGCCCGATATCCGCGTCTGAGGAAAGCCCCATGAACAAGCGGCAGTCCAGAATCTTCGCCATCGTCGCAACCGGCCTGGCCGCGGTTGCCTTCCTCGGCTTGACCGTGCACAGCCACATGCGCTTCGGCGAGCTGACCAACGCGGAGAACATCACTCCCGAGGTCACCGCCGGCAAGGATGTCTGGCACAAGTACAACTGCATCAACTGCCACACCCTGTTCGGCGAAGGCGCCTACTACGCGCCCGACCTGACCAAGATCACCCAGCATCGCGGCGAGGCCTACCTGACGGCCTACATGCGCGATCCGTCCCAGTTCTACGACGAGCAGCGGCATCGCCGCCTGATGCCCACCCAGGATCTGAGCGACGAGGAAATCCACAACCTCATCCAGTTCCTGGACTGGGTGGCCAACGTCGACAACCAGGGCTGGCCGCCGCGGCCGATCCTGGTGACCGGCAGCGGCATGAGCGTCGCCGCCGAGGGCGCCGGGGCCTCACAGGAGGTCAGGCCGGTGACCGCCGACAGCGACCCGCGCGCGATCGGCGAGCACCTGTTCCGCACCGCGGTGCCGGTGTGCACCGCCTGCCACTCGCTGCAGCCGGGCGTGCAGCTGGCCGGGCCGTCGATGGCGCACATCGCGCGCACCGCCGAGCAGACCCTGGCGTCTCCCGAATACACCGGCAGCGCCACCGACGTGGAGGGCTACCTGCGCGAGTCGATCACCGATCCCAGCGCGCACCTGGTGCCCGGCGCGATGTTCTCCGCGGGCGGCACGTCCTTCATGCCCAACACCTACGCGGATGAGCTGACCGAAGAGCAGATCGACCAGCTCGTGGCCTACCTTGCAACGTTGAACTGACGGCGCGCGCGCCGCGCCGGCACGGGGAGATTTCCATGCGATACAAGTCCCAATCGGTGGCCTACTGGTATTTCGCCTTCGCCATGGTGCTGTTCGGGCTGCAGATCGTGTTCGGGCTGCTGTCGGCGGCCAAGTACCTGGGGCCGGATCCGCTGCTCTACATCCTGCCGTTCGACGTCACCAAGACCATCCACACCAACCTGCTGATCGTGTGGGTGCTCACCGGCTTCATGGGCGCCACCTACTGGATGGTGCCGGACGAATCGCGCACCGAGCTGTACAGCGTCAAGCTGGCCTACTGGCAGCTCGGGCTGTGGGCGCTGATGGGCGTGAGCGCGGTGATCGGCTACCTGTTCCGCTACGGCACCGGCAACAAGCTGCTCGAACAGCCGCTGCCGCACAAGATCGTCATCGTGATCTGCATGCTGATGTTCCTCTACAACATCGGCATGACCATCAAGCGCGCGGGGCGGCTGACCACCACCGAGGGCGTGCTGCTGCTGGGCCTGGGGCTGTCGGCGCTGCTCTACATCCCGGCGCTGCTGCACTACGAGAACTACACCGTCTCCATCTTCTACCGCTGGTGGACGATCCACCTGTGGGTGGAGGGCGTGTGGATGATGATCATGGGCAGCTTCCTGGCCTACCTGCTCATCCGCCTGTCGGGCATCGACCGCGAGGTGATGGAGAAGTGGCTGTACGTGATCGTGGGCCTGGTGTTCTTCGCCGGCATCCTGGGCACCGCGCACCACTACTACTGGGTCGGCGTGCCGTACTACTGGCTGCCGATCGGCGGCTTCTTCAGCGCGCTCGAGCCGCTGGCGCTGGCGGCCATGGCCATCTACGCCTACACCGCGATGCGCCGCGGCGGGGTGCGCCACCCGAACACCCTGGCCCTGCACTGGACGATCGGCGCTGCGATCTTCGCCCTGTTCGGCGCCGGCCTGCTCGGCCTGGCCCACACCTGGCCGTCGGTGAACAAGTGGACGCACGGCACCCTGATCACCGCCATGCACGCGCACTCTGCCTTCTACGGCGCCTACGCGATGATCACCCTGGCGATGATCACCTACGCGCTGCCGGGCCTGACCGGGCGGCCGCAGGACAGGTACTCGCCGCTGGGCTTCTGGGCGTTCTGGCTGCAGGTGACGGGCATGTTCGGCATGACCCTCTCCTTCGGCACCGCCGGCATCGCCCAGGTGTACCTGGAGCGGATCATGGGCATGGGCTACCTGGACGCGCAGCTCAAGATCCAGGTGCACTTCATGATGCTGATCCTGGCCGCGACCATCTTCGCGGTGGGCGTTGCGCTGTTCATCATCGACTTCTTCCGCCATCGGCCGCGCTTCGAGGTGGTGGACGAGGCCGTCGAGGGCGAGCCCGCGGTGGCAAGGGAAAGCTGATTGGTGGAGCAGCGCAACGGGCCGGAGGCCGCCGGGCCTTACTACCTGCCCAGCGGCAACGAAGTCGAGGTGGTCGAGCAGTGCCATGCCGGCGGCCTGGCGGTGATGCTCAAGGGGCCGACGGGCTGCGGCAAGACCCGCTTCGTCGAGCACATGGCGTGGCGGCTGGGCCGCCCGCTGATCACCGTGTCCTGCCATGACGACCTCACCGCCAGTGACCTGATCGGGCGCTTTTTGATCCGCCACGACGAGACCGTCTGGCAGGACGGCCCGCTCACCCGGGCCGTGCGCGAAGGCGCCATCTGCTACCTGGACGAAGTGGTGGAGGCGCGCCAGGACACGATCGTGGTGCTGCACCCGCTCACCGACTACCGCCGCATCCTGCCGATCGACCGCACCGGCGAGACCATCGAGGCCGCGCCCGGTTTCCAGCTGATCATCAGCTACAACCCCGGCTACCAGCGCATGCTCAAGGATCTCAAGCCGAGCACGCGCCAGCGCTTCGTCGCCATCGACCTGGACTTCCCCAGGCCTGAGGCGGAAGCGGCGATCGTCGCCGCCGAAAGCGGGGTGGAGAACGGCACCGCGGTGGCGCTGGTGGAGCTGGCCGGCCGCGTGCGCCTGCTGCGCGACCGCGGCCTGGCCGAGGTGCCGAGCACGCGCCTGCTGATCGCCGCCGGCCGCCTGGTGGCCAGCGGCATCGGCCTGCGCGAGGCCTGCAACGTGGCGGTGATCTCGCCGCTGAGCGACGACCCGACCCTGCTCGCGGCGATGCGCGAACTCGTTGACGCGATGTTCCCGTAGGCGGATGCCGGCGTGTCCGAGCCCGAAGACCTGGTCATCGATGCGGCGCGCCACGCGACGATCTTCATCCGCGACACCTGGCGCCGGCACTATCCCGAAGACCCCGACGAACCGGTAGCGCTGGCCTCGTTGGCGCGGCGCCTGGACCTGCTGCTCTCGGCCGCCTGCGGCGCCAGCCTGCCCATGCGCGTGGCGCTGCCACCGGCGCGGCCGACCATGCTGCACCGGTTCTTCAAGCCGGCCGCCTACCCGCGCCATCGCCGCGCGCTGCCGGCCACCAACGGCGATGCCATCTGGCTGCCGGCGCACCTGGACACCTGTGATCCCGCCGAGGCGTCGGCGCTGTACCGGGCGATGGCCCTGCAGCAGGCGTTCCGGGCCAGGCGCGGCACCGCCCGGGCGATCCTGGCGCTGCCGAACCCGCTGCTGCGCGACGCCGCCCTGGTGCTGGAAGCACAGGCCGCCGAGGCCGAGGTCGCGCGGGGCTTCCCCGGCCTGGTGCCCGCGCTGATGCGGCTGCGCCGGCTGGCGCTGGAGGCGCGCCCGAAGCCGGATGCCCTGGCGCCGCCAAGGCGTCCGCTGGAGCGGCTGGTGCGGGAGATCCTCGAAGACGGGCTGTCGCCCGCCGCCAGCGCCGCGCCCGGCACGGTGGAGGGCTCCATCGCCCGTGCCCGGCGGCTGCTGGAGGAATGGAACATCGACCGCGCCCAGTCCCGCCGCGTGGGCCCGATGCCGCTGTACCGCGACTGGTGGACGGGGGAGCTGCGCGACGCCACGGGCACGCCGGCCCACGTCGCCGACGGCGAGCCGTTCCAGCACGACGATGCGCCCGAGGAAGTGCGCAGCGCGCGGATGGATCGGCGCCCCGAGCAGCGCGAGGCGACCGAGGACGAGGACAAGCCCGGCGACCCGGGTGCCTGGATGATCCAGCAGGACGCCCCGCACGAGGTCGCCGAGGATCCCTTCGGCCTGCAGCGCCCGGTGGATCGCGACGACCAGACCAGCGCCGACGAGTACGGCGACATGCTCTCCGAGCTCGCCTCCACGCGCATGGTGGCCGCGCCCGATCCGCCGCGCGAAGTGCTGCTCTCCGACGATCCGCCCGACAGCCGCGCGGTGCTGGAGTTCAAGGGCCAGGGGGAAGCGGAGGCCCGCTACCGCTATCCCGAGTGGAACCATGTCGACGCGAGCTACGTCGAGGACGGCGTCACTGTGCGCATGCGGCCGCCGCCGGCCGGCGACCCGCGCTGGGTCGACGCTACCCTGGCCCGGCACCGCTCGCACCTGGACGGCATCCGCCGCCAGTTCGAGGCCCTGCGCCCCGAACGCGTGCGCCTGCGCCGCCAGGCCGACGGCGAGGACATCGACATCGACGCCTGCGTGGAGGGCCGCGCCGACCTGCGCGCCGGCGGCTTCCTGCGCGAAGGCCTGTACGAGCAGCGCCGCCCCGGCCGCCGCAGCATCGCGGTCTCGCTGCTGGTGGACGCCAGCGGCTCGACGGACGGCTTCATCGGCGACGGCCGCCGGGTGATCGACGTCGAGCGCGAGGCGCTGCTGCTGGTGTGCATGGCCCTGCAGGGCCTGGGCGAGCCGTTCTCGGTGCTGTCGTTCTCCGGCGAGGGCCCGCACGGGGTTTCGATGCGCTCGCTCAAGGCGTTCGACGAAGCCTACGGCGACGACGTCGCGCTACGCATCGCCGGCCTGGAGCCGGAGCACTACACCCGCGCCGGCGCCGCCATCCGCCACGCCACCTCGCTGCTCATGCGCCAGCCCGCCGAGCACCGCCTGCTGCTGATGCTCTCGGACGGCAAGCCCAACGACGCCGACCGCTACGACGGCCGCTACGGCGTGGAGGACATGCGCCAGTCCGTCACCGAGGCGAAGCTGCAGGGCGTGTTCCCCTTCTGCCTCACCGTCGACCTGCAGGCGCCGGGCTACCTGCCCAAGGTGTTCGGCCCGGACAACTATGCGGTGCTGTCCACGCCGGAAAGGCTGCCGACGGTGTTGCTGGATTGGACGCGGCGGTTGTTGGCGAGGTGAGGGGCGCCCAGTGACGTCCTCCCCTCACTAGGACCGACCGGAACTGGAAAATTCGGCAGCGCCCGGCCCAGAATCGGTAGCGGGATCGGTGCAGGCGCAAGGTGTCAGGGTCATTTCGGCCGCGAACAGCCCCGATGGCCTGCATGACTTGGGCACGGAACCGGGCACAGGCGTTTTTGCCCGTCTGGAAGGAGCCGGCGGTGAACCCTTTGCTGAACGGCGCCGAGACCCGTTGTGCCCCCTGATTGGGCACAAAAAAGCCCGCGTCGATGGCGGGCTTTCATCATCTAACTTGTTGTTTTTGCGCGGAAATTTGGTGGCTATGGGTGGAATCGAACCACCGACCTCGGGATTATGAGTCTCGCGCTCTAACCGTCTGAGCTACATAGCCACTGCGTGCCGCACGCTGGCGCGGCGAACCCTCAATTTTCCATGCTTGCCCCCTTGCCGTCAATCTCCCGGGCCCGCGCTTGTCGGAGGGGGCGGTGCGTGGCAGAGTCGGGGCAGTCAAATTTTTCGGAGTCCGTGCCGTGATCGATCCGGACGGATACCGGCCCAACGTCGGGATCGTGCTGATGCACGACGATGGCCGGGTGTTCTGGGCCCGACGCGTGCGCCGCGATGGTTGGCAGTTCCCGCAGGGCGGGATGAACACCGACGAGACGCCGCTGGAGGCCATGTACCGCGAGCTGCACGAGGAGACCGGGCTGCTGCCCGGCCACGTGGTCGTGCTGGGCGTCACCCCCGGCTGGCTGCGCTATCGGCTGCCGCCGCGGGCGATCCGCCGCAACGACCGGCTGGTGTGCATCGGCCAGAAGCAGGTGTGGTTCCTGCTGCGCTTCACCGGCCAGGAGACGGATCTGAAGCTGGATCTGACCCCCAAGCCCGAGTTCGACCACTGGCGCTGGGTGGATTTCTGGTACCCGATGGACAACGTGGTGACCTTCAAGCGCGGGGTGTATGCCAGCGCGCTGCGGCACCTGGCGCCGTTTGCGCGCCAGGTGGCGGGGCCGCAGGCGATCCCGTTCATGAAGTTCGACCCGCCGCGCCGGCACGGGACGCGGCGGCGCCGTCCGCATCGCGAACGCGTGGGCGGCGGCCCGAACCAGGCGCCGGGGCAGGGCCGGGAAAAAGATCCGGGCTGAGAATCGTTTTCGTCCAGAATTGACAATCATTCTCGGTTGGGCCCAGAATGCACCTGTCCCACGATCCAGGTGCGCGCCCTTGTACGTCTGCCTCTGCCACGGCATCACCGACAGCGAAATCCGCGACGCGGCGGAAGCCGGCTGCGGCTCCATGTCGGAGCTGATGATGCGCACCGGCTGCGGTTCCAACTGCGGCAGCTGCATCGAGACCGCGACCGGTCTCATGGCCGAAGCCCTCCTGCCGCTGCCGGTCATCGACCAGGCTGCCTGAGCCCTCCGCGCGGCGTCGCCGCCGCCCCTTGAATGATGACGATTCGCGTTCCGCCATGAAAATGGCGGGAGCGGTACAGTG
Source organism: Luteimonas dalianensis (assembly GCF_049339425.1). NCBI lineage: Bacteria > Pseudomonadati > Pseudomonadota > Gammaproteobacteria > Lysobacterales > Lysobacteraceae > Luteimonas > Luteimonas dalianensis. The sequence goes on along the minus strand of NZ_JBMPPO010000004.1, from coordinate 213,848 downwards.
GTGGGCGATCGATCCAGGAGACCCCAGATGAAAGGTGACAAGAAGGTCATCGAGTTCCTCAACAAGGCGCTCTACAACGAGCTGACCGCGATCAACCAGTACTTCCTGCACGCCAAGATGCTCAAGAACTGGGGGCTGGGGCGCTGGGCCAAGCACGAGTACGAGGAATCGATCGACGAGATGAAGCACGCCGACAAGCTGGCCGAGCGCATCCTGTTCCTCGAAGGGCTGCCGAACTTCCAGGCCCTGGGCAAGCTGAAGATCGGCGAGGGCCCGCGCGAGATCCTCGAGTGCGACCTGGCGCTGGAACTGGAAGGCATCCCGCTGCTGCGCGAGGCGATCGCGTACTGCGAGCAGGTCGACGACTACGTCAGCCGCGAACTGTTCGTGGACATCCTCGAGGACGAGGAGGAGCACGTGGACTGGCTGGAGACCCAGCTCGACCTGGTCGAGCGGGTTGGCCTGGAGAACTGGCTGCAGGAGCAGATGGAGGACTGACCGGGGTCAGGCCCCGGTGCGGATCCCGGCCTTGAGCTGGCGCCGCGCCCGCGCGAACTCGTTGACCACCAGGGCGACGGCGACGGCCGGCCGCTCCAGGTTGCGTTCGCGCGCGCCCAGCTCCACCCGCCTGGCGGCGGCCGAGAGCAGCATCGCGCCCAGGTTGGCGCTGGACGACTTGAGTGAGTGGGCGGCGTCGCGCAGGTCGTCGTAGTCGGGGCCGGCGGCGGCGATCTCCAGCCGCGCCAGCAGTTTCGGGGTGTCTTCCAGGAACACGTCGACCAGGTGTTCGACCTCGTCGCCCAGGATGGTGCGCAGCTCGCCGAGCACTTCCTCGTCGATCACCGGCGGAGCCTGGCGAACCGGGGCGGCGGGTGCCGCGGGAGGCTCGACGGCGGGGCTGGGCGGCGCGGCCGGTTCGATGTCCGCCGCGCCGGGCGCGGCCGCGGGAAGAGCGGAGGTGGGCTCGACGGGTGTCGCGGCTTCGGCGACGGCCGCGGCGCCGGGCGCCGCCGTTCCGGCTGCGGCCGTTTCAACGCGGTCGCTGGCTGCGTCCGCGTCATCGCCGATGTCGGGGGCATCCCCGGCCGCGGCCATCTCCGGCCCGGATTCCTCCTCCTCCATCCCGGGCTCGTCGCGCGCGGGCTGGTCGGGGTTCCACCAGTGGTAGATGCAGCGCTCCAGTTCGCTGCGGGTCACCGGCTTGGGCAGGTAGTCGTCCATGCCCGCGTCCAGGCACTTCTGGCGGTCGCCGGCCATGGCGTTGGCGGTCATGGCGATGATCGGCAGGTGGCGGGTGCCGCCGGCCTCGATCTCGCTGTTGCGCCACTGGCGGGTGGCGGTGTAGCCGTCCATGACCGGCATCTGGCAGTCCATCAGCACCAGGTCGTAGCGCGAGGCGGACATGCGCATCAGCGCCGCCTCGCCGTTGCCGGCGGTGTCGCAGGTGATGCCCAGCATCGCCAGCAGGCGCTGGCCGACCATCAGGTTGACGGGGTTGTCTTCCACCAGCAGCACCCGCGGGGTGCGCGCCGGGCGCGCGGTGGCAGGGTCGGTGTCGGTGGCTGCGGGCGCCGTGCCCGCGGCGGCGGGAGGCGTGGCCGGGGCGAATGATTCGGGTGATCCGGCCGGCACGATCTCCGCGCCCGCGGTGTCCCCGTCCAGCAGCATCTGCGACCGCGCCTCGGGCTGGCCCAGCAGGGCCGCGCGCAGGTCGGCGTCGGGGGCCTGGCGGCTGAGCACGGTGGTGTCGCGGCGCAGTTCCTCGGGCACTTCATCATCTCCGTACAGGCACACCAGCTTGAGGTCGCCGTAGATGGCCTGGCGGCCAAGGTTGCGGTGCAGGGCCAGCGCGGTGTGGCGCATGCCGGCCAGGTCGGCCAGCACGGTCGAATACGCCCACGGCTCGCCCTGGCTGGCCGCCGAGCGCAGCCGGTTGAGCGCTTCCTGGGTGGTCTCCACGGTACTCACCCGCAGCCCCCAGTTGGGCAGCAGCATCGACAGGCGCAGGCGCAGGCGCGGGTCGGTGCTCAGCAGCAGCAGGCGTCCGCCGTCGGCCAGGCGCTCGTGCGTCGGCATGTCGCCGTGCACCTTGAGCAGCGGCACCTCGAACCAGAACATGGCGCCCTGGCCGGCCTCCGACTCCACCCCGATCTGCCCGTCCATCAGCTCCACGATGCGCTTGGAAATCGCCAGGCCCAGGCCGGTGCCGCCGTACAGGCGGGTGGTGGAGGCATCGGCCTGGTTGAAGGCCTGGAACAGCCGCCCCTGCGCGGCCTTGGCGATGCCCACGCCGGTATCGCGCACTTCGAACCGCAGCTGGTGCTGGGCGGTGCTCTCGCCGATCCGGCGCACGCTGACGCTGATGGAGCCGCGCTCGGTGAACTTCACCGCGTTGCTGAGCAGGTTGCCCAGCACCTGGCGCAGCCGCACCGGGTCGCCGCGCACCGGCAGCCGCACGCCCGGGTCGATCTGCAGGTGCAGGCGCAGGCCCTTGCTCTGGGCCGGGCGCTCCATCAGCTCGATCACGTCTTCCAGCAGCTCGCGGATGTTGAAGGCGGTGGATTCCAGCTCCAGCTTGTCGGCCTCCAGCTTGGAGTAGTCGAGGATGTCGTCGACGATCCGCAGCAGCTGCTGCGAGGAGGTGTGGGCGGTGCGCACCAGCTCGGCGTGGTCGGGCGCCAGGCGCGCGTGCATCAGCAGGTCGAGCATCGGCACGATGCCGTTGAGCGGGGTGCGGATCTCGTGGCTCATGGTGGCCAGGAACTCGCCCTTGGCCATCACCGCGGCTTCGGCGGTGCGCTTGGCGTGGCGCAGCTGCTGCTCCAGCTGGGCCTGGCGTTCGATCTGTCCGCGCAGCTCCTCGCGCTCGGCTTCGCTGCGCTTGACCAGCGCCTCGATGTCCTCCAGCTCGCGCTCGTGGCGGTGCATGGCGATCGTGGTCGCGCTGACCGCGAAAGCGGCCAGCAGCACCAGCACCAGTCCGATGCCCTGCCAGGGGCCGGCCAGGCCGAAGTAGTCCAGCAGCAGCACCAGCGCCGCGCCGCAGGCCGCGCCCAGCGCGAGCCAGCGGAGCATCAGGGCGAACGGGCCAATCCTTGCCTGCGTACGCATGTTCAGAGCACCGAGTCGTGGAAGTCGAAGTCCAGTTCACCTGCGGCCTGCTGCACCAGGTTGCCCTGGATGAAGTCGATGCCGCTCATCCACAGCGTGGCCGCCGCCTGCGGATCCTCCACCTGCTGGCCGATCACCAGCAGGCCGTGGCGGTGGGCGCGCTCGATCGCCTCGCGCATCCGGTCGCGCACCGCGCCGTCGGTGAGCTTGCTGGAGAAGTCCGGCGCCAGGCGCACGAAGCTCAGTGGCAGCTGGCTGAGCAGGGCGTCCACCTCACCGCCCGGGTCGTAGTGGCCCAGGCACAGCTGGACGCCGGCCGGTACCATCTTCGCGCCGAACTCCAGCAGTGAAATGCTGTGGATCAGGGCGTCGTCCTGGCGCACGTCGATCACCAGCGCGGAGGCCTCCACGCCGGCGGTCGCCAGTTCGCCCAGCAGCCACTCCGGATAGCCCTCGTGCGACAGGCTGTGCGGGGACTGGGACACGAACAGCCGCACCGGCGCGCCCTTCTGCTGCTGGCGCGCGAGCACGGTGATGGCCAGCTCCATCACCTGGCGGTCGATCTCGTGCATCAGGCCCGATGCCTCGGCGACCGGCAGCAGCGCGCCGGCCGGGTGCAGCACGCCTTCGCCGTCGCGCATCCGCAGCAGGGTCTGGTACTGCGCGTCGTCGCCGCCGGCCACCGCCACGATCGGCTGGTAGGCCAGCTCCAGCCGGCGCTCGGACACCGCGTCGGCAAGCTGCCGGGACAGGCCCTCGGACGCGCTTTCCTGGGCGGCCGGCGCGGCGTACACGGCGATGCCATGGGCGGCGGCGCGGGCCTCGCGCAGCGCCTGCTCGGCCGCCGCCAGCGCGGCGCCCGCACTGTCGAAGGCGGGGGTGATGCGCGCGCTGCCCACCGCGGCGCGCAGGCGCAGGCTCCCGGTTCCGGCGGTGAACGCATCGCGGGCCAGGCCGTCGCGCAGGTAGCGGGCGAAGTCTTCCACGTCGCCGTCGCCGGCCACGTGGATCAGGAAGGTGTTGTCGTTGATGCGGGCGGCGGGGTGGTCGCCGGCCAGCGTGGCCATCTGGCGCGCGGCTGCGCCCAGCACTTCCTCCAGGGCGGTGTAGCCCAGGCGGGCGCGCAGCGCCGACAGGCCCGCGATCTCCAGCACGTGCAGGGCGCCGCTGTCGTTGGGGATGGCCGCGGCCAGGCGCTGGAACATGCGGCTGCGGGTGAGCAGGCCGGTGCCCGGGTCGGGCCTGTCGGCCGCGCGCCGGGCCTGCTGCTGGCGGGCACGCATGATCCGGTTCTCGACCGCGGCCACCAGGTGGCGGGGGCGCACCGGCTTGGTCAGGAAGTCGTCGGCGCCGATCTCCAGCACTTCGAACTGGCGCTCCGGATCCGGATCGCCGGTGAGGAACACGATCGGGGTGTGCGAGAGGGTGGCGTGCGAGCGGATCATGTCGGTCAGCTCGGCGCCGTCGATCGCCGGCATGTGCAGATCCATCAGCACCAGGTCGGGGCGCAGCGACTCCAGGGTGGCGATCACCTGTTCCGGATCCGACACCGCCTGGGCCTGGATGCCCGCGCCGCCCAGCACGCTTGCGGCGAACAGCGCCTGGCTCGGATCGTCCTCCACCACCAGCACGCGGTAGGGCGGCTCGCCGCTGCTGGCGGCGGCGGACGCCGGGCCGGGCACGGCGGGGCGATCCGCGTGGGCCTGCGCGGCATCGGGCTCGGCGGCCGGCAGCGTCGGCGGATCCGCGTCCGCGCACCAGCGTCGCCAATACCGCGCCGGCGGGAATTCGGCGCGGGGAATGTCTGTGCTCGTCCCCATCATTCGACTGTGCCGCTATTGGCGGATGCAGGCAAGCCGCCGCGCGGGCGCGGGGCTTCGTCCGGTGCAACGTGGATCATGCTTGGTGCCGGCCGCAGGTTCCGTGCGCCGGCGCACAATCAGGCGCTCAGGAGCGGATCGGCTCCGGCGGCCGGCGGCGCCTGAACAGCCGCCGCCACACCCACCACACCACCAGCGCGCTGCCGATGCCGATCGTCAGTACCAGCGCCAGGGCCAGCCACGGCGAGGCAAGCGCCAGGGCCAGCGCGCCCACCACCACCGCGTCCTCGGAGGTGGATACGGCCAGGTTGCTGACCGGTTCGGGCGAGGTGTTGAGCATGGCCCGCGAGACGGCCTTGAGCACGTGGCTGCCCAGCGCCACGCCGGCGCCGGTGGCCAGCATCCCCGCGCCCAGCTCTCCGTCCGGCGACAGCGCGGCGGCGGCCAGGAAGGCGCCGGCCGGCACCCGCGCCAGGGTCTGCAGCAGATCCCAGGCCGAATCCACGCCCGGGATCTTGTCGGTGAAGAATTCCAGCAGCGCCAGCACGCCGGAGATACCCAGCACCCACGGCGAGGTGGTGACCTGCAGCGCCTCGGGCAGATCCAGCCAGCCCAGCGCGCCGGCCAGGCCCACGCCGAACACGGTCAGGTAGGCGCGGATGCCGGCCAGCCAGGCCAGCAACACGCCGATGGCGAACAGGTGGGCTTCGGACATGGGGCCTCCGGGTGCCCGCGGCACGGCGGGACGCTGTGGCGAGTATAGGCAATGGGCGTGCTGAACCCGCGCGAACCCCGGGCGGGGCCGGCCGTGTCGCAGCCGCGGGCGGGCGATACCATTGGCCGGATGAGCAACAGCGAGCACCCCGGACAGGAGGCGCGGGACGAGGCCGTGCCCGGCGGCCCGGCCCCGGCTGCCGGCGACGGCGATGCGCCGGCCGGGCCACGCGAGTTGCACGTCAACTGGTTCTACGGGCTGTTCGCGCTGGTGCTGCTGTCGCTTGCCTTCGGCATCTGGGGCACGTGGATCGTGTTCGGCGCCGGGCCGGGCGAGGATCCGGCCACCCTGCGCCAGCAGCTCGACGAGCTGGAGCAGCGGGTGACCACGCTGGCGCGTTCGGATCAGATCAGCCGCGAGGCCAACCGCGACCTGCAGGGCGCCCTGGCCGAGCGCGAGGAGCAGGTGGCCGGACTGCGTGCCGAGGTCGCCTTCTACGAGCGCTTCGTCGGATCGACCGCCGAGCGTCGCGGCCTGACCGTGCACGAGCTGCAGATCCGGCCCGGGGAGGGCCAGGTGTGGCACTTCTCGGCCACGCTGACCCAGAACCGGGAGCGCGGCCAGGCCAGCGAAGGCACGCTGACCCTGGCCATCGAAGGCAGCCGCAACGGCCGCCTGGAAGAGCTGGCGTGGACGGATCTGCGCCAGAACGACGACGCGCCGGCGGTGGACTACTCGTTCAGGTATTTCCAGCAGGTGCAGGGCGACATCGTGCTGCCCGAAGGGTTCACCCCGGTGCGGGTGACGGTGCGCGCCGCGCCCGCCCGCGGCAGCGCGGTGGAGCAGTCGTTCCCGTGGGCGGATGCGACGGGACGTTCCACCCCAGGCGCTTGAACCGGGCGCGCCGGGCCCCCATGCTGGCCACATGGATATCGTTGGGCTCCCCGAAAACGACGCCGGCTACCAGTCGCTGCAGCGGCCGATCGACTTCACCCCCGCCGCGGCGGCCAAGGTCAGGGAACTGATCGCCGGCGAGGGCAATGAGGCGCTCAAGCTGCGTGTCTACATCCAGGGCGGCGGCTGTTCGGGCTTCCAGTACGGCTTCGAGTTCGACGAGGAGCAGGGCGACGACGACGTGGCGGTGGATACCGACGGCGTGCGCCTGCTGGTCGATCCGCTCAGCCTGCAGTACCTGATGGGCTCGGCGGTGGACTACGTGGAAAGCCTGCACGGCGCCCAGTTCACCATCCGCAATCCGAACGCCAAGACCACCTGCGGCTGCGGCTCCAGCTTCACCATGTAACTTGCCGGCATCGGCGGCCGTGCGATGATGGCGGCCATGGCATTTTCCTTCGTCGACGCGCCGCTGGATCGCGCCGAACACCTGCGCAGCAACCCGTCCGGGCTCGCGGCACTGTGGCCGCAGGCGCGCCTGCTGCTGCTCGACGGCGAAGGCCTGGCGCTGGCGGACGCGCAGGATGCGCTGCTGGCGGTGAGCGGCGGCGACGTGGCCGCGGCGCTGCCGGCGGACGCGGTGTTCCTGGGCCTGGACGATGGGCGCGGCTGGTTCGCCCTGCCGGCCGAATCGGCCGGCCTGCCGGCGCCGCGCCGGATCGCACTGCGCGCGGCGGCTGCGGCGTGGCCGGTGCGCGAGGCGACCGCCTTCGCCCAGGCGCGGGCGGTGCTGCACTGGCGCTCGCGGCACCGCTACTGCGGCGCCTGTGGCGGCGAGCTGGCGTTTGAACGCGCCGGCTGGCTGGGCCGCTGCGGGCGCTGCGCGATCGAACACTATCCGCGCACCGACCCGGCGGTGATCGTGTCCGTCAGCGACGGCGAGCGCCTGCTGCTCGGGCGCGAGGCGACGTGGCCGGCGGGACGCTGGTCGGTGCTGGCGGGCTTCGTGGAGCCGGGCGAGACGCTGGAGCAGACGGTGCTGCGCGAGGTGTTCGAGGAATCGGCGGTGCGGGTGACCGCCTGCCGCTACCTGGCCTCGCAGCCGTGGCCGTTCCCGTCCTCGCTGATGCTCGGCTTCGAGGCCGACGCCGGGCCCGACGAGCCGGTGCCCAACACCGACGAGCTGGAGGCGGTGCGCTGGTTCACCCGCGAAGAGATCGGCGCCGCCCTGCGCGGCGAGGGCGAAATCCAGCTGTCGCCGCGGATCTCGATCTCGCGCTGGCTGATCGAACGCTGGCACGCCCGCCCGCGCAACTGACCACCCCCGTAGGAGCGCCTGAGAGGCGCTCCTACGGGTTGGGGCCGCGCAATTCCCTGACCCGCGCCTCCAGGCTCTCCGCGGTCGCGTCCGCGCCGGTGACCGGCGGGCCGGCGACTACGCCGATGCGCGCGCGCAGGCGGCGCGGCAGGCGCATCCGGCCGGGGCCGCCGGCCTCGGCCGCGGCGCCGCGCCGGCTCCACATGCTGGCCCACATGTTGCGCAGCGCCATCGGCACCACCGGGATCTGCTGCCCGCGCGCGGCGGCACGCTCGACGATGTGCTCGATCCCGCGCCGGAACGGCGCGATCTCCCCGTCCACGGTCAGTCGCCCCTCGGGGAAGATCGCCACCAGCCCGCCCTCGGCCAGGGTGCGGTCGATCTCGTCAAAGGCCCGCTGCATCAGCGCCGGATCCTCCTTCTCCGGCGCGATCGGGATCGCGCGCGCGGTGCGGAAGATCCAGCGCATCACCGGGATGTCGAAGATCCGGTGGTACATCACGAAGCGCACCGGCCGCGGCGTGCTGGCCGCCAGGATCAGCGCGTCCATGTAGCTGACGTGGTTGCACACCAGCAGCGCCGGGCCCTCGTCGGGCACGTGTTCCTCGATGCCCTCGATCCGCAGCCGGTACAGCGTGCGCACCAGCAGCCAGCTCAGGAACCGCATCAGGAACTCGGGCACGATGGTGACGATGTACGTGGCCACCAGCAGGTTGGCGATCGCCAGGGCCAGGAACACCTGCGGGATGCTCCAGCCCAGCAGCCGCTGCACCGCGATGCCCACGATCGCCGCGAAGACGATGAAGGCCGCGTTCTGGATGTTCATGCCCGCGATCACCCGCGACAGCTCCGTGCGCGGCGTGCGGCTCTGGATCAGCGCGAACAGCGGCACCACGTAGAAGCCCACGAACAGGCCGATGCCGGTCAGGTCCATCGCGATCCGCCAGCTGCCCGGCTCGCGCAGGAACGCGGCCACGTCCAGGCCCGCCGCCAGCGCCTCGCCCGGGCGGGCGAAGTACAGGTCGAGCATGAACGCGCTCACGCCCAGCGCGCCCAGCGGCACCAGGCCGATCTCCACCGTGCGCGCCGACAGCTTCTCGCACAGCAGCGAGCCCACGCCCACGCCGATGGAGAACAGTGCCAGGGCGAAGATGTACAGCTCCTGCGCGCCGCCCAGGTTGACCTCGGCATAGGTGGGCAGCTGCGCGGTGAGCATGGTGCCGATGAACCAGAACCACGACACGCCCAGCACCGCGTTGCGCACCGCCGGGGTGCGGCGGGTGAGCTTCCAGACCGCCCAGTTCTCCGGGATGGGATTCCAGTTGACCTTCAGCGACGGATCGCCCGCGTCCACCCTCGGGATCCGGCGCGCCACCACGTTGCCCAGCACGGCCAGCGCAACGATCGATGCGGCGGCCGTTTCCGGCCCCCAGCTGCCCGCGATCTGGAACACCAGCCCGCCGTAGATCATCCCGCACAGGATCGAGATGGAGGTGCCCATCTCGACCAGGCCGTTGCCGCCGGTCAGCTCCTCGGGCTTGAGCACCGAGGGCAGGATCGAATACTTCACCGGCCCGAACAGCGCCGCCTGCACCCCGGTGAAGAACAGCGCCACCAGCAGCACGGCCATGCTGGACATCAGGAAGCCGACCGCGGCCACCGCCATGATCGCGATCTCCATCGCGGTGGTGACCACGATCAGCTTCTGCTTCTCCATCCGCTCGGCGATCTGGCCGGCGATGCCGGAGAACAGGAAGTACGGCAGGATGAACAGCGCCGGGGCGAGGTGGGTGTAGAGCGTGCGCTCCTCGCTGCTCACGCCCATGAAGAACAGCAGGCCGATGATCGCCTGGCGGTACACGTTGTCGTTGAACGCGCCCAGCGCCTGCACCGTGAAGTAGGGCAGGAACCGGCGCTGGGTGAGCAGCGAGAACTGGCTGTGGCCGGCCATGCGGGCCTCCGCGGAGGGACCGGCGGAGCCTAGCAGAGGCGGGAGGCTGCGCACGCGCGCGGGCGCCTCCAGAGGGCCGCGGGTGGTGCAGCGCACGATTGCCGCGCCCGCCGCCGCCGTGTTAGACCGCAGGCTTGCGCTGGCCGAGTGGGCCGGTGCTGCCACGAGGTGAGGGAGTCTGGAATGTCGGAAGCATCGATGCCGCGCGGCCAAGCGGTTGCCAGTACCGGGGCCGTTGGACGGGAGTCTCCGCGGGGCCTGGCGATACCGGCCGCCTGCCTGGTGGCCGGGGCGCTCGCATTCGCCGTTCCCCTCGCAGTGCTCGCGGGGCCGGACCGCAGCTTTGCCGATACGCTCGCCTTCGCCGCCTGGGCCTGGCTGCTGCTGGGCCTGCCGCTGCTTGCGGTGCTGACCGTCGGCGGGGTGCGCGCGGCACGCACCGGCCGCGAGCCCAGGCTGCTGGTTGCCACCAAGTGGTTCGCGATCGGCCTGGCCTGCGCGGTCGTACTCAGCGAAGTCCAGCGGGTGCTCTTCCTTTAGAACGCGGCGCTGGCCCCGCATTTACGCGCGGGCACGCGGCTCCTGGGTCCTCAGGCCCGCTCGCGCTCGATGGCCCGCCAGCCGATGTCGTGGCGATGGAACTCGCCATGCCAGGAGATGCCGGCCACTGCCTCGTAGGCCCGGCGCTGCGCCTCGGCGACGTCCTCGCCCAGGGCGCACACGCACAGCACGCGGCCGCCGGCGGTGACCACCTGGTCGTCGACCAGCCGGGTGCCGGCGTGGAAGACCTTGCTGTCCTCCGGCTCGGGTACGTCCCAGCTGCTGATGACGTCGCCGGTGCGCGGCGTGCCGGGATAGTTCTCGGCGGCCATCACGACGCCGAGGCTGGCACGCGGGTCCCAGTCGGCCTCGACGCCCTCCAGCCTGCCGTCGACCGCGGCTTCCACCAGCTCCAGCAGGTCCGAGCGCAGCCGCATCATCACCGGCTGGGTCTCGGGGTCGCCGAAGCGCACGTTGAACTCGATCACCTTCGGCGCGCCGTCGGCGCCGATCATCAGCCCGGCGTAGAGGAAGCCGGTGAACGGCGCCCCATCGGCCGCCATGCCGCGCACGGTGGGCTCGATCACCTCGCGCATGATCCGCGCGTGCACCTCCGGCGTGACCACCGGGGCGGGGGAGTAGGCGCCCATGCCGCCGGTGTTGGGGCCGGTGTCGCCGTCGCCGACCCGCTTGTGGTCCTGGCTGGTCGCCATGGGTAGCGCGGTGGCGCCGTCGACGATCGAGATGAAGCTGGCCTCCTCGCCGTCCAGGAACTCCTCGATGACCACCCGCGCGCCCGCGTCGCCGAACGCGTTGCCGGCCAGCATGTCGCGCACCGCGGCCTCGGCCTCCTCGATCGTCGTGGCCACGATCACGCCCTTGCCCGCGGCCAACCCATCCGCCTTCACGACAACCGGCGCGCCCATGGCGCGCACGCGGTCGAGCGCGGGGCCGACCTCGGTGTGCACCTCGTAGCGGGCCGTGGGGATGCCGTGCCGGGCCAGGAAGTCCTTGGCGAAAGCCTTGCTACCTTCCAGCCGGGCGGCCGCGGCGGTGGGGCCGAAGATGCGGTGCCCGGCGGCGCGGAAGCGGTCGACCACACCCGCGACGAGCGGCGCCTCCGGCCCGACGACGGTGAGACCCACCCCCTCGCGCGCGACCAGCGCCAGCAGGCCGTCGATATCGGTGGCCGCCACCTGCACGTTGCGGCACCCGGCCTCGGTCGCGGTGCCCGCGTTGCCGGGGGCGACCAGCACCTCGTCCACGCGGGGTGACTGGGCGAGCTTCCAGGCGAGGGCGTGTTCGCGGCCGCCGGAGCCGATGACGAGCACTTTCATGGGGCACCTTGGGGCGTGCGGGAGTGCCGGCGATTCTACGGGGGCGCTGCGCGGCCGGCGACCCGCACCCGCTGCTAGCATCATCGGTTTACCGCATGGGAACGCCGATGGACTTCCTGGTGCAGCTGGTGGAGTCGGCCCTGTCGCCGGTGGTCGGCCTGGTCAACGGCGTGCTGTGGAACTACGTGCTGGTCTACGGGCTGCTGGGCGTCGGCGTGTTCTTCACCCTGCGGCTGCGTTTCCTGCAGATCCGCCGCCTGCCGCACATGCTGCACGTGATCGGCCGTGGCACCGATGGCGACGACGCCGGCATCTCGCCGTTCCAGGCGCTCTGCACCAGCCTCGCCTCGCGCGTGGGTACCGGGAACCTGGCCGGGGTGGCGATCGCGCTGGGCGTGGGCGGGCCGGGGGCGCTGTTCTGGATGTGGTGCACCGCGATCGTCGGGATGGCGACGGCCTACGCCGAGAGCACGCTCGCGCAGCTGTACAAGGTGCGCGACGCAGACGGGCAGTACCGCGGCGGCCCGGCGTACTACATGACCCTCGGGCTCCGGAAGCGGTGGATGGGCATCACCTTCGCGGTGGCGTTGCTGCTGACCTACGGCCTGGTCTTCAGCAGCGTGCATGCGAACGCGATGGCGCTGGCACTTGGGGACGCGTTCGGCTTCAGCCGCGCGCAGATCGCCACCGGGCTGGTGCTGCTCACCGCCGTGATCATTTTCGGCGGCCTGCGCTCGGTGGCGCGCTTCGCCGAATGGGCGGTGCCGTTCATGGCGGTCGGCTACCTGGCCCTGGCGCTGTGGGTGGTCGTGACCAACCTCGCCGAGGTGCCGGCGGTCCTGTCGCTGGTGGTGCGCAGTGCCTTCGGGCTGGAGCCGGCGGCAGGCGGGGTGCTGGGCGGCATCGCGGCGGCGATGCTCAACGGCGTCAAGCGCGGCCTGTACTCCAACGAGGCGGGCATGGGCAGCGCGCCCAACGTCGCCGCGGCGGCCACGCCGGTGCCGCACCATCCGGCCAGCCAGGGCCTGGTGCAGTCGCTGGGCGTGTTCATCGACACCCTGCTGATCTGCAGCGCGACCGGCTTCGTGATCCTGCTGTCGGGCGTGGTCGCCGACGGCCACGACGGCGTGCGGGTGACCCAGCAGGCGATGACGGTGTTCTTCGGCGAGGCCGGCAACTGGTTCGTGGCGATCGCGATGTTCTTCTTCGCCTTCACCACCATCCTGGGCAACTACACGTATGCCGAGAACAACCTGCTCTACTTGGGCGGCGGCAAGGCGGGGCTGCTGGTCCTGCGGCTGGCCGCGCTCGCGGTGATCGTCTGGGGCGTGTACTCGAGGGTGCAGATCGTCTGGGACGCGGCCGACGCGGCGATGGCGATCATGGCCTCCATCAACCTGGTGGCGATCGTGATGCTGTCGGGCGTGGTGGTGAAGCTGACCCGCGACTACGACCGCCAGCTTGCGGCGGGCCGATCCCCGGTGTTCCACATCGCCGACCACGCGGACCTGGCGGACGGGGTCGACCCCGGAATCTGGCGCGAGCGCCGGCCTAGCTGAGGCCGCCCGCAGTCCGCCGTTCGCGCAGCGAGCGCACCAGCACCACCGCCAGGGTGAGCACCGTGAGCGGGACCACGAAGTACATCATCACCATGCCGAAGGCAGGCTGCGCGTCGTGCCCGGTCGCGTCCAGCAACAGGTAGGCGGTGTAGGCGACGTAGTAGCCCAGGAACACCGCGCCCTCCCAGCGCTGGATGCAGTGGCCGGTGAAGAAGATCGGCAGGCAGGCGACCGCGGTGGCGACCATCACCGGCAGGTCGAAGGTGATCACCGCATGGCCGACCGGCACGCCATTTGGCGCGAAGACCGCGGTCAGCCCCAGCACCACCAGCAGGTTGAGCACGCAGCTGCCGACCACGTTCCCGACGGCCATGTCGCGCTCGCCGCGCACGGCGGCGATCACCGAGGTGGCGAGCTCGGGCGCGGAGGTGCCGACCGCGACCACGGTCAGCCCGATGACCAGCTCGCTCACGCCCAGCCGACCGGCGATCTCCACCGCCGAGTCCACCAGCCAGCCGGCGCCCAGCACCAGCAGCACGAGCCCGGCGACGACCATGGCGATGTTGAGCAGCATGTTCCTTGGCTTGCCGGCAGGCACGTCGGGTGCCTCGTCGTTGCCCTCGCGGCGTCCAAGCACCACCTGCAGCGCCAGGTAGGCGGCACCCACGACCGCCAGCAACCCGCCTTCCCAGCGGCCGATGGTGCCGTCGAGCGCGAGCAGCAGTACCAGCACCGAGCAGCCGATCATCACCGGCACGTCCAGCCGTACCAGCTGGCGTGAGACCACCAGCGGCAGCACCAGCGCACTGACCCCGAGGATCAGCAGCACGTTGGTGATGTTGCTGCCGACCACGTTGCCCATCGCGATGTCCGCCGATCCACCACGCACGGCGTCGATGCCCACCGCCAGCTCCGGCGCGCTGGTGCCGAGCGCGACCACCGTGAGGCCGATGACCAGGGGCGACAGGCCGGTCGCCAGCGCCAGCCGCGAAGCCCCGCGCACCAGAACCTCGGCGCCACCCACCAGCGCCGCCAGGCCAACCAGGAAGAGCAGGACGACCGTCATCAGTGGCGGAAGTGGCGAACCCCGGTGAACACCATGGCGATGCCATGCTCGTCGGCTGCTGCAATCACCTCGCCGTCGCGCATCGAGCCTCCCGGCTGGATCACCGCTTTGATCCCGGCCTCGGCCGCGGCGTCAATGCCGTCGCGGAACGGGAAGAACGCGTCGCTCGCCATCACCGAGCCTTCCACCACCAGCCCCGCATCCGCGGCCTTGATGCCGGCGATGCGCGCCGAATACACCCGGCTCATCTGCCCGGCGCCCACGCCGATGGTGCGATGGTCCTTCGCGTAGACGATGGCGTTGGACTTGACGAATCTGGCGACCTTCCAGGCAAACAGCAGGTCGTCCACCTGCGCGTCCGTTGGCGCCAGCTTCGTCACCACCTGCAGCTCGTCGCGGGCGACGACGCGATCGTCGGCGGTCTGCATCAGCAGGCCCGAGCCCACGCGCTTGACGTCGATGAAGCCGGGCGAGGGTGGCGCCAGCGGGATGCGCAGCAACCGCACGTTGGCCTTCTTCGCCGCGTACTCCAGCGCGTCCGGCTCATAGTCCGGGGCCAGCAGCACCTCGACGAACTGGCGGTCGAGGATGGCCCTGGCGGTCGCTGCGTCGAGCGTGCGGTTGAAGGCGATGATGCCGCCGAAGGCGCTGGTCGGATCGGTACCGTAGGCCAGCTCATACGCCTGGCCGCAGCCGCTGCCCACCGCCACGCCGCACGGGTTGGCGTGCTTGACGATCACGCAGGCCGGCGCATTGAACTGGCGCACGCACTCCCAGGCCGCGTCGGCGTCGGCGATGTTGTTGTAGCTCAGCGCCTTGCCCTGCAGCTGCTCGAAGGTCGCCAGCGAGCCGGGCGCCGGATACAGGTCGCGGTAGAACGCGGCCTGCTGGTGCGGGTTCTCGCCGTAGCGCAGGTCCATGACCTTGGTGAAGCTGGCGTTGGACTGGGCCGGGAACAGGCTGCGCCCGGCCGCGCCGGCGTCGGTCGGCTCACTGATTGCCGACAGCACGTCGCTGATCCGCGCGTCGTACTGCGCCACGCGATTGAACGCCTCCACCGCCAGCGCAAAGCGCGTCTTCGCCGAAAGCGTGCCGTCATTGGCATCCAGCTCGGCCAGCAGGCCGGGGTACTGCGCCGGATCGGTCGCCACCGCCACGAAGGCAAAGTTCTTGGCCGCCGCGCGCAACATGGCCGGCCCGCCGATGTCGATGTTCTCCACGATGTCGGCGAACTTCGCCGCCGGGTCGGCCGAGACCCTCTCGAACGGATACAGGTTCAGCACCAGCAGGTCGATCGCCCCGATCCCGTGCTCGGCCATCACCGCGTCGTCGGTGCCGCGCCGGCCCAGCAGGCCGCCGTGCACCTTCGGGTGCAGGGTCTTGACCCGGCCGTCCATGATCTCGGGGAACCCCGTCACCTCGGACACGTCGCGCACCGCCAGCCCCGCGTCGCGAATCGCCTTCGCGGTGCCGCCGGTGGACAGCAGCTCGACGCCGCGCGCGGCCAGCGCGCGGGCAAGGTCGACCAGCCCGGTCTTGTCGGAAACGGACAGCAGCGCCCGGCGCACGGGCAGTCGTTTGGCAATCATGGGGTCAGCTCAGGCCGTAGTCGCGCAGCTTCCTGCGCAGGGTGGCGCGGTGGATGCCGAGCATCGAGGCGGCGCGGCTCTGGTTGCCGTCGCAGTGGTTCAGCACTTCCACGAACAGCGGGATCTCCAGCTCGCGCAGGGCGATCTGGTACAGCTCGTCGGTGTCGCTGCCGTTGAGGTCGCCAAGATAGCGCCGGACCGACTTGGCGACGTGGTCGCGCAGCGGCGTCCGCGGGCCGGGACGAGGGGCGGCATCAGTGCGATCGGAGGCGTTCAAAGGTCTTCCCGGTGGTGCGTTGTTGCGCCCGCCCGCCAACGCGTGCAGCCGCTGACTGCGCGGCCGGGGGTGCGGCGGAGGGGGAAAGGAGTCTATCGCGCCGCGGCGGCGGGTGCCAATGTGCGATTGCTGGAATCCGGCTGCCGCAGTCACTCGAAGCTGAAGTTGAATGCGACCGCGTGCGGCGAAGGCTCCACGATGTCCATCAGCAGGGAGGCGGACGCGCCGCGGGCGATGGTCACGTCCTGCGGCGGCGCGGCCAGGTACTCGGCCGGCTCGAACGCGCGCATGCCCAGCGCGCGCCCGTCCACGTCGGAAAGTGTCAGCACCAGCCGCGGCCATGCCTGCGCCCAGCGTCCGTCGTTGCGGATGGTGGCGCTGGCCCGCAGCACGCCCGGGCGGCCGGGCGCCGGCCGCACGTCGCGCTGCTCGACCGCGATCGCGGCCGGTTCGCGCCAGGCCGGCAGGCTGCAGCGCAGCGCGCCGCACAGCGTGGTCACGACCGGGCGCCAGCCCGCGTCGGTGGCCAGGCTCGCGCGATCGGCCAGCAGCAGCTGGACCACCAGCAGCGCGGCCAGGCCGGCGGCGATGGCGACCAGACGCCGGTCGCCGCCGCGCTGCGTGGCACCGGCCGCGCGGGCGAGGAAGCGCGGGGCCGGGCGTGGCGGTGGTGCAGGAGGCTCGGCTGCGACGGTGTCCGCCGGTGGCTCCGGCACCGCGGGGCCAGGCTGGGGCGGTGGCTCCGGTGCGAGCGCAGGCTCGGTCTCGGGCACGGGTTTGGGTTCGGGCGTGGGTACGGACTCCGGTTCCGGATCAGTCTCGGTCTTGCTCTCGGGCTCCGGAGCCGGGCGCGACGGGCTGAGCGGGATGAAGACCACCTTGTCCGGCTGCAGGCGTTCCGATCCGGGCTCCGGCGTCACCGGCGATGCCGGCGCGGCGGTCGTGGCAGCGGCCTCCGGCGCCAGCGGGCCGAACCCGCACCGCGGGCACCGCTGCGGTGGCAGCCCGGTGGCCAGGTTGGTGGCCACCAGCGCGCTGCAGTCCGGGCAGTTGATGAACATGCCCCTATTCAATCATGGCGGCGCACGCCGTCGATGCGCACCCAGTCACCTTCCCGGGCCACGGCGAGCTGTTCGAACCACGGGCGGTAGCGGCGCAGCAGCGCCTCCTCCTGGCCGTCGAGGATGCCGGACAGCGCGATCCGGCCGCCCGGCAGGGTGCGCCCGGCCAGGGCTTCGGCGAGTCCGTCCAGGGCGGAGGCGAGGATGTTGGCCACCACCACCGGGCAGGCGTCGTCCGAGGTTTCCCCGGGCGCGGTCGCTGCCAGGTCCTGCGGCCGGTGCAGCGTGAGCGCCGCCGAGACGCCGTTGCGCTCGGCGTTGTCACGGCTGGCGGCCAGCGCCTGCGGGTCGTTGTCCACGCCGGCCGCGGCGGCGGCGCCCAGCCGCAGCGCGGCCAGGGCGAGGATGCCGCTGCCGCATCCGTAGTCCAGCACGGTCCGGCCCTGCAGCTCCCCCGCTTCGGCCAGCGCGTCCAGCCACTGCAGGCACAGCGAGGTGGTGGGGTGGGTGCCCGAACCGAAGGCCAGGCCGGGATCGAGCCGGACCACGGCCGCGTCGCCGGCCTGCGCTCCCTCCGGCAGGTCGTGGTCCCAGGGCACGATCCAGGTGCGGCGGCCGAACTGCAGCGGCGCGTAGGTGTCCATCCATGCGCGTTCCCAGTCCTGGTCCTCGACGGTGTCGAACTGCACCCGCGACCAGTCCAGACCCGGGTCGAAGGCTTCCAGCGCGGCCAGCAGCAGCAGCCCGTCGGCGTCGTGCGGGAACAGCGCGCTCAGGGCCACGCTGTGCCAGATCGGGGTCTCGCCCACGGCGGGCTCCAGGATCGCGGCCTCGTTGCCGGTGTCGGCGTCCGCATCCAGCAGGGTCACCGCCACCGCGCCCACGTCGTCAAGGGCGCGCTCATAGCGCGGCTGTTCGGCTTCGCTGCAGCGCAGGGACAGTTCCAGGTACGGCATGGGTCACATCCAGCAGTGGGGACCGGCATGGTGCGCGGCCGGGCGCGGCGGGTAAAGGGCGCGGGGGCTTTGCTTTACCATGCGTGCTTTCGAACCTGCGAGGCAGGCGGCTGCGATTTCAATGGGTATGGCGCTTTCCAGGCCGATGGTCGTGCTGGTGCTGCTGGCTTCGCTGGTGCTGGCGGTGCTGCAGGGCATGCGCGAGGACGCCGGGTTCCCCGGAACCGGGCGCCCGGCGCCCGACGGGCAGCTGGCCGGCAGTGCGCCCGCTGCGCGTGGAGCGGTGGCCCCGGCCTCGGCGCCAGTGGCGGAGCGAGCGGCAGCATGGCAGCCCGCCGCGCTTGCCCTGGATGCCCCCGCGTCGCGTCGCCGGGCGGGTTTGAGCGAGGGATTCGAGCAGGCGGACGACCTCTACGCCTACCTGCAGGCGCTGCTGCCCGCCGCGCAGGCGGGCGATGCCGACGCGGCCTGGTTCGCCAGCCGCGTCTACGACTACTGCGCCGCTTACGCCGCGGACCCGGGCGCCTACGCGCGCGACTCCGGCGCGCTGGGCCGCATGCAGCTGGCCGCGTCCGCGGCGATGACCGGCGCCCGCGACCGGGTCGCCCATCGGTGCCGGCAGTTCGTGCCCGGCGATGGCCTGGGCACCGGGCTGGTGATCCTGCAGCGGCTGGAGGCGGCCGAGGCCGGCAGCCTGGCCGCCGAGGCGGGCCTGCTGGCCATGGGCGAGCCGCTGGAGGAAGACGGGGACTACCGCCGCGGGCTGGTGGACCGGGTGCAGGCGTCGGCCGACGCCGAGGCCTTCTTCGCGCTGGCGCCGGCGATGGGCCTGGCGGCCAGCGGCGACCCGGCGCACGCCGGCCAGGTTGCCGGCACGGTGCAGGCCGAGCTGGCCTGGCACCTGGCGGCCTGCGAGCTGGGCATGGACTGCGGCGCGCAGGGCGCGCTGATGACGGCATGGTGCGCCAACGGCGGGGTGTGCGCCTCCAGTCCGCACCAGGACTTTCCGGGCTTCGTCCACGCTGCGCGGAAGCCGCGTGGAGGCAAGCCCATCAACGATCTGATTGACTCGCTGTTGCGCGAGGGAGTACCGAGATGACCAGGAAAACGATCATGCCCAGGCTCAGGTTCTGGTTCTGGGCGCTGCTGTTCGGGGCCTATTCGGTGACGGCCGCCGGGGTGATGATCCACGCGCTGGTGGGTGCCGAGCACGGCGAGCTTTCGCAGGTGACGGTGACCACCGTCGATTCCTCCGCCGAGGCGCGGATCGGCGGCGCCGCCCAGCTGGCGGCGGTCTACCGCGCCCAGAGCGGCGCGCCGTTCTCCACCCTGCCGCCGGGCAGCACCTTCCAGGTGATCTGGCCCGACGGCTCCAGCGAGTACGTCACCGTGGTCAGCCAGTCCTCGGCAGCGGGCGTGCGGCTGCTGCCCGATACCCAGATGCGCGCCGCGGGCGCGGCGCCCCATTCCCACCCGGCCGCGCTGGAGCTGGTGCCGCTGCCGGCCCAGGAGGCCGGGGCAGCGGAGCGCCGGTAGTACGGGCTCAGCTGATCGACAGCGACTTGTCGCGGCGCTCGGCCAGGCGCTTTTCCAGGTAGTGGATGTTCTGCCCGCCCTGCTGGAAGCCGACGTCGCGCATGATCCGCTGCTGCAGCGGGATGTTGGTCCTGATCCCGTCGACCACCATCTCGCTCAGCGCCACCCGCATGCGGCAGATCGCCTGTTCGCGGTCGGCGCCGTGGACGATCAGCTTGCCGATCATCGAGTCGTAGTTCGGCGGCACCTGGTAACCGGCATAGACATGGGTGTCCACGCGCACGCCGGGACCGCCGGGGGCATGGAAATGCTGCACCAGGCCGGGTGAGGGCAGGAAGCTCTCCGGATCCTCGGCGTTGATCCGGCATTCGATCGCGTGCCCGGTCAGCACCACGTCTTCCTGTTTGATCGACAGCGGCCGGCCGGCGGCGATCATCAGCTGTTCGCGGATCAGGTCGATGCCGGTGACCATCTCGGTGACCGGGTGCTCGACCTGGATGCGGGTGTTCATCTCGATGAAGTAGAAGCGGCCGTCCTCGTAGAGGAACTCGAAGGTACCCGCGCCGCGGTAGCCGATGCGGATGCAGGCCTCGGTGCACACCCGGCCGATCTCGGCGCGCTGCTCGTCGCTGATGCCCGGCGCCGGGGCTTCCTCGACCACCTTCTGGTGGCGGCGCTGCATCGAGCAGTCGCGCTCGCCCAGGTGGATGGCGCCACCCTGGCCGTCGGCCAGCACCTGGATCTCCACGTGGCGCGGGTTCTCCAGGAACTTCTCCATGTACAGCATGTCGTTGCCGAACGCGGCCTTGGCTTCCTGGCGGGTGGTGGAGATGGCGTTGGCCAGCGCGGCCTCGGTGTGGACCACGCGCATGCCGCGGCCGCCGCCGCCGCCGGCGGCCTTGACGATCACCGGGTAGCCGATCTCGCGCGCCAGCTTGGCGTTGACCGCGGCGTCGTCGCCCAGCGGGCCGTCGGAGCCGGGCACGCAGGGCACGCCGGCCTCCTTCATCGCCCGGATCGCCTCGACCTTGTCGCCCATGAGCCGGATCGTGTCCGCCTTCGGGCCGATGAAGACGAAGCCGGACTGCTCCACGCGCTCGGCGAAGTCCGCGCTCTCGGCCAGGAAGCCGTAGCCCGGGTGGATGGCCTGGGCGTCAGTGACTTCGGCCGCGGCGATGATCGCCGGCATGTCCAGGTAGCTGCGGTTGGACGGGGCCGGGCCGATGCACACTGACTCGTCGGCCATGGCCACGTGCTTGAGGTTGCGGTCCACGGTGGAGTGCACCGCGACCGTGCGGATGCCCAGCGCGTGGCAGGCGCGCAGGATGCGCAGGGCGATTTCGCCGCGGTTGGCGATAACGACTTTGTCGAGCATCTGCGGCGCCTCAGGCGATCACGAACAGCGGCTGGTCGAACTCGACCGGCTGGCCGCTCTCGCACAGGACGGCGGCCACCGTGCCGGCCTGGTCGGCTTCGATCGGATTGAACATCTTCATTGCCTCGACGATGCCCAGGGTGTCGCCCACCGCCACGGTTTGGCCGACGGTGACGAACGGCGGCTTGTCCGGCGCCGGCGAGGAGTAGTAGGTGCCGACCATCGGCGAGGCCACCACGTGGCCGGCCGGCAGCTCGGGCCCGGCATCGGCTTCGGCCTCGGCGGGCGCGCGGCCGCCGGTGGCCGCCTGCACCGGCGACTGCATCGGCATCACCGGCTCGCTGCGCGGCACGGCGACGACCGCGGGCGCGGCCATGTGTGCCGGCGCGGCGGGCGCGCGCGAAAGCCGCACGGATTCCTCGCCCTCCC
This sequence comes from Luteimonas dalianensis, assembly GCF_049339425.1. Classification (NCBI taxonomy): domain Bacteria; kingdom Pseudomonadati; phylum Pseudomonadota; class Gammaproteobacteria; order Lysobacterales; family Lysobacteraceae; genus Luteimonas; species Luteimonas dalianensis. The sequence continues at coordinate 192,314 of NZ_JBMPPO010000004.1, read as the reverse complement.
TGATCTCGATCTCCGACAGGTTGGACTCCTCGAGCAGGTCGATGAGCTTCTTGATCTTGCGAAGATCCATGGTGGCCTCGTGCTGTGTTCGCTGGAAAGGAAAGGGTTTCAGACGCCGGTGGCGGTTTCGAGCCGGTCGAGCGCGGCGGTCAGCGCCAGCTGGTAGCTGGACGCGCCGAAGCCGCAGACCACGCCCACGGCCAGGTCGCTGAAGTAGCTGGTGCGGCGGAACGGCTCGCGCGCGTGCGGATTGGACAGGTGCACCTCGATGAACGGGATCTCGACCGCCGCCAGAGCGTCGCGGATCGCCACCGAAGTATGGGTGAAGGCGGCCGGGTTGATCAGGATGAACGCGGTGCCGTCCCGCGCCGCGGCCTGGATCCGCTCCACCAGCGCGTGTTCGGCGTTGGACTGGAAGCTCTCCAGCTCATGCCCGGCATCGGCCGCGCGGCGCTGCATGCCGGCGTCGATCTGCGCCAGCGTGGCGCGCCCGTAGACCCCCGGCTCGCGGCTGCCGAGCAGGTTGAGGTTGGGGCCGTGCAGGAGCAGGAATCTGGCCATGGGTGCCGCAGTCAAAACAGGCGCGCAGTCTGCGGCAAGCCGATATTGCTGTCCAGTTCGCCGACATTCACCGATTTTAAGCGGTTGTTTGATTCGCCCTCAGTGGCGGGCCCAGGCGTCGATCTCGCCGTGCTCGAACGGCCCGATCCGCTGCTTGAGCACCACCCCGTCGGCCGACACCAGCACCGTGTACGGCAGCACCCCGCGCGGGTTGCCCAGGCGCACGCCGGCATCCGAGCGCCCCGGGGCGTCGATGCCCTGCGGATAGTCCACCGGCACCTTCTGCAGGAATTCGCGCACCGCCTCCGGCTCGTCCAGGGCGATGCCCAGCACCTGCACCCCGTCCGCGCCCTGGCTGCGGGCGAAGCGATCCAGCTCCGGCATCTCCTCCACGCACGGCGGGCACCAGCTGGCCCAGACGTTGACCAGCACCGGCTGACCCGCGAAGTCGTCGGGCAGCGTCCACTGGCCGCCGTCGAGCTGCTGCACGTCGAACCTGGGCAGCGGGCCGCCACGTTTGGCCACCTCCACGCCCTCGGGCACCGGCGGCGCGTTGGCCTGCAGCACCTGGTTGGCCAGCCGCTGTCCCGCCTCGGTGCGCAGGAACGGGCCCGGGCCGGTCATCATCAGGCTGGCCGCCACGCCCAGCAGGCCGGCCACCAGCGCCACCACGATCACCTTGGTCGTCGTCAGTTTCATTGCACGGCCCTGCGCAGCGCGCCGATGGCGATATCGTCGGTCAGCAGCGCCGGCAGCACCTCGCCCGCGCCGCCGCCGGCGGGATAGACCACGTACAGCGGGACGCCCACCGCCCTGTGTTCCTGCAGGAAGGCGCTGATGGCCGGATCCACGTGCGTCCAGTCGCCGACCAGGTAGGCGGCGCCGGTCTCCTCCAGCGCGGCGCGGAACGGCTCGCGGGCCAGCACGCGCTGTTCGTTGGCCTTGCAGGTCACGCACCAGTCGGCGGTCATGTTGACGAACACCGGGCGGCCCTGGGCGCGCAGCTCGGCCAGCCGCTCCGGCGACCAGACCTGTTCGCTGCCGGCGGCCGTGGCGGCCCCGGCTGGCGCGGGCTCCAGCCGCGCCACCGCCGCCACCGGCAGCAGCGCCGCCAGCAGCAGCAACACCGCCACCGCGCGGCCGGCCTTCGAGCCGCTCCAGCGCTTGCGCTCGTACCACCACAGGCCCAGCGCCAGCAGCACCAGGCCCACGGCGACCAGCGCCATCGCGTCCACGCCGTGCTGGCGGCCGAGCACCCAGGCCAGCCAGATCGCGGTCAGGTACATGGGGAAGGCCATGAACTGCTTGAGCGTTTCCATCCACGCGCCGGGCCTGGGCAGCCGCGCCGCCAGCGCCGGCACGAAGCCGATCAGCAGGAACGGCAGCGCCAGGCCCAGGCCCAGGGCCAGGAACACGGTCATCGCCACCGGTGCGGAGGCGGTGAAGGCGAACGCCAGCGCGCCGCCCATGAACGGCGCGATGCACGGGCTGGCCACCACGCAGGCCAGCACCCCGGTGAAGAAGTCGCCGGCCGGCCCGCCCTTCGCGGCCAGCCGCTGGCCGGCCGCGCCCACGCCGCCGCCCACGCTGAACACCCCCGACAGGCTCAGCCCCACCGCGAACATCAGGTACACCAGCAGCGCCACGAACCACGGCTGCTGCAGCTGGAAGCCCCAGCCCAGCGCCAGCCCGGCCGCGCGCAGGCCCAGCACCAGCGCGCCGATCGCGGCGAAGGCGCACAGCACGCCGAGCGTGTACCACAGCGCGTGCGAGCGGGCGGCCGAACGGCTCTCGCCGCTCTGCACCAGGCCGACCACCTTGAGCGAGAGGATCGGCAGCACGCAGGGCATCAGGTTGAGCACCAGGCCGCCGAGCAGGCCCAGCGCCAGCGCGCCCAGCAGCCCGCCCGTGGGCAGGGCCGGGGCGGTGCTGCGCGCGGCGTTGTCGGCGGACGCGTCGGCAGTGCCGGCAGGTGCGCCCGGCGCGGTGGAGGCGGGCTCGACTGCAGCTTCCGGGGAAATCCCGGTGTCGATGCCGGATGCGGACACCGGGTCGGGTCCACTTTCCGCGGCCGCCGATCCGGCTGCGCTGTCCACCGGGGAAAGCGGGCCCGGCCCCGCTGGCTCCGTTTCCCCCGTCACCCTGCCCGCGGGCAGGGACACCTGCACGCTGCGGGTCATCGGCGGATAGCAGATGCCCTCGTCCTGGCAGCCCTGGAAGCTGGCGGTGAGGGTGACTTCGGCGGCCTCGCCGTGCGCGCGGCGCAGCGCCAGCGGCACGTGCACCTGCTCGAAATAGACCACGGTGTTGCCGAAGTAGGGGTCCTCGTGGGCGGTGCCCTCGGGCCAGCGTGGCTCGCCCGCTTCGATGCCGCCGGCGCCCTCGACGATGAAGCTGCTGCGGTCGCGGTAGAGGTAGTAGCCGCGCGCCGGGGTCAGGCGCATCAGGATGGTGTTGCCGTCGTCGGCGATGGCCTCGAAGCCGAACGCCTGCTGCTCGGGCAGTGGCAGTGGCTGGGCCGCGCCGTCGGCATCCACGCCCATGGCCTGGCCGCGGGTGCCGGCGCCGAGCTCGAGCGCGCGCCCGAGCGCGGCCAGCCCGTCGCCGCCCATGGCCGGCGTGGCGGCGGCGGCCGGAAGCGCGACCCGCACCGTCCGCGTATCGGGCGGATAGCACACGCCGATGTCGGCGCAGCCCTGGTAGCGCACCTTCAGCTCCAGCGTGTCCACGCCCGGGTCGGCGCGGCCCTGCAGGGTGCCGGTCACCCGCTCGCGGTAGGTCTCGACCTCGCCGAAGAACTCGTCGACGTGGTGGATGCCTTCGGGCCACTCCAGCTCGCCGGACTGGAAGCCCTCGGCGCTGGCGCCCATGCGGTGCCGGTACAGGTAATAGCCTTCGGCAACGTCGAAGCTGATCTGGATGCGGTCGCGGGAGGGCGCCGTCGCCTGCAGGCGGAAGGCCTCCTCGATCGGCAGCAGGTCTTCGGGATTGACGCCCTGGGCATGGGCGCTGCCCGCCGCCAGTCCGATGGCCAGCAGGAGAAGGCCGGCAATGCGCGCGAACAGGTTCAAGCCGGCGCGCTCCCGGCGGCGGTGGCAAGGCGGAGCAGGGCGTTTTCGGCGGACAAGGGCGGGCTCGGAGTTGGCTGCGGATCAACTGCATAGGGTATCCGACGGCCGCCGCGCGGGCGCGGATGGAACGGTTCGTCCCGTCGAAACTGGCTGCCTGTTAACGCGGCGTTGCAGGTGCCGGGGGCTAAGCTTCCCGGCCCTGAACAGGGGTACACCTGCTTCGTGCGGCCCGCATCCAACAAGTCTTTTCCATGCACAGATTCCTGCTTCGCACTTTCCTCGCCCTGGCCATCCTGTCCGTCGTCCCGCTTGCCCAGGCGCAGGCCCAGGTTGAAGTGGCCGGCGGCGTTTCGGTCACCCGCGACTCGGAGACCACCGGCATCGCCTCGATCGCCTGGATGCCCGAATGGCGCCAGGCATACGGCGGCACCCTGCGCTGGGAGCTGGGCGCGATCTACGTGCCCGGACGCTCCGGTACCCACCTGGATCTGGACGACGACGTGGGCGTGTTCCACGGCGGCCTGCGCTACGACCGGCCCAACGGCTTTACCGCCGGGTTCGGCGCCGGCGTGCAGGTGGGCGAGACCGATGCCCTGTCGGGCAATCCGCAGTTCGTCAGCACCGTCGGCTGGCGCTGGAACCGCTTCTCGCTGCTGGCCCGCCATATCTCCAACGCCAGCATCATGCAGCCCAACGACGGCGAGACGATGCTGCTGGCGGCCTGGCGCTTCTAGCCCGCCGCTTCCACCGGCGCAGCGTATTCGCGGCGCACCCGCTTCAGGCCCGACAGCAGCCGGTACGGGCTGCTGGCGCAGTGCGCGGCGACCTCGGCCACCGGTAGATCCGGGCCCCACAGTTCCACCGGCGTGCCGACCCCTGCGTGCGGATGCGCGGTGAGATCAACCGTCAGCATGTCCATCGAGACCCGGCCGATCAGCCGGCTGCGCGCGCCATCGACCAGCACCGGCGTGCCCATCGGCGCGTACTGCGCGTATCCATCCGCATAGCCCATCGCCACCACGCCCACCCGCGTGGGCACGTCGGTGACGAAGCCGCCGCCGTAGCCGATCGGCTCGCCCACGGCCAGCTCGCGCACCGCGATCACGCGTGACTGCAGGCGCATCACCGGGCGCAGCGCGTCGGCGGCCGCGCACGGGGCGTCGAGCATGTGGGTGCCGTAGAGCATCAGTCCCGGGCGCACCCAGTCGCGGCGCGCGCGCGGCCATGCCATCAGCCCGGCCGAATTGGCGACGCTGGCCGGCGTGCCGGGCGGCAGCGCCGCCAGAGCGGTGTTGAAGGCGTCCAGCTGCTGTGCGGTGCGCGGCTGGGCAAGCTCGTCGGCGCGGGCGAAGTGGGTCATCGCGACCATGTCTTCGACCCATCCCAGCGCCTGCAGCCGCTGCCAGGCATCGGCGAATTCGCCTGCCGACAGGCCCAGCCGGTGCATGCCGGTGTCCAGCTTGAGCCAGGCTGTCCAGGCGCGGCCGGGCCGGTGCCGCTCCAGCGCCTCCACCTGCCAGGGCGAGGCGATCACCGTCCACAGCCCGTGGCGTTCGATCAGCGCCAGTTCGGTGGCCTCGAAGAAGCCTTCCAGCAGCAGGATCGGCGCGCGGATCCCCGCTTCGCGCAGCTCCAGCGCCTCCTCGATGCAGGCCACCCCGAAGCCGTCGGCCTCGCCATCAAGCGCCTGCGCGCAGCGCACCGCGCCGTGGCCGTAGGCGTCGGCCTTGACCACCGCCAACGCGCGCCCGCCGCCCAGCCGCCGCGCGTGGCGGTAGTTGTGGCGCAGGGCGTCGAGGTCGATCCGGGCGAGGGCGGGACGCATGTGGGGGCAGCCGGTCAGTGCGAGGCGGCCGGTGCCACCGGCCAGGGTCGATCGTAGCGCGAGATGTCCAGCCCTTCCGGATCGATCGCCGGGGTGCGGCCGTCGACCAGGTCGGCCAGGTAGCGGCCCGAGCCGCAGGCCATCGTCCAGCCCAGGGTGCCGTGGCCGGTGTTGAGCAGCAGGTTGGAGTAGCCGGTGGCGCCGATCACCGGCGGGCCGTCGGGGGTGGACGGGCGCAGGCCTGTCCAGAACTCGGCCGCCTCCAGGTCGCCGCCCTCCGGGTACAGGCTGCGCACCACCATCTCCAGGGTCTGGCGGCGGCGTTCGGGCAGCGACATGTCGTAGCCGGACACCTCGGCCATGCCGCCGACCCGGATGCGGTCGTCGAAGCGGGTGATGGCGACCTTGTAGCTCTCGTCCAGCACGGTGGAGATCGGCGCCATGCCGGGGTCGCGGATCGGGATGGTCAGCGAGTAGCCCTTGAGCGGGTAGACCGGCAGGCGGATGCCCAGCGGCGCGAGCAGGGGGGCGCTCCAGCTGCCGGTGGCCAGCACGTAGCGGTCGGCGCTCTCCAGGCGGCCGTCGATGCGCACGCCGGAGATCTTGCCGCCGCCGGCCTGCAGCGCCTCCACGGTGCCCTGGCGGAACTCCACGCCCTGGCGGGCGGCCAGTTCGGCCAGCTGCACGGTGAACAGGTGGCAGTCGCCGGTTTCATCGCCCGGCAGGCGCAGGGCGCCGACCAGGTCGTCCTGTACCTTCGCCAGCGCCGGCTCGGCGCCGATGATGCCGGCGCGGTCGAGCAACTGGTAGGCGACCCCGTACTGTTCGAGGATGGCGATGTCGCGGGCGGCGGCGTCGAGCTGGGCCTGGGTGCGGAACAGCTGGGTGGTGCCCAGGGTGCGCTGTTCGTACTGCAGGCCCTGCTCCTGGCGCAGCTGCTCCAGGCACAGGCGGCTGTATTCGGCCAGGCGCACCATGCGCGCCTTGCTCACGCCGTAGCGGGCGCTGGTGCAGTTGCGCAGCATCTGCCACATCCAGCGGTACTGGGCCGGGTCGGCGGTGGGCTTGACCGCGAGCGGGGCGTGGCGCGAGAGCAGCCACTTGATGGCCTTGAGCGGGATGCCGGGGGCGGGCCAAGGCGAGGCGTAGCCGGGCGAGACCTGGCCGGCGTTGGCGAAGCTGGTTTCCATCGCCGGCTCGGGCTGGCGGTCGACGACGACGACGTCGTGGCCGGCCTGGCGCAGGTACCAGGCGCTGGTGACGCCGACGACTCCGGAACCGAGAACCAGGATGCGCATGGTGATGTCTTCGCGTGCAATCGCGTCAAAGCAGGGAGGCCGGCCAGTATATTTTTGATATGGCAGTGATATTTCCCGTTTATGATCCACAGATCGGGGAAAAATCCTGTTTTCCCGCTGTTTGGAGGAGGCTTGCATGGCCAGGCGAGGGCTGGATCGGATTGACCGCAGGATCCTGCGCATCCTGCAGCGCGAGGGGCGCATTCCTTTCACCGAGCTGGGCGAGCGGGTGGGGCTGTCGACCACGCCGTGCGCGGAGCGGGTGCGAAGGCTGGAGCGCGACGGGGTGATCACCGGCTATCACGCGCGGGTGACCCCGGAGGCGGCGGGGGCGGCGCTGCTGGTGTTCGTGCATATCAGCCTGGCGTACAAGTCGGGTGACATCTTCGAGGAGTTCCGGCGCGCGGCGCTGAAGCTGCCGCACGTGCTGGAGTGCCATCTGGTGTCGGGGGATTTCGACTACCTGATCAAGGCGCGGATTTCGGAGATGGCGTCGTACCGCAAGCTGCTGGGGAGCACGCTGCTGACGCTGCCGTATGTGCGCGAGTCGCGGAGCTACATCGTGATGGAGGAGGTGAAGGAGACCCTGGAGCTTCCGCTGGCGGATTGACGCGGGGTGGTTCGGGAAGGCTGCGTTGGCTTGGGTGCGGCGCGATGATCTGGAGGGCCCCGCCGCGGCCGGGAGGCCTTTTCGCTCCATGTCCCCCGGCCTCCGCCTGCGGCTACCCCGCCGGCCCGCCCGTGGAACATTCCATCCAGCGCTGGAAAATTTCCCCTGCTTGCCCTTGAACCCGGAAATCGGGGCCCCATGTTCGGGTCACGCCCGGTTCGCCGGGTCTTGCTGCCCGCGGCTTTGGCACTCCCAAGGGTGGAGTGCTAAGATCGCCGCCCAATTTCCAACCCGATCAATCACTTGACGAGGATCGACATGAGCAATATCAAGCCGCTTTACGACCGCGTGGTCATCAAGCGTACCGAGGAAGAGAAGATGTCGGCCGGCGGGATCGTGATCCCGGATTCGGCGACCGAGAAGCCCATCAAGGGCGAAGTCGTGGCCATCGGCGACGGCAAGGCGCTGGACAACGGCGACGTGCGCGCGCCGAAGGTGAAGGTCGGCGACCAGGTGCTGTTCGGCAAGTACAGCGGCACCGAGGTGAAGCTGGAAGGCACCGAGTACCTGGTGGTCCGCGAGGACGACATCCTGGCGATCCTGGGCTGATCCGCGGCTCTTTCGATCCCCATATCCCCCCAATCACAAGACATCACATTCCGGAGTTAGCAAATGGCTGCCAAGGAAATCCGTTTCGGTGAGGACGCGCGCTCGAAGATGGTGCGCGGCGTGAACACCCTCGCCAATGCCGTCAAGGCCACCCTCGGCCCCAAGGGCCGCAACGTCGTGCTCGACAAGAGCTTCGGCGCCCCCACGATCACCAAGGACGGCGTGTCCGTCGCCAAGGAGATCGAGCTGGCCGACAAGTTCGAGAACATGGGCGCGCAGATGGTCAAGGAAGTCGCTTCCAAGACCTCCGACAGCGCCGGTGACGGCACCACCACCGCCACAGTGCTGGCCCAGGCGCTGATCCGCGAGGGCTCCAAGGCGGTTGCCGCGGGCATGAACCCGATGGACCTCAAGCGCGGCATCGACCAGGCCGTGCGCGCCGCCGTGGACGAGCTGAAGAACATCTCCAAGCCCACCGCCGACGACAAGGCGATCGCCCAGGTCGGCACCATCTCGGCCAACTCCGACGAGTCGATCGGCTCGATCATCGCCGACGCGATGAAGAAGGTCGGCAAGGAAGGCGTGATCACCGTTGAAGAGGGCTCGGGCCTGGACAACGAGCTGGACGTGGTCGAGGGCATGCAGTTCGACCGCGGCTACCTGTCGCCGTACTTCATCAACAACCAGCAGTCGATGAGCGCCGAGCTGGATGATCCGTTCATCCTGCTGCACGACAAGAAGATCTCCAATGTTCGCGACCTGCTGCCGGTGCTGGAAGGCGTGGCCAAGGCCGGCAAGCCGCTGCTGATCGTGGCCGAGGAAGTCGAGGGCGAGGCCCTGGCGACCCTGGTGGTCAACACCATCCGCGGCATCGTCAAGGTCGTGGCCGTGAAGGCCCCGGGCTTCGGCGACCGTCGCAAGGCGATGCTGGAAGACATGGCCGTGCTGACCGGTGGCACCGTGATCTCCGAGGAAGTGGGCCTGCAGCTGGAAAAGGCCACCATCCAGGACCTGGGCCGCGCCAAGAAGGTGCAGGTGACCAAGGAGAACACCACCATCATCGACGGCGCCGGCGACGTGGCCGACATCGAGGCCCGCATCAAGCAGATCAAGGCGCAGATCGAGGAGACCTCCTCGGACTACGACCGCGAGAAGCTGCAGGAGCGCGTGGCCAAGCTGGCCGGCGGCGTGGCCGTGATCAAGGTCGGCGCTTCGACCGAGATCGAGATGAAGGAAAAGAAGGCCCGCGTCGAAGACGCCCTGCACGCCACCCGCGCCGCGGTTGAAGAGGGTGTGGTGCCGGGCGGCGGCGTCGCCCTGATCCGCGCGCTGCAGGCCATCGGCGAGCTCAAGGGCGCCAACGAGGACCAGACCCACGGCATCGCCATCGCCCTGCGCGCGATGGAGGCCCCGCTGCGCGAGATCGTCGACAACGCCGGCGAGGAGCCCTCGGTCATCGTCAACAAGGTCAAGGACGGCCAGGGCAACTACGGCTACAACGCCGCCAACGGCGAGTTCGGCGACATGATCGAGTTCGGCATCCTGGATCCGACCAAGGTCACCCGCTCGGCGCTGCAGAACGCGGCCTCGATCGCCGGCCTGATGATCACCACCGAAGCCATGGTGGCCGAGCTTCCGAAGAAGGAAGAGCCGGCCATGCCGGGCGGCGGCGACATGGGCGGCATGGGTGGCATGGGCGGCATGGGCTTCTGATCCCGCCCCATCTGCCGTACCGCAACACGGAAAACCCCGCCGCGAGGCGGGGTTTTCTTTTGGACGTCCGTTACAGATGTGGGAGACGTGACTGTTGTCGCGGTGGGCTGACGGGCCCCGCCGCGGCCGGGAACCCTTTGCGCTCCATGTCCCCCGGCCTTCGCCTGCGGCTACGGCCTCCTCCTTTACTTACGCGCAAAGGCCTCCCGGCCACGGCGGGGCTCGGCTGCGGGGACGGCGCCGACGTGGCGACGCGTGTGCTTTGTGGGTGGGGGAAGAATGGCTACCTTGTGCGGGTGTCCGTCGGACCTGTCGACGGTCGACTCTCACGATGGAGTGCGCCTGATGAAGCTGATCCTGTCCCTTGCCGCGGTTCTGACCGCCGGATCCCTGCCGGCTGGTGCCCTCGCCGCGCCCGTTTGCGCCGACCTGCTGGTGGTCGATGCCGACATCCGCACGCTGGATGAGGACATGCCGCGTGCGAATGCGCTGGCGACGATCGGGTCGCGCATCGCGGCTGTCGGAGATGAAGAGGAGGTCCGCGGGCTGGCCTGCGGGTCGACCCGGGTGATCGACGCCGGCGGGCGGCTGGTGCTGCCCGGCTTCAACGACAGCCACGTGCACTTCATGGACGGCGGCCAGGGGCTGTCGTCGGTGGACTTGCGCGATGCCGATTCGCAGCGGGAGTTCGCGCGCCGGATAGCGGACTTTGCCGCGGATCTGCCGGAAGGCGCCTGGATACTCAATGGCAACTGGGACCACGAGCGCTGGAATCCCAACGACCTGCCCACGCGCCAGCTGATCGACGCGGCGACGCCGGACAACCCGGTGTTCGTGCAGCGCCTGGACGGGCACATGGCGCTGGCCAACAGCCTGGCGCTGGAGCTGGCCGGGCTCACCCGCGACACGCCGGATCCGCCGGGCGGGGAGATCGTACGCGACGCCGAGGGCGAGCCGACCGGGGTGCTCAAGGACGATGCGATGGCCGCGGTTTCGGCGGTGATTCCCGAGCGCAGTTTTGAACAGGCGCTGGCGGTCGCGCAGGCGGCCACCGACCACGCCGCGTCGCTGGGCGTGACCAGCGTGCAGGACATGGGGCCGAACCGGCCGGGCGTATACCAGGAGCTGGCGCGCCAGGGCCGGCTCAAGACCCGGATCTATGCGGTCTCGCCGCTGGGTGACTACCAGCGCTGGGTGCGCGCCGGCATCCGCGCCGCGTTTGGCGGGCCGATGCTGCGGGTGGGTGGGCTGAAGGGCTTCACCGACGGCAGCCTGGGCTCGACCACGGCCTGGTTCTTCGAGCCGTACCTGGACCAGCCGGACTCCACCGGCCTGGCGCTGGAGCAGGCCAGCCGCCATCCCGACCTGGTGGCCGGCGCCGAAGAGGCCGGGCTGCAGGTGATGATCCACGCCATCGGCGACCGCGCCAACCACGAGGCGCTGGAGGTGTTCGAACAGGTGGCCCGCGAACACGGCGAACGCGACCGTCGCTTCCGCATCGAGCATGCCCAGCACCTCAACGACGGCCTGATCCGCCGGTTCGCCGAGGGCGACGTGATCGCCTCGGTGCAGCCCTACCACGCCATCGACGACGGCCGCTGGGCGCACCGGCGGCTGGATGCCAAGCGCCTGGCCGGCACCTATCCCTTCCGCAGCATGCTCGACGCCGGCGTGAGGCTGGCGCTGGGCACCGACTGGTACGTGGCCCCGCTCGATCCCATGCTCACCGTCCACGCCGCGGTGACCCGCGCCACCCTCGACGGCAGGCATCCGGACGGCTGGTTCCCGGAACAGAAGCTCACGGTCGAGCAAGCCGTGCGCGCCTACACCGTCGGCTCGGCTCACGCCGAGCTCCAGGAGCACCAGAAGGGCACATTGGCCCCCGGCATGCTGGCCGACTTCGTGGTCTGGTCGCAGGACATCTTCGACATTGCCCCGGAAGCGATCCGCGACACGCGCGCGCTGGTGACGGTAGTGGACGGGCGGGTGGTGTACGAAGCCGAGTGATTCGCGGCTCCATTGGCGCGCACCGCGCTGGTGCCTTGCGTGCGGATACAAAAAGGCCCCCGCATTCCTGCGGGGGCCCGGTTGGCGCGGAGGGGGAGCGGAGTTACAGGTCCACGCCAAAACCGATGCCGGCGCTCGCTTCGCCGCTGCTGAAGGCGCCGCCGATGGAGAACGAGGCGGTGCGGCCGATGCGCTTGCCGTAGCCGATCGACAGGCCGTGCTCGCCGCCCTGGAAGCCGGCGCCCACGGCGATGCGACCCCGTTCGCTCTGGGTGCCGGCGGCGTTGATCGCCATGTTCAGCATGGCCGTGCTCATCGCGCCGATGCGGTCGATGCGGCGGTCCTGGCGGTGCAGGCGGTGGTCGAAGTCGTCGAAGCGGTCCTCGAGCGTCGTCAGCCGGCTGTTGATGCCGTCGGTGTCGAAGCCGACCAGTGCCTGGATGGCGTTGTCGGTGTAGGTGTTGGCTGACGACAGGGTGGAGGCGCTGCGCGCGTCGGTGTACTCGTTCGCCTCGGCGAGGGTGGCTTCGTCGCCTGCCTCCATGTCCGCGCGGATCGCGGTTTCGCGGACATCGGTGTAGCCGTTGGCCTCGGCCAGGGTGGCGGCGTCGCCGGCGTCGGCGATCTCCTGTACCCGGGTTTCGCTGACCAGGTCGAGGCCGGCGATCTGGGCGTCGGTGTAGTCGTTGGCCGCGGTCAGGGTGGTGGCGTCGCCGGCGTCGGCGATCTCGCGCACCCGCGCTTCGGTCACCCCGCCGCCGCCGACCACGCCGTCCAGCGCGGCCTGAAGCTGGCGCAGGTTGACCGCGTCGGTGCCGCCGGTCGCGTCGTCCACGTTGGTGATCCGGCGCAGGTTGTCGGTGCTGCCCACCGAAACCGTGTTGGCTTCGCTGGCGGTGGAGCGGGCACCGATCGCCACCGAGTTGGTGGCCTCCACCTCGACCAGGGCATTGACGCCGATCGCGATGCCGCCGCTGCCGGTGGCACCCGTGCCGCCTTCCGCCAGCACCGTGGCCTCCCTGCCGATGGCCAGGGCTTCGTAACCGGCGGCATTGGCCCGCACGCCAATGGCCAAGCTCTGATGGCCCGCGGCCGTCGAATCGTAGCCGAAGGCATTGCTGCGCAAGCCGCTGGCGGTGTTCAGGTAGCCGAAGGCACTGCTGCGCTCACCTTCGGCGGTGTTGTTCGTGCCGAACGCGTTGCCGCCGCTGCCGGTCACTTCATTGGAGTGGCCGAATGCGTTGCCGCCGCCGCCACTGACGCTGTTCGCGTAGCCGACGGCGGCCGCGTTGTTGGCCGTGACCTCGTTCATGTAACCGAAGGCGCTGGACTGCGAGTTGCCCACAGTGTTCCGGAAGCCCACCGCGGAGGCGGATCCGCCGGCAGCCGTGTTGTGGGCGCCGAAAGCGGTGCTGGCGCCGCCGCTGGCGGTGTTGGAGTAGCCGAATGCGTTGGCGTTCCCGCCGCTGGCGGTATTTTGCCAGCCGAACGCGTTGGCGTAGGTGCCGCTGCTCGTGTTGGCGATGCCGAACGCGGCGCCGCTCTCGGCCGTGTTGGAGGTGCCCACGGCTGCGCTGTTCTGGGCTACAGCGGTGTTGCGGTGGCCGATGGCCGACGTCTGCACGCCGCTGGCGATGTTCCGGTCGCCGACCGCGGTGCTGCTTGAGCCGCTCGCGGTGTTGGAACCACCGACCGCGGTGCTGCCGGTGCCACGGGCGATATTGTTGGCGCCAACGGCAGTGCTGGCCGAGGCACTGGCGTTGTTGCCTTCGCCGTAGGCGCTGGCGTTTGCGGTACAGGTGCTGTTGGGCGTGCCGGCATCGCCGGCGTGGCCGGAGTGTTCGTTGCCTTCGGTACGGCTGGCGCTGTTGTCCTGTTCCCATTCCCCGGTCGTGGAGTTGAACACCCAGCAGCCGGGGCCGGCCGGGTCGGCCTTGGCCGGAAGCGCAAAGGCCAGGCCCAGGGCGAGGCTGAGCGGTACGAGCTTGAGTGCGGTACGGGTGGTGGCGTGGTGCATTGTCTTTCTCCTTGTCGGGTTGGTGGTGAAGTGGCCGCATGCGCATGCCGGACCCTCCATCCACGCGAACGCATGGCGGAAACTGACAGCTGGCGGGGTCTGGATCAGCGGCCCGGTCCTTGCCGCGCCGGGCACGCGCGGCAACGGCTTACCGGGCCTCGTAGTACACGGTGCCTGCGAGCCCGGGGGCTTCTCCTTCCGGATGGAAATGGAACCGGAAGCCGAGGGACAGGCTGCCCAGGCGGAACAGCCAACGGCATTTCGCCTCTGGCAGCGCGGTACGCCGCATCATTTGGTGATGATCCGCAGGCGCTCGACCTGCCCCGAGGCGGGCGCGTCGCAGGTCTGCTGGCCGGAGAAGTCCGCGACCGGCATGTTCTGCGTCGACAGGCCCTGGCCCCCGGCCATCCCGTGGCAGGCCGATGCGCTCATCACGCCCTCGTTCCTGCAGGTGATGACCAGATCCCAGCAGGCCTGGAAGGCGCCGTCGCCGCCGGTGCGGGTGACCGTGCAGTCGACCCCGTGCGGGCCGGGGGTGCCGCAGTCGACGCGCGCGGCGACCGGGTTGGCGTTGACGGTGCAGGCGGCGAAGGCCAGCCCGGCGAGGGACAGCGCGGCGGCGTGGACGATGGCCTGGAATTTCATGATCGGGCGTTCCTTGAGTGTCTGCATGGGGCTCAGTAGCCGATGGCGATGGTCGCCGTGCTGTCCGGACTGCCGGACGAGTCGGGGATGAATTCAAGCTGCATGTTCTCTGCGGGCTCCTCCTCGGTGTCCCAATCGCGGAGCTTCAGCGGCTGCCTGGACTCGCCGTCCATGAGCACCGCGCTGGCCGTGTAGCGGCCGATCGGGATGTCCTCCAGGTAGGCGAGCTGCCGCCAGTAGTTGTCCCCCGGCCGCAGCACGAGCGTCCTGCCTTCCGAGCCGTCGATCAGCGGGCCTTCCGGCTCCAGCGTGATCTCGACGTCCTCCATTTCGTAGAAGCCGGTCTCGTTGAAGACCTTGACCAGTCCGCCGTAGTAGCCCCATTCGCTGTCCGGTTTGCGCCCTTCCAGCTTCCAGGTGAAGTTGCGCACCGCGCCGCTGTCGTCGAAGGAATCGATGCTGTCCGGATGCAGGTCGAGCGAATAGGTCCGCCCGTTGTAGTCCTTCCTGATCGTGGCGTAGGCGCGCCATGCGCCGGGCTGGACCTTGAGGCGATAGCTGCCGTCTTCGGCGGTGGAGCCGTTGATGTAGGAGGCGTAGAAGACGGTGTTGTCGAGCAGGATCTTCGCGCCGGCGATGGGGTTGCCCCGGGTGTCGACGACCGTGCCGGTGGCGTAGCCGCTTTCCGGCCTGGCCGTTGCGGCGGCGCCGGATCCGTCGCAGGCGGACAGCAGCGGCAGCAACACGGTGGCCAGCATGGTCATGGAAGCCTTTGCCATGGCCATGTCAGCGGCGGAACAGCCCGCGCAGCAGGCCTTTGGCGCCTTCGCCGGCGGCCTCTTCACCGACCTCGCGCGCGGAAGGCGCGGCGACGCCGGACGGCATCAGCATCGCGGTGGACTTGGTGCGCACGCGCACGCTCCAGCCGGGGCGGGCGGAGTCGTCGGTGATGGTGCGTTCGTTGCCGTAGGCGATCATCTGCACCATCGGCGCGCCGGCCGCGAACACCTCCTCCGGCACTTGGCAGCTGCGCGCGTCGCTGCCCAGCAGCGTGCCCTGTTTCGTCCACTGCGCGACCAGCGACTCGGGCAGGAAGTCGACCAGCTCCGGACCCGCGTAGGCGTCGGCGGCGCTGCTCCACATCACGATCGCGTCGCCGTCCATCACGGTGGCGTGGATGAAGTAGGCGCGGGCGCCCTCGACGCCGTTCCAGCTCAGCAGGGTGCCGTGGTCGTTGCTTTCGCGCTCGAGCTCGAGTTCGGGCAGGAAGTCGTGCGCGGGGCCGAGGTCGAACCGCATCGAGGCCGGCACGCCCTCGCCGCTGACCTGGTGGGAACCGGCCAGCGAGGCCTTCCCCGACACCGACCTGCGGCTGGAGGGATTCGGCCAGAGCGCATACTCGGGGCCGGCGCTGATCCCGCGCTGCGGCACGCTGCGCGGGGTCATGGCGCGGCCGCTGTTGACCGGCTTGCCGTCGCGCACGCTCATCGTGAACGTCGCCGGCTGGCCGGAGCGCACCTGTTCGCCGCAACCCCAGTAGTAGCGGATGGTGTAGGGGCCGCCGTCGGCAAGCGCGTGGCCGCCGGTCGCGCCGTTCGTGCCGCCGTTGCTGCTTTCCCGCGCGGCGGGCGCCAGCAGGTCGATCTCATCGCCCAGGCGCAGGCCCCGGGGAACGGCCTGGCTGGCCGGTGCGCCGGGCCGGGCGCTGCTGTGCAGGGCGACGTCCATGTACCTGCCGGGCATGCCCGGGTGACGCGCCATGCCGTAGTGGGCGTTGCCGCCGGTCACGCCTCCTGCAAGGCGGCCGAGCACGCCCATGCCGCCCATGCCGGGCATGGCGTGGGTGGCGACGTCGATGTAGAGCTCGGCCGGCGCATCCTGTGCGGCGGCCGGCGTGGATGCAGCGGCGGCCAGTGCAAGCGCCAGCGCCGCGGAGACGAGGGAACGGGAACGATGCATGTCGGAACCACCCGGTGGAGGGGGCCGAACGGCGGCCCGGCCGTGCCCGGTGCGTCCGGACACCTCATCCACGCAATCGGGGGGTGGGAACTGACAGCCCGGCAGGGCGTGCAGCCGGGAAGGCCAATGCCGGGCTACGGCACCGCCAGACAGTTCGCCTCGTTGGGCAAGGCAAGGCAGTGGGAAAGCGGAGGGGTGTCCCCGAGGTCGCCCAGCGCCGCGGCCAGTTCCATCTGGGCCGCAGCGTCGCCCGACCTGCGCGCCAGCAGCAGCGACAGCATCCAGGGTCGCATCCACTGGGTGCGGGTGATGTCGGTCTCGGCCGGATGGCTTTGGCGGATCCCGGCGGCAAGCCCGGTGGCCTCGGAGATCTCGCCGCGCGCAAAGTGCAGCTCCGCCTGGGCCTGCATCCGCATGATGGCCACCGGTGCGCCCTCGGCCTGGGGGCACTGGGCCAGGGTGTGTTCCGCCTCTTCCACCTTGTCCAGTCGCAGCTGGGCAGTGGCCAGCAGGCCGCAGGTGTCATAGCCCTGCTTGGTGTCGCGGTGGTCGAGCTGCCCGAGGATCCGCCAGGCGCGCTCCAGGTTTGCGAGCGCGATATCGACCTTGCCCACGCTCAGGTGGGCGTGGCCACTCATTCTGAAGCAGGATTCGATCTGCTGCCCGTTGTTCGGGAGCTGCGCGTGGATCGCGTCAGCTACTGAATAATATTGCAGCGAATCGGCGCTGTGCCCGGTGTAGTAGAGGTAACCGCCGAGGGCGCAGTACGCGAGGGCTTTGGTGGAGTGGGGGTTGGCATAGATGCGATCGACCAGCTCGACCGCCTCGAAAGCGATCTCCCCGGCGCGGTCGTCATGCCCCGCCGCCAGGAACACGACCGCGCTGTCGGCAAGGGTGTGCGCATGGCGGCCGCTGCCAGGCCCGTATACCAGGCGCGAGAGCCGGATTATCTCCTCCGCGTTCGCAACGTGCCGTTCCGCGCCGGGCTCGCCGGACATGTAGGCAGCGCTGGCCAGGCCATACAGTGCGGCAAGGTGGGTTTCGGTGTCCTGGAGTCCGTGCCGTGGCAACGCCTCCATGACCGCCTCGGACTCGGCGCGGGAGGCGTCGCGGTCGGTGAAGAAGAGCGCGCTGGCGAGCGTGATCCTGGCGTCGAGATAAGGCGTCGCGCTGCCATTTTCCGCCATGGCCAACGCGCCAAGGTCGACCGCACGGCGCGCGTGCATGACCGCAGCTTCGGTTTCGCCGCTCCGCCTGAACACGCGGCTCAGATCGGCCTGGATACGGGAGCGTTCGGGATATGCATGCGTCTGCTTGCCCGACAGGATCCTGGCCGCCTGCGCCAGGTCGGCCTTGGCGTTGTGCAGGTCGTCCAGCTCCGCCCTTGCACTGCCAGTCAACATCAGGATGTCGGCGGCGGCCAGTTGGTCGGTGTACAGGACGTCCGAGCGCGCGCGACGCGCGCTTTCGTCGAGCAGTTCCAGTGCAGTGGGCGTTGTGCCCGAGGCGGGTTCGGTCGACTCGAACACGCCCGCAAGGAAATTGCGTACCAGCACGGCACGCTGTGCCTGTTCCTGAGCATTCCCGGCTTCGCGCCGTGCCTCGCCCGCTTGCCACAGCGTCGCGCCGATACCGCCGGCCAGGCTGGCCGCCAGCAGCACGGCCGCCGCCACGCCAACCTTGTTGCGCGCGGCGAACTTGCGCATGCGGTAGCCCAGCTTCGGCTGCTGGGCCAGTACCGGCCGGCCGTCCAGCCATCGGCGCAGGTCGTCGGCGAAGGCCTCGGCGGTGGCATAGCGCTGCTCTGGCTCCTCGGCCAGGGCCTTGAGCAGCACCCGGTCCAGGTCGGTCTTCAGCGGCACGTAGTGGCGGTGGTAGGCGTCGCCGGCGTTGCGCACCAGCAGCGAAGGACGGGTTGAACGGGTGCTGTCGGTGCCTGCCTCCGGGGTGCGCCCGGTCAGCAGCCGGTGGAGCAGGGCGCCCAGGCCGTATACGTCCACCGCGGTGCTGGGCGGGTCGCCGCGCAGCTGTTCGGGTGCGGCGTAGCCGGGGGTCAGGGCGCGCCACATGGTCCGGGTCTGTTCGCCCTCGGCGTCTGCGAATGCACCGATGCCGAAGTCCAGCAGGCGCACGTGCCCGCCCTCGTCGACCAGCACGTTGGACGGCTTGATGTCGCGGTGGATGACCAGGTTGCGGTGGGCATAGGCCACGGCGCCGCAGACCTGCAGGTACAGACGCACGATGGCGTGCGCGTCCAGCGCGTTGGCGTCGCACCAGCGGTCGATGCGCTCGCCGTCCACCAGCGGCATCGCCAGCCAGCAGGTGCCGTCGCCGGCCACGCCCGAATCGGTCAGGGCGGTGACGTTGGGGTGGTTGAGACGCGCCAGGATCTCGGCCTCGCGCTGGAAGCGCTCGCGTCCGATCGTGCCCAGCGCGCCCAGGGTCAGGATCTTCACCGCCGCCTGCTGGCGGGCGATGCCCTGTTCGCGCCAGGCGCGGTAGACCACGGCCATGCCGCCGCGGCCGATTTCGCTGTCCAGCGTCCAGTCGCCCAGCCGGTTTCCGGTGAGGTTGCTGCCGGCGGGATCCATTCCGCCGCGCGGCTGGAGATGGGCGGCAACGAGTCGGGCCAGGCGCCGGCGCACAGGTTCGGGCAGCGTCTGCGCCGCCAGCCAGGCGTCGCGCTCGCTGGCGGGCAGATCCAGCCACTGGTCGAACAGCGCATCGGCGGCCTGCCAGTGCGCGATTTTGTCGGGATCCATCATCGTCCTCGTTGTGATCCGGACTCACCGGCGCGTCTGGACACCTTGTTCACGAAATCCTGCAGCCAGGACTGACAGCCCGACCCGCCAGCGCGAATCGTTCAGGGTCCAGCGCCGTCCTCGTCGAGCATGGCCTGCAGGAACGCGCGGGCGCGCTCCCACTCGCGGTGCACGGTGCGCTCGGAGACCTCCAGCATCGCCGCGATCTCGGCGAACTCGAGCCCGCCGAACCAGCGCAGCTCGACCACCTTCCGGCGCTGCGGGCTGATCGCTTCCAGCGCCTGCAGCCCCTCGTCCAGCGCCAGCACGTTGGTCAGCGCCGGGTCGGCGCCGGGGATCTGTTCGTCCAGCTCGATCATCACCTGGCCGCCGCCGCGCTTGGCGGCCCCGCGCGAGCGCGCGTGTTCGACCAGGATCCAGCGCATCGCCTTGGCCGAGGCGGCGAAGAAGTGGTTGCGGTCGTTGAGCGGCAGCGGGTTGCCCTGGGTGATGCGCAGGAACAGCTCGTGCACCAGCACGGTCGGGGAGATCGTGGCTTCGTTGCCGCGCAGGCGCGAGTTCGCCAGCCGCACCAGTTCCGGGTACAGGGCCTCGAACACCGCCGACAGCCGCTCGGGCTCACCCGCGCGGGCCTGGGCGAGCAGTACGGTGATTTCGCTGTCGGCCACCCTGGCTTCCCCCTCTTCCCGGGGCGACGCTAGCAGCCGGACGCGGTGCGCGCAATCGGTCGCGCGCCTGCAAACAAGGTGAATGGGCGCTGGCCGAACCCGGTGCGCGCTATCCCGCGGTGGTGGTCGCCGCCGCAGGCTCGCGCACGAACCGCGCCCGCAGCCGCGCCAGCGCCAGGTAGATCGCCGGCGTGGTGTAGAGCGTGAGCACCTGGCTGACCAGCAGGCCGCCGACGATGGCGATGCCCAGCGGCCGGCGCATTTCCCAGCCCTCGCCGGTGGCCAGCATCAGCGGCAGCATGCCCAGCAGCGCGGCCAGGCTGGTCATCACGATGGGACGGAAGCGCAGGCGCGCCGACTCCAGGATCGCCGCCTCCGGCGTCATCCCGCGCTCGCGCTGCGCGGCCAGGGCGAAGTCGACCATCAGGATGGTGTTCTTCATCACCACGCCCACCAGCAGGAACAGGCCCAGCAGTGAAATCAGATCCAGATCGGTGTCGAACAGCATCAGCGCCAGCAGCGCGCCCACGCCGGCCGAGGGCAGGATCGACAGGATCGCCAGCGGCAGGACGAAGCTCTCGTAGAGCACGCCCAGCACCAGGTACACCGCCAGCACCGCGCCCAGGATCAGCCACAGCTGGCGCTGGCCCATGTCCTGCAGGCTGCTGGCGTCCTCGCTCAGCCTGGCCTGCACCTCGTTGGGCAGCATGATCCCGGCCATCGCGCGGTCGATCGCCTCCACGCCCTCGCCCAGCGACACGCCCGGCGCGAGGGCGAAATTCACCCGCGTGGCGACGAACTGCTGGCGGTGCTGGATGCGGTCGGGCGCCATCCCGTACGACCAGCTGGCGAACGCCGAAAGCGGCACCCGCCGGCCGCCCTCGCCGATCGCGTACACCTGCTCCAGGGTGTCGGGCGACTGGGTATGGCGCGGATCCAGTTCCATCACCACCCGGTACTGGTTGAGGCTGTCGTACAGCGTTGCCACCTGGCGCTGGCTGAAGGAGTTGTTGAGCACGGTGGCCACGGTGCGCATGTCCACGCCCAGCTGCGCGGCGGTGGTGCGGTCGATGTCCAGCACCACCTGGCGGCTGCCCTCGTCGCCGCGCGCGTCCACGTCCACCAGCTCCGGCAGCGCCTCCAGCGCGTCTCCGATGCGCGGCGTCCACTGGCGCAGCGGGGCGATGTCGCCGGACATCAGGTCGAGGCGGTAGGTCTCCTCGTCGCCGCCGCCACCGCCGCCGCCGATGCGGATGTCCTGGTCCACCCACAGCCCCATGCGCCCGCCCGGGATGGACGGCATCTGCATGCGCAGGCGGTCGATCACCTCGCGGCTGGACACGCCGCGCTCTTCCAGCGGCTTCATCTGGATCATGATGAAGGCGTTGTTCACGCCGCTGTTGCCGCCGATGTAGCCGGAGATATGCTCGATTGCCGGGTCGGCCATCAGCAGCTGGCGGTAGGCGTCGATCTTGGGCTGCATGACCTGGAAGGAGAGGCCGTCGTCGCCGCGGGCAAAGCCGCGCAGCTGGCCGGTGTCCTGCTGCGGCACAGTGCCGCGCGGCACCTGGCCCGACAGCCACACGCTCAGGGCGATGGCGGCGGCCAGGGCCAGCAGCGCCAGCGGCACGTGCCGCACCACCCCGCCCAGCGAGCGCAGGTAGCCGCCGCGCAGGCCGTCGAACGCCATCCCGCCCAGGCGCTGCCAGGGAGTGACGATGCGATCGGGATCCTTGCGCCCGAGCAGCCGCGCGGACAGGGTCGGGGTCAGGCTCAGCGATACCAGCAGCGAGATGCCCATCGCCGCCACCAGGGTCAGCGAGAACTCGCGGAACAGGCGCTCGACGAAATCGTCCAGGAACAGGATCGACACGAACACCACCGCCAGGGCGAGGTTCATCGACAGCAGCGTGGCGCCGACCTCGCCGGCGCCGCGCATCGCCGCCTTCCACGGCGACAGCCCGTCGTCGATATGGCGGGCGATGTTCTCCAGCACCACGATCGCATCGTCCACCACCAGCACCGCGGCCACGATCAGCGCCATCAGCGACATGGTGTTGAGCGAGAAGCCCAGCAGCCAGATGATCGCCAGCGCGCCGAACAGCGAGACCGGGATCGCCAGCGTCGGCACCAGCGCCGCGCGCCAGCTGCCCAGGAACGCCAGCACCACCAGCACCACCAGCGCCACCGCCAGGAGCAGGGTCGTTTCGGCCTCGCCCAGGGTGGCGCGGATCACCGGCGAGCGATCCATCACCACTTCCATGTCCACGCCGGCCGGCAGCAGCGCGCGCAGGTGATCCATCTGCGCGTGGATCGCGTCCACGGTCTCGATGATGTTGGCGTTGGGCTGGCGGCTGACCACCAGCAGCACCGCGTCGCGGTCGTTGTGGAAGCCCGCGGCGTAGCGGTTCTCGGTGCCTTCGGCCACCTGGGCCACGTCGCGCAGGTGCACCGGGCGGCCGTTGCGCCAGGCCACGATCAGGTCGCGGTACTCCTCGGCGGCGCGCAGCTGCAGGTTGGCTTCCACCTGCCACTGGCGCGCGTCGGTGGCCACGTGGCCGAGCGGGCGCAGGGCGTTGGCGTTGCGGATCGCGCCGGCCACCTCGTCCAGGGCGATGCCGTACTGGTTGAGTGCCGAAGGGTTGAGCGAGACCCGCACCGCCGGCAGCGAGGCGCCGCCGGCCTCCACCTGGCCCACGCCCGGGATCTGGGCGATCTTCTGGGCCAGGATGGTCGAGCCCACGTCGTACAGCTCGCCGGGCGAGAGCGTCTCCGAGCTCAGCGCCAGCGACATGATCGGCGCCTGGGAGGGATTGATCTTGCGGTACTGCGGCATCCCCGGCATGCCGGAGGGCAGCTGCGCGCGCGCGGAGTTGATGGCCGCCTGCACCTCGCGCGCGGCCTCGTCGACGTTGCGGTCGAGCGAGAACTGCAGGTTGATCCGGGTCGAGCCCTGGCTGTTGGAGGAGGTGATGCGGGTGACGCCGGGGATGGTGCCCAGCGCGCGCTCCAGCGGGGTGGCCACGGTGGCGGCCATCGACTCGGGGCTGGCGCCGGGCATGCTGGCGGAGACCTGGATCGCCGGGTAGTCCACCTGCGGCAGCGGCGCGACCGGCAGCATCCGGTAGGCGAGGATGCCCGCCAGTACCACCGCCACCGCCAGCAGCACGGTGGCCACCGGCCGCTCGATGAACGGCCGCGAGAGGTTGAGCCGCTCCGGTTCCATCAGCGCGCCGGTTCCGCTTCAGCCGTCGCCCCGGCCTGCCGGCGGCGGTGGAACAGGCGGTCGAAGAACAGGTAGATCACCGGCGTGGTGAACAGCGTCAGCACCTGGCTGACCAGCAGCCCGCCCACCATCACCAGGCCCAGCGGCTGGCGCAGCTCGGCGCCCGAGCCGGAGGCCAGCATCATCGGGATCGCCGCGAACAGCGCGGCCAGGGTGGTCATCAGGATCGGCCGGAAGCGCAGCAGCGCCGCCTGGTGGATGGCCTGGCGGGGCTTCATGCCCTGTTCGCGCTCGGCCTCCAGCGCGAAGTCCACCATCATGATGCCGTTCTTCTTGACCAGCCCGATCAGCAGGATGATGCCGATCACCGCGATCATGTCCAGGCTGCGGCCGGTGAGCAGCAGCGCGGCCAGCGCGCCCACCGTGGCCGAGGGCAGGGTGGAGAGGATGGTGATCGGATGGATGAAGCTCTCGTAGAGCACGCCCAGCACGATGTACATCACCAGCACCGCGGCCAGGATCAGCCACAGGGTGCTGGACAGCGAGTTGCGGAATGCCTGCGCCGCGCCCTGCAGCCGCAGTTCGACCGCCGCGGGCAGTTCGATCGCGGCGCGCGCGGCCTCGATCTGGTCGACCGCCTCGCCCAGCGAGGCGCCCGGCGCGAGGTTGAACGACACTGTCGCCGCCGGGAACTGGCCGATGTGGCTGACCATCAGCGGCGCGGCGCGGGTCTCGACCCGGGCGATGCCGGACAGCGGCGTCTGCCGGCCGTCCGAGGTCGCCACGTGGATGCGCCCGATGGCGTCGGGCCCGAGCTGGAAGCGCCCGTCCACTTCCAGCACCACCCGGTACTGGTTGGCGTGGGTGAAGATGGTGGAGATCTGGCGCTGGCCGAAGGCGTCGTACAGGGCATTGGCCACGTCCGAGACCTGGATGCCCAGGCGCGCGGCGGCGTCGCGGTCGATGTCCACCCACGCCTGCAGTCCGCGGTCCTGGAGGTCGCCGGCCACGTCGGCCAGCGCCGGTGCTTCGCGGAGGTTTTCGATCAGGCGGTCGGTCCACAGGGCCAGCTGCGCGCTGTCCGGGCTGGTCAGCGCGAACTGGTACTGGCCGCGGCTCACGCGGTCCTCGATCGACAGTTCCTGCACCGGCTGCATGAACAGCTCGATCCCCTGCACCTGCGTCGCGCGCTGCTGCAGGCGGGCGATGATCGCGTGCGCGCCCTGGTCACGTTCGGCATGCGGCTTGAGCTCGATCAGCAGGCGGCCGGTGTTGAGGGTGGGGTTGGTGCCGTCCACGCCGATGAAGGACGACAGCGAGGCCACGTCCTGGTCCTCCAGGATCGCCGTGGCCAGCGCCTGCTGGCGCTCGGCCATGGCCTGGAACGACACCTGCGCCGGCGCCTCGCTGATGCCCTGGATCAAGCCGGCGTCCTGCGAGGGGAAGAACCCCTTGGGCACCATCACGTACATCAGCGCGGTCAGCGCCAGGGTGGCGACCACGATGCCGAGCATCAGCGGCTGGCGGGCCAGGGTCCAGTGCAGGGCGCGGTCGTACAGCACGATCACGCGGTCGAACATGTCGCCCTCGGCGCCGCTGGCCTTGTCATCCCCGGTGGCGATGCCATGGTCGCGCCCCGGCTTGAGGAAGCGCGCGCACAGCATCGGCGTAAGGGTCAGCGAGACCACCAGCGAGATCGCGATCGCCACCGCAAGCGTCATTGCGAACTCGTGGAACAGTCGGCCCACCACGTCGCCCATGAACAGCAGCGGGATCAGCACCGCGATCAGCGACACCGTCAGCGAGATCAGGGTGAAGCCGATCTGTTTCGCCCCGTCCAGCGCCGCCTGCAGCTTCGACTTGCCCTCCTCCAGGTGCCGGGCCACGTTCTCCAGCATCACGATCGCGTCGTCGACCACGAAGCCGGTGGCGATGGTCAGCGCCATCAGGGTCAGGTTGTTGAGCGAGTAGCCGGCCATCAGCATGAAGCCGAAGGTGGCCACCAGCGACAGCGGCACCGCCAGGCTGGGGATGATGGTGGCCGGGATGGTGCGCAGGAACACGAAGGTCACCAGCACCACCAGTCCGATCGCCAGCAGCAGCTCGTGCTGCACGCCCTTGATCGAGGCGCGGATGGACTCGGTGCGGTCGCTGAGCACGGTCACGTCCACGGCGGTCGGCATCGCCGCCTGCAGCCGCGGCAGCAGCGCGTGCACCGCGTCCACCACCTCGATCACGTTGGCGCCGGACTGGCGCTGGATGTTGATCAGGATCGCCGGGGTCTCGCCCGACCACGCCGCCAGCTGGCGGTTCTCCGGGCCCTGGTCCACTTCGGCCAGGTCGCCCAGCCGCAGCGGCGCGCCGCCGCGCCAGGCGATCACCAGGTCGCGGTACTCCTGGGCAGAACGCATCTGGTCGTTGGCGTCGAGCATGATCGCCCGGGTCGGGCCGTCGAAGCTGCCCTTGGGCATGTTGACGTTGGCCGCCGAGATCGCGGCGCGGATGTCGCCCATGCCCAGGCCGGCCGCGGCCAGCGCGTTGGGGTTCACCTCCACCCGCACCGCCGGGCGCTGGCCGCCGGCCAGGCTCACCAGGCCCACGCCGGGCAGCTGCGACAGGCGCTGTGCCATGCGGGTGTCGACCAGGTCGTAGACCTCCGGCAGTGGCAGGGTCGGCGAGGTCACCGCCAGGGTCAGGATCGGGGTGTCGGCCGGATTGACCTTGCGGTATACCGGCGGCATCGGCAGGTCGCCGGGCAGCAGGTTGCTGGCGCCGTTGATCGCCGCCTGCACTTCCTGTTCGGCCACCCCAAGGTCCACTTCCAGCGAGAACTGCAGGGTGATCACCGAGGCGCCGCCCGAGCTGGTGGACGACATCTGGTTGAGACCGGGGATCTGGCCCAGGTGGCGTTCCAGCGGCGCGGTGACCGCGCTGGTGGTCACCGAAGGGCTGGCGCCGGGGTAGAAGGTCAGCACCTGGATGGTGGGGTAGTCGACCTGCGGCAGCGCCGCCACCGGCAGCAGCCGGTAGGCGAAGATGCCCGACAACAGCAGCGCCAGCATCAGCAGCGTGGTCGCTACCGGGCGCAGGATGAAGGGGCGGGACAGGTTCATGCGCCGGCGCCGGTTCCGCTGTCGGCGGCCTGATCTTCACCGGCCTCCTCGACGGGCTGGCCGCTGGCGTCCACCACTTCCACCTTGGCACCGTCGCGCAGCCGGTCGATGCCTTCCAGCACCACCCGGTCACCTGCCTCCAGGCCCTCGAGCACTTCGATCCGGCCGTCGCTGGAGGCGCCCAGCGCCACGCTGCGCACGTGCGCGGTGTCCTCGGCGTCGATCACGTAGACATAGGTGCCCTGGCTGCCGAACTGCACGGCGGCGTCGGGGATCGACAGGGTTTCCGCGTTGCCCAGCTGCAGCCGGATGTTGACCGACTGGTTGGGGAACAGGCGGTCGTCCTCGAACAGCGCGCGCAGGCGCAGGGTGCCGGTCTGGGTGTCGATGCGGTTGTCCACGCTGGACAGGGTGCCGGTGGCCAGCAGCCGGCGCTCCTCGCGATCCCAGGCCTCCACCGGCAGGTCGTCGCTGCGGCGCATGGCCTGGATCAGCGAGGGCACCGCGGTTTCCGGAATGGAGAACAGGGCGCTGATCGGCCGGGTCTGGGTGATGGTGACGATGCCCTCGGCGTCGCCGCTGCGCACCAGGTTGCCGGCGTCCACCTGGCGCAGGCCCACGCGGCCGGCCACCGGCGCGGTGATGCGGGTGTAGCCCAGCTGCAGCCGGGCCTCGTCGACGGCGGCCTGGTCGATTTCGCGGCGCGCCTCGAGCTGGCGCACGCGGGCCTCCAGGTCCGACACGTCCTGGGCGGCGACGAAGTCGCTTTGGGCCAGGTCGCGGAAGCGGCGCAGCTGGATGCGGGTGTTCTCCAGTTCGGCCAGGTTCTGGCGCTGCTGGCCCTCGGCCTCGGCCAGGCGGATGCGGTAGGGCGCCGGGTCGATCTGGGCCAGCAGCTCGCCTTCGGCCACCCGCTGGCCTTCTTCGAACTCCACCCGCAGCAGCTCGCCGTCCACCCGCGAGCGCACCGTGACCTGGTGCAGCGGGGTCACCGTGCCCAGCGCCCGCAGCTGCACCGCCAGCGGCGCGCGTTCGGCCGCGGCCACGCGCACCGGGGTGGGCGGCCGGTTGCCGCCGGGGCCGAACGCGCCCCACCCGCCGCCGCCGGCCGGCGGCGGCGCGGCGTCTTCCCCGCCCGCGCAGCCGCGCCAGAGCAGCAGCACCGCGGCCAGCGCGGCAATCACGATCAGGATGGTCTTGGTGCGGCGGGAGGCTGGCTTCATGGAGTGTCCGTGGGGTGGTGCCGATCCCCGGGCGCGGCCGTGGCCGGTGGGGCCGTCGTGGTGCCGGCCCGATCCGGAGGGGGGGAGGGAGGGGCGTGCAACAGGTTGATGCGACCGGTGATTTTACAGGCCGCGGGTGACAACCCCCTTGGCCGGAAAGTCATGCCCGGGGCGGGGCCAGGCGCCCGTTCCGGGCGTACGCAATGGGCAGGTTCGACCGCTGCGGCGGCGTATGGTTCCCCGAGGCGTGCTCGCCTGGCGCCGGTTTCGGCCCGCCGCGCGCGTGGCTATAGTCGCGATCCCCCCCTGCATGCGAGCGGCGATGTCCGGTTCAAGCACAGGCCGCGCGCGCGGCACGATCGCCCTGGCCGCCGGCGGCACCGGCGGGCACCTGTTCCCGGCCGAGGCGTTGGCGCGCGAGCTGATGGCGCGCGGCCATCCGGTGGTGATCCACACCGAGCGCCGCGGCGCGGCCTACACCGCGGCACTGGAGGGGATCGAACACGTGGTGCTGCCGGCGCGCTCGCTGGCCGGCGGGATCGCGGGCAAGCTCAAGGCCGCGCTGACGATTGGCCGGGCGGCGTCGCGGGCGCGCGCCGACCTGCGCCGGCGCGGCGCGGTGCTGATGGTCGGCTTCGGCGGCTATCCCAGCTTTGCCCCGGCGCTGGCGGCCAGGTCGCTGGGCCTGCCGCTGCTGCTGCACGAACAGGCGACCCGGATGAGCATGGCCAACCGCCGGCTGCTGCGGCTGGCGGACGGCGTGGCGACGTCGTTCCCGCAGGTGGCCGGGCTGGAGGGCTTCGACCCGGCCAAGGTGTGGGAGACCGGCAACCCGGTGCGGCGCACGATCCTGGACGCGCGCGGCGGCTATCCGCCGTTCGGCGAAGACCGGCCGCTGCGGCTGCTGGTTGTGGGCGGCAGCCAGAGCGCGGCGGTGTTCGGCCGGGTGGTGCCGCCGGCGCTGCTGGCGCTGGACGAGGGCGTGCGCGGGCGGCTGCAGGTGTCGCTGCAGTACAAGGGCGAGGATGCCGGCGCGATCGCCGCGCGCCTGGGCGAGGCCGGGATCGAGGCCGACGTGCGCCCGTTCTTCGACGACATGGGCGAGCGCCTGCGCGATGCGCACCTGCTGATCGCCCGCGCCGGTGCCACCACCGCGGCCGACCTGCTGGTGGTGGGGCGGCCGGCGATCTTCGTGCCGATCCCGCACGGCGGCTCGCGTGACGAGCAGCGGCGCAATGCCCAGACCCTGGCCGACGCCGGGGTGGGCTGGTGCGTGCCCGAGCCGGAGCTGACGCCGCAGGCGCTCGGCGCCCGGCTGTCGGAACTGTTCGCCTCGCCAACGGCCCTGCCCGACGCCGCGCGCGCCGCCGCCGCCCTGGGCAAGCCCGACGCCGCCTCCCTCCTCGCCGACGCCGTGGAACACCTCCTCCGGTAGGAGCGCGCGCATGGCGCGCTTCTGTGGCCTTGGGGCGGGTGCTTGCAGTGGCCGTGGATTTGCGGCGCAATCGGTGGTTCATCGTTCACCCGGATCGCGGATGTCCCGACAGGACGAGGTACTGATCATCGGCGGCGGCCACAACGGCCTGGTCTGCGCCGCCTACCTGGCAGGTGCGGGGCTGAAGGTGCGGGTGCTGGAGCGGCGCGAGATCGCCGGCGGCGCGGCGGTGACGGAGGAATTCCATCCCGGCTTCCGCAACTCGGTGGCCAGCTACACGGTGAGCCTGCTCAATCCGAAGGTGATCGCCGACCTGCGCCTGGCCGAGCACGGCCTGCGCGTGGTCGAGCGCCCGTTCGCCAACTTCCTGCCGCTGCCGGACGGGCGCGCGTTCCGCCTGGGCGGCGAGCACACGCAGGCGGAAGTGGCGAAGTGGTCGGCGCGCGATGCGCAGCGGCTGCCGGACTACTTCGCCATGCTCGAGCGGGTGGTCGCGGTGCTGCGCGAACTGATGCTGCTCACGCCGCCGAACGTGTCCGACGGCTTCGTGCTGGCCGACTGGCTGGCCTCGGCCGGCGTGGCCCGGCGCCTGCGCCGGCTGGACATGCGCGGGCGGCGCGACCTGCTGGATCTGTTCACCAAGTCGGCGGGCGAGCTGCTCGATGACTGGTTCGAATCCGAACCGCTGAAGGCGGCGCTGGGCTGGGACTCGATCGTCGGCAACTTCGCCAGCCCGTACACGCCCGGCTCGGCCTACGTGCTGCTGCACCACGTGTTCGGCGAGGTCAACGGCAAGGCCGGCGCCTGGGGCCACGCCATCGGCGGCATGGGCGCGATCACCGCGGCGATGCAGGAGGAATGCGCCGCGCGCGGCGTGTCCATCCAGACCGCAGCGCCGGTGGCGCGGGTGCTGGTGGAAGGCGGCCGCGCGGTGGGCGTGGCGCTGGAGGACGGCCGCGAGCTGCGCGCGAAGACCGTGGTCTCCAACCTCAACCCGAAGCTGCTGTACACCCAGCTGGTCGAACGCGCGCACCTGGACGAGGACACCGCGCAGCGGATCGAACGCTACCGCTGCGGCTCGGGCACCTTCCGCATGAACGTGGCGCTGTCCGGGCTGCCGGACTTCACCGCCGCGCCCGGCACCGCGCTGCAGCCGCACCACCAGAGCGGGATCCTGGTGGGGCATTCGCTGCGCCATTTCGAGCAGGCGTATTTCGACGCGAAATCGAAGGAGCACAACCCGGGCTGGGCGCGCGCGCCGGTGGTGGAACTGGTGATCTCCTCCACCCTGGACGACACGCTGGCGCCCGCGGGGCAGCACGTGGCCAGCCTGTTCTGCCAGCACGTGCACCCGCAGGTCGACGGCGGCTGGGACGCGCACCGGGACGCGGTGGCGAAGCTGATGATCGACACCGTCGACGCGGTCGCGCCGAACTTCGCCGCCAGCGTGCTCGGCTATGAGGCGCTCTCGCCGCTGGATCTGGAGCGCCGGTTCGGCCTGGTGGGCGGCGATATCTTCCACGGCGCGCTCGGCCTGGACCAGCTGTTCTCGGCGCGGCCGCTGCTGGGGCAGGGCAGCTACCGCGGCGCGCTGGGCGGCCTGTACCTGTGCGGCTCGGGCACCCATCCGGGCGGCGGCGTCACCGGCCTGCCGGGGCGCAATGCAGCGCGCGAGATCCTGCGTGACCTGCGGCGCGGGCCGCGTCCGGAGTAGCAGATCGTTAGTGAACCCGCCAGTATCGTTTTGCACTGCAGCGTGCAAGTCGCATAACACTTCGTTCACAGTCTCCCTGCACCCGACGTGGGGGAGGGAGCAAAAGCCCGCTACCGGATTCCGGCAGCGGGCTTTTTTTATTTCGCTTCCAGCGCCGTACGGCCCGCGGTCGCCAGCCCGCAGCGCGGTGCCACAATGCGCTGCATGAACGATGAAGACCCCGGTTCCCGCCTGGACGCCCTTGCCGGACGCGCGCTGGAACGCCTGCGCCTGGCGCTGGGCGACCAGGCCGGGTTGCTTGATGCGCCCGGCAACGCCGGGCGGGTGAGCCAGGTGGCCATCGCCAGCGACTTCGCCATCGACACCCTCGAGCGTCAGCCCGCGCTGGCGGCCGCCCTGCTGGGAGATGACGGTGCCGGGCCGCCGCCTCCACCGGTGCTCGATGCAGGCAACCGGGACGACTGGCAGCGACTGCTGCGCCTCCATCGCACCGCCGAATCAACCCGCCTGGTCTGGCGCGACGTGCTGGGCCTGGACGACATCGACGGCACCCTGGCCGGCAGCACCCGCCTGGCCGACAGCTGCCTGCAGCTGGCGCATGACGCGCTGGAGCAGGAGTTCGCACGCCGCCACGGCGTGGTCCGCGACGCTGGAGGCGGGCAGGTGCGGCTGGTGGTGTTCGCGCTGGGCAAGCTCGGCGGGCAGGAGCTGAACTTCAGCTCCGACGTGGATCTCGTCTACGCCTACGCGAGCGCGGGCGAAAGCGACGGCGCGCGCCCGCTGGCCGCCGAGCAGTACTTCGCGCGCCTGGGCCAGGCGCTGGCGAAGCTGCTGGACGAGGTCACCGCCGACGGCTTCTGCCACCGGGTGGATCTGCGCCTGCGCCCGTTCGGCGGCGCCGGGCGGGTGGCGCTGAGCTTCACCGCCCTGGAGCACTACTTCCAGACCGAGGGCCGGGACTGGGAGCGCTACGCCTGGCAGAAGGCGCGCCCGGTGGCGGGTGACGTCGAAGCCGGTCGCGGCTTCCTGCGCCAGCTGCAGCCGTTCGTGTACCGGCGCTACCTGGATTACGGCGCCTTCGACGGCCTGCGGACGATGAAGGCCTCGATCGCCGCCGAGGTGGCGCGCAGGGAGCTGGCCGACGACGTCAAGCGCGGGCCGGGCGGGATCCGCGAAATCGAGTTCCTGGCCCAGGTGCTGCAGCTGATCCGCGGCGGCCGCGAGCCTGCGCTGCGCGAGCCGCGGCTGCAGCCGGCGCTGGCCGCCCTGGCCGAAGCGCGCCACATTCCCGACGACAGCGCCCGCGAGCTTTGCGCGGCCTACCGCTTCCTGCGCCGGCTGGAGAACCGGCTGCAGATGCTGCGCGATGCGCAGGTGCACGCCGTGCCCGCTGAGCCGCTGGACCGGCTGCGGATCGCGGGTGGACTCGGATACGGCGACTGGGACGCGCTGGCCGGCGAACTGCAGGCGCACCGCGCGCGGGTGGCACGCGAGTTCGAGGCCCTGCTGGCCCAGCGCAGCGACAAACCGGCCGTCGACAGCGACGTCAGCGGTTACTGGCGCGCGCTGCCCGACGGCGGTGATGCCCAGGTCCTGACCGCGGCCGGGTTCGGCGATGCGCCAGCGGTGGACGCCGCGCTGCGTGACTTCGCCCGCTCGCCCAGCGTGCGCGACCTGTCGGACGCCACGCGCGCAAGGCTGGACCGGGTGATGCCCTTGCTGCTGCAGGCCAGTGCCCCGGCCGACCGGCCGCTGGAAGCGGTGCGGCGGCTTCTGGCGCTGGTGCACAACATCCTGCGCCGCAGCGCCTACCTGGCCCTGCTCGACGAGCAGCCCAGTGCGCTGGAGCGGCTGATCGACCTGGTCACCCGCAGCGCGTTCCTGGCCGAGCGCGTGGCAGCGCATCCGCTGCTGCTGGACGAACTGCTCGACGCCCGCGCCGAGGGGCCGCTGCCGGACCGGGCGCTGTTCGCTCGGGCCTGCGCGCCCGCGCTGCGCCACGAAGACCTGGAGCAGGCCCTGTTCGTCCTCAACGAGACCCGCCAGGCGCTGAGCTTCCGCATCGGCCTGGCGGTGCTGGACGGCCGCCTGCCCGCGCGCGACGGGTCGCGACAGCTTGCGTGGCTGGCCGATGCGGTGGTGGAGGTGGTGGTGGAACTGGCCCGCCGCGACCTGTTCAGCAGCCGCGGGGGCATCGCCGGTGCCCGCTTCGCGGTGCTGGGTTACGGCAGCCTTGGCGGCGAGGAGCTGAGCGTGGGCTCGGACCTGGACCTGGTGTTCCTCTACGACGCGCCCGCCGATGCCCAGTCCAATGGCGGCCGCCCGCTGGATGCGCCGCGCTGGTTCGCGCGGCTGGCGCAGAAGGTGGTGTCGCTGCTGGGCACCGTGACCGGCCCCGGGCGCCTGTACGAGGTGGACGTGCGCCTGCGGCCGGACGGCGCCAGCGGCCTGCTGGTTTCCTCGCTGGCCAGCTACGACGAATACCAGCGCGAGCGCGCCTGGACTTGGGAGCACCAGGCGCTGGTGCGCGCGCGCTGCGTGGCCGGTGACGACAGTCTGTGCGCCGACTTCGAGCAGGTCCGCGCCCGCGCGCTGGGGCGCCGGCGGGATCCTGCCGCGCTGCGCAAGGACATCGTCGACATGCGCCGCAGGATGCGCGCCGAGCTGGACCGCGGCGCCGCAGGCCGCTTCGATCTCAAGCACGGTGAGGGCGGCCTGACCGACCTGGAGTTCCTGCTCCAGTACCTGGTGCTGCGCGAGTCACACGCGCATCCCCGGTTGCTGGAGCCGCGCGCGACGCCGGCGCTGCTGGAAGCCGCAGGGGCTGCCGGCATGCTTGAACCGGCCACCGTCGAGGCCCTGCGCGAGGCCCACGCCACCCTCGCCAGCCTGGCCCTGGGCTGCAGCCTGGACCGCCGCTCGCGCCTGGTCCCTGACAGCGAGGGCCTGCAGGCCGCCCGCGCCGCGATCCGCGCCGCGGCGAAGGCCAACGGGCTGGGGTGGATCCCGGAGCCGCCAGGCTCACCTGACGCACCGGCCTAGAAGCGGCTCAAGGCAAAAGCCGCCCTTTCCACGGCTTTCAACAGACGGATGCCTGGTCCAGCAGCAACAGCGACCGGGCGTTACCCGGCTGCCGCTGCTCCAGGCACCGATGGTGTAACGTCGCCCTGCCATTGGCGCACGGTCGCGCTGCAGGGGGAAGGAAATGAAGTGGACAGGACACGCCACGCGATGGGTGGTCGGAGCGTTGGCGTTTGCGCTGGCCGCGGCCGCCAGTGCCGCGCCCGATTTCGGCATGGCCCCGCCCGACTATCTGGGCAAGACGCCGGACGGGGAAGAGGTGCGGATCAGCGACCGCCGCGGCAAGGTGGTGATGGTGAGCTTCTGGGCGTCGTGGTGCGGGTATTGCCGCAGGCAGTTTCCCATGCTCGATACCTTCCAGACGCGCGTAGGCCGCGACCGGCTCGAGGTCATCCTGGTCAATTTCAAGGAGTCCGCCCGTGACTACCGTGCGGTCCGGCGCGACCTCAAGAACTCGCCGGTGACGTGGACCCACGACGCGGATGGGGCGATCTCCGATGCCTACGGCGTGAGTGCGGTGCCGCGGCTGTTCGTCATCGACAAGCACGGCGAGCTGGCCTACACGCAGTCGGGCTATTCGGACGACATGCTGCCCGAGCTGGTGGACGTGGTGAACGAGCTGCTGGCCGAACCCGGCCCGGATGTCGCCGCGCCCGCGGCGCAGGCAGTGGGCGCCGGCGGGGGCTGAGGAGGTCTGTGCATGGGCGGGCCGATTGGTTAGGGTCGGGGCGCGGCCCCGCCCGCCGCGCGATCCCGACCGGAGGAAACACCATGCCCGCGATCCCGTCCCGCAATGCGCCGCGGCGCACGTGGTTCCTGCTGTGCGCGGTCGCGCTGGGCCTGATGCTGGCGGGGTGCGGCAGCGGCGATGCCATGGCGGAACCGGCCAGTCCCACAGTCGCGCCCGATCCGGACGCGATCGCCTTCGTCGGCGTGAACGTGGTGCCGATGGACAGCGAGCGGGTGCTGGAGAATCACACCGTGGTGGTGCAGGACGGCCGCATCACCTCTGTTGCCGCGGACGATTCGCAGGTGCCGGAAGGCGCGCAGCGCATCGACGGCGACGGCCGCTGGCTGATGCCCGGCCTGGCGGAAATGCATGGTCACGTGCCGGGGCCGGATGATCCGCAGTACGCCGAGGACACG
Organism: Luteimonas dalianensis; assembly: GCF_049339425.1. Taxonomy (NCBI): domain Bacteria; kingdom Pseudomonadati; phylum Pseudomonadota; class Gammaproteobacteria; order Lysobacterales; family Lysobacteraceae; genus Luteimonas; species Luteimonas dalianensis. Next base: position 157,631 of record NZ_JBMPPO010000004.1, on the reverse strand, counting down.
CTGTTCCTGTATGTCTCCAATGGCGTGACCACGGTGCGCAACATGGCCGGGCACGCGTCGCACCTGGCGCTGCGCGCGCGGATCGAGTCGGGCGGGCTGGTGGGCCCGACGCTGTTCGCGGCCAGCCCGTGGCTGACGCCGGACAGCGCGGGCACGCCCGAAGCCGCGGCGCAGGCGGTGCGCGACTACCAGGCGCAGGGCTTCGACCTGATCAAGCTGGGCACCGTCGACCTGGCCTCGTACGAGGCAATGGCGCAGACGGCGCATGAAACCGGCATGCCGTTCGGCGGGCATATTCCGGCCGATGTCGGCCTGGTGGCGGCGCTGGACGCGCGCCAGACCTCGATCGACCACTACGACCGTTACGCCGAGTTCCTGGTGCCGGACGATGCCGGCACCGAGGGCCGCGACCCCGGCTTCTTCGGCAGTGGCTGGGTGCACCTGGTCGACCGCGGGCGCATCCCCGAGGCGATCGAGCGCACCCTGGCGGCGGGCACCTGGAACGTGCCGACCCTGAGCCTGGTCGAGCACCTGGCCTCGGACGTGCCGGCCGAAGAGATGATCGCCTGGCCGGAGATGCGCTACATGCCGCAGCGGGTGCGCGACGGCTGGGTGGAATCCAAGCGCCGGTTCCAGGCGCGCGACGATTTCCAGCCCGCGGCCGCGCGGGCGCTGGTGGAGCTGCGCCGGGGACTGACCCGCGCGCTGCATGCCGCCGGCGCGCCGATCGCCCTGGGCTCGGATGCGCCGCAGTTCTTCAACGTTCCGGGTTTCTCGATCCACCACGAGATGGAGATGATGGTGGCCAGCGGCCTGACGCCCTACGAGGTGCTGGCCACCGGCACCCGCGAGCCGGCGCGCTATTTCGGCACGCCCGAGGCGTTCGGCACCGTGGAGCCCGGCCGGCGCGCGGACCTGATCCTGCTTGAGGCGAACCCGCTTGACGACGTCGCCAACGTGCAGCGCCGCGCCGGGGTGATGGTGCGCGGCCGGTGGCTGCCCGAAGCCGACATCCAGGCCCGCCTGGAAACGATCGCCCAGGCCAATCTGTAGAAGCGCCTGGCGCGATCCTATCCTGGGGCCAGGCGCTCCCTGACTTCGGCGGCGACGCGGGCGGTTTCGTGCAGCGGGTGGGATTCGAACGGCGCCAGCGTCGCGTCCGCCGGGCGGATCCGGCCGCGCGCCACCAGCGCGTCGAGGAACCGGCGCGGGCGCCCGCGGGTGCCCGTGGGCTCGAACACGAATACCGGCGCCCAGGTGGCGCAGGCCTCGGACACCATGTTCACCGAATCGGGCGTGCACACGATGCGGTCGGCCCAGGCCAGCAGGCCGGGGTAGGGGTTGGGGCCGTCCTCGGCGCCCAGCCAGGCCACGCCCTGCCAGCCGTCGCCGGAGCCGTCGTCCATGCGCGCCCGCAGCGCCGCGGCGACGCCGGGATCCGTCCGCCGCGATGCCGTGGCCAGCACGCTGCCGCCGCCGGCCAGCACCCCGGACACGATCGCGGCCATCCGGTCGAACGCCGCCCGGTCGAAGCGCGCGTGCCGGCTGCTGCCGCCCAGCAGCAGCGCAATGCGCGGCCGCGGCAGCATCGCCAGCGCTGGAAAGTCGGTGCGCGCGCGCGCCAGCCAGGCGTCATCGACGGGGTTGAGGCTGCCCAGCAGGGTAATCACGTTGGGCCCGGCCAGGCCGTCGTGTTCGGGGGCGACCACCAGATTCCAGTGCGCCGGGTCGATGCGCGGGTCCAGGATCTGCACCGCCTTTGCACCGGCCTCGCGCAGCAGGCGCGTGGCCAGCGCGGCCTGCCGACCGCAGCCGATGGCCAGGGCGGGAGGCGCTTCGCGCAGCGCCGCGGTGAATTCGGGTCCGAACGCGATCCCGGCACCCGGCAGGCGGCGCGGTGCCGCCCAGCGCCATGGAGGCCGCGGGGCCAGGGACCAGTTGCGGGCCGATTCCAGGCCCAGCGCGCCGGCCAGCGAGAGGGCCTGGCGGAGGTTGCCGGCGTGGCCGTCGGTGAGTGTCCAGGCCGTTGCGGTATTGGGCTCTAATGAGTGTTTTATGGTCGATTGTTCCATATGTACGACCTTACGTTCCGGGCAGCATGTCCCTGAATCGACCGGTGAACTCTACACTGGAGCCCTGTTCACATGCGGCATCCGACCCCGGGGAGACACTTCCAAGATGAGCCAGGCCTTGACCGACGCAGCGTTCGACCAGCTTTTCCGCACCGCCCGCACCTACAACCGGTTCAGCGGCGAGATCGACGACGCCACCATCCACCGGCTCTACGAGCTGCTCAAGTGGGGCCCGACCAGCGCCAACCAGTCGCCGGCGCGCTTCGTGTTCGTGCGCTCGCCCGAGGCCAAGGCGCGGCTGGAACCGGCGCTGGACGAGGGCAACCGGGCCAAGACCATGGAGGCGCCGGTGACGGTGATCGTCGGCCACGACCTGGAGTTCCACGAGAAGCTGCCGTACCTGTTCCCCCACACCGATGCCAAGGCGTGGTTCGACGGCCCGCAGGAGGGCCGGCGCGAGCACGCCTTCCGCAACGGCACCCTGCAGGGCGCGTACCTGATCATCGCCGCGCGCGCGCTCGGCCTGGATACCGGCCCCATGACCGGTTTCGACGCGGCGAAGGTGGACGAGGCCTTCTTCAAGGGCACGTCCATCCGCTCCAACTTCCTGGTCAACCTGGGCAAGGGCGATCCGGCCAGCATCTTCGATCGTTCGCCCAGGCTGTCCTTCGGCGAGGCCTGCCGCATCGAGTGACCACGGCCGTCCGGCCGGTCCCCCAACGCACCCAGTCCTTTCAGGAGATCCCCCATGAAGCACCGCAACTTCCGCACCCTGGCGCTTGCCGCCGCCCTGTCCGTTTTTACCACCGGCGCCATCGCCGCGCCGGTCACCTACACCATGGATCCCGCCCACACCACCGTGGCCGCCAAGTGGAACCACTTCGGGTTTTCCAACCCGGTGATCCTGTTTGGCGACATCGACGGCACCATCGTCTACGACGCCGACAACGTGTCCGCCTCCAGCGTCCAGGTGACCCTGCCGCTGTCGGGCGTTGAATCCAACGTGCAGGCGTTCAACGACCATCTGCTCAGCGACGACTTCTTCGACGCCGCGCAGTTCCCCGAAGCCACCTTCCGCAGCACTTCGGTGGAAGCCGACGGCGACGACGAGCTGAAGATCACCGGCGAGCTGACCATCAAGGGCATCACGAAGGAGGTGGTGCTGGAGGCGGACATCAACCTGATCGGCGAGCATCCGGCGACGGGCAAGCAGACCGCGGGCTTCGACGCCGAAACCACGATCAAGCGCAGTGACTTCGGCCTGGGCCTGTACGTGCCGAACGTGGCCGACGAGATCGAACTGCACATCACCACCGAGGCCCCCGTCGCCAGCGGCGACGAAGGCTGATCGAGGGCTGATCCAGCCGGCCGCCGCGTTCGCGCAGGAGCGCGCATGGCGCGCTCATGCGACTGGCGCTCCTGCAACCGTTATCCCCAGCATGAAAACCTTCCGTCCAGCCGCCGAGCGCGGCCATGTCCGCACCGGCTGGCTCGACGGCCGCCACAGCTTTTCCTTCGGCCATTACCATGACCCGCAGTGGATGGGCTGGGGGCCGCTGCGCGTGATCAACGAAGACCGCGTGGCGCCCGGCGGCGGCTTCGCCCCGCACGGCCACGCCAACATGGAGATCATCAGCTACGTGATCTCCGGCGGCCTGGCGCACCGCGACAGCGGCGGCAACGAAGGCGTGCTGCGCCCGGGCGAGCTGCAGTGGATGAGCGCCGGCCACGGCATCGAGCACAGCGAATACAACCATTCCGATTCCGAGCCAGTGCACTTCCTGCAGATCTGGATCCAGCCCGATCGCCTCAACGCCCAGCCGGACTATGCACAGAAGGCCTTCGCGCCGGCCGCGCGCCGCGGCAAGTGGGGCCTGCTGGCCTCGCCGGACGGGGCCGAGGGCAGCCTGGCGATCCGCCAGGATGCGCGCCTTCTCGGCGTGCAGCTCGGGGCGGGCGAATCGATCGCCCGCCCGCTCGACCCTGCACGGCGCTACTGGCTGCAGGTGGTCCAGGGCGAAGCCAGCGCCGGCGACCGCCGCCTGGTGGCCGGTGACGCGATCGGCTACGTCGACGAAACCGGCGAGCTGCGCATCACCGGCTCCGGCGATACGCTGGCCGACATCCTTCTTTTTGACCTTCCCGCCTGACCCGCGACATCGCCTTGTGGGGCCGCGTCAGTTTCCGTACCGCGCCTTGAGCATCGCCCAGGCTGCGCGCAGCCCCTGCGCCTCTCCCCCGATGGGGCGGCCGGGGCGCTCGCTGTCGTTCCAGGCGAACACGTCCAGGTGGGCCCAGGCGGTGCCCTCGGGCACGAAGCGCTCCAGGTACAGCGCCGCGGTGACCGAGCCGGCCATGCGCGAGCCGGCGTTGGCGATGTCGGCCACGCGGCTGGTGAGGTAGCGCAGGTACGGCCGCCACAACGGCATCCGCCACACCGGGTCGCGGTGATCCATGCCGGCCTTCAGCCAGGCCTCGGCCACCGCGTCGTCGTTGCTGTACAGCGCGGGCAGATCCGGGCCCAGCGCGATCCGGGCGGCGCCGGTGAGGGTGGCGAAGTCGATCAGCAGGTCGGGCGAGGATTCGCCGGCATAGGCGAGCGCGTCGCCCAGCACCACCCGGCCCTCGGCGTCGGTGTTGTCGATCTCCACGCTCACGCCCTTGCGGGTGGCGACCACTTCGCCCGGGCGGAAGGCGTCCGGCCCGATCGCATTCTCCACCGCCGGCACCAGCACCGACAGGCGCACCGGCAGGCCGCGCGCCATTACCAGCCCGGCCAGCGCCAGCGCGTGCGCGGCGCCGCCCATGTCCTTCTTCATGTTGCGCATGCCGTCGGCCGGCTTGATGTCCAGGCCGCCGGTGTCGAAGCACACGCCCTTGCCGACCAGCGCCAGCAGCGGGTCGGAGTCCTTGCCCCAGGTCAGGTGCAGCAGCCGCGGGGCGCGGTGCGAGGCGCGGCCGACGGCGTGGATGGCGGGGAAGTTCTGCCTGAGCAGCTCGTCGCCGGCGATGCTTTCCAGCTGGCCGCCGTGGGTTTCGGCCAGCCCGCGCGCCGCAGCTTCCAGCTCGTCCGGCCCCATGTCCTGGGTCGGCGTGTTGACCAGGTCGCGCACGCGGCGGCAGGCCTCGATCAGCGCCACGGTGTCCTCGTCGGCATCGATCGCCAGCTGCGCGGGCGCGCGCGGCGCTTTCCTGTAGCGGTCGAAGCGGTAGCTGCCGATGCCCCATCCCAGCGCCAGCGCGGCGGCGGCTTCCGCATCCGGCGCCTGGGCCGGCTGCCAGGCGCCCGCGGGCAGTGCGAACGGCGCGTGCGCGTAGGAGAACGGGTCGTGGCGATCGCCCAGCCCGAGGATCGCGCCCGGCTCGGCCTCGCCCTGCCGCGGCAGGGTCAGCCACGAGGCCGGCGCGGCGTCGAAGGCATGGGCCTGCACCCACTGCCGCACCTGGTCGTCCTGCTGCTCCAGCCAGCCGGGCAGGGTGTCGCGGTCGAGCAGATGCAGCGGGCGGGCGGCGCCGGCCTTGTCGGCGGCGATCAGTCCTGGGGGAAGGGTCATGCGTCAACGCTCCTTTTCGTGTGCGGGCCCGGCGTCGATCCAGTCGGCCAGTCCGGCCAGGCTGTCGAACTCCAGATCCGGGGTGATGTGGCCGTGCCGCCACCGGCGGCCGTCCCGGTTGATCCAGCAGCTTCTCAGGCCCGCGCGTGCGGCGCCGGCGACATCGGATTCGATGTGGTCGCCCACGTGCAGCACCAGGCCGTGGTCGCAGCCCAGGCGGTCGCAGGCGGCGTGGAAGATGCAGGGCGAGGGCTTGGCCTTGCCGTGCTCGCCGGAGCCCAGCTGGAACACGAAGTGCCGCCGCAGCCCGATCCGGCCCAGGTCGGCGTTGCCGTTGGTCAGCGCGGCGATGGGCACCCGTGCTGCGATGCGTTCCAGCGCGGCGACGCTGTCCGGATAGCACTCCACGTCGTTGCGCGCGGCGAAGAACGCCTCGTAGGCCGCGTCCACGTGGGCGGTATCGTCGTCGGCCTCGCGCAGCGCGCGTTCGATGCACAGCCGGCGCAGCGCGGACATGTCATGGGCGAGGTGGGTGTTCTGCTCGTAAACCTGCGTGCGCAGCCTGCGCATGGCCGGGATCGGGAAGCGCTTCGCGGTGCGCGGGCAGTGTTCGCGCAGCCAGTTATCCAGCGCCTGCTCGATCCGCTCGCCGATGGGCGCGAACGGCCACACGGTGTCGTCCAGATCCAGGGTGATGGCGCGCACGGGGAAATGCATGGATCCATTCTACGCAACGCCCCGCGGGCGTTTGCCCCCGCAACGGATCATTCCAGCAGCCGCGCCCAGCGCTCCATGCCCTCGATCCGCGACAGCACGATCTTGGCGCAGACCAGCAGCGGCACCGCCAGCAGCAGGCCGATGAAGCCCCACAGGAAGCCGAACAGCATCAGCGCCAGTACCAGCAGCAGCGGCGAGAGCGCCATGCGCTGGCCGACCACCACCGGGGTGACCAGCTGGCCCTCGATGCCCTGCAGGATCATGTACGCGGCCACCGGCAGCAGGGCCTGGCCCAGGTCGTCCCAGACGATCAGCCCCATCAGCAGCAGGCCGGTGGCGGCGATGAACGCGCCCACGTAGGGCGCATAGTTGAGCAGCGCCACCAGGGTGCCCCACAGCAGCGCGTTGGGCAGGCTCAGCCCGATCAGGTACAGCGCACCGGCCACCGCCGCGCCAAGCAGGGCGTTGATCACGGTGATGGTGAGGATGTAGCGCGAGACCTCGCGCTCGACCTCCTGCAGGATTCCCAGGGTCAGCCGCTTCTGGTCGCGGTTCGGGCCCATCGCGATGACGTGGCGCTGCAGGCGTTCGCCGTAGACCATGAAGAAGAACGTCAGCAGCACCACGGCCAGCACCGACATCAGCATGCGCGGGGTGGCGGTCAGCCGCTCCCAGGGGTCGCGCTCGCGCACCGCCACCACTTCCAGCTGCTGGGCGTCGCCGTCGGCGACGCGGGCGACGGTGGCGGCGGCCTCGCTGGCCTGCTGCATGGGGCCGGTCATCTGCTGCAGCTTGGGCGTGAGCACCTGCAGCTCGCTGGGCAGCTGCTGCATCCACTCGGCGGCCGGCGCGGCCAGCTGGCGGCCGAGCATGACCGCCAGCACCACGCCTGCCACCAGCAGCAGCAGGGCGCCGGCGAACAGCGGAATGTGGAGCCTGCGCATCCCGCGCAGCAGCGGGCTGGCGATCAGGGCCAGGAACATCGCCAGCAGCACCGGCACCAGCACCTCGCGCGCGGCCCAGGCGGTGAACAGCACCGCCAGCGTCGCCAGCACCAGTACCGGCACGGATGCGCGCGGCCGCTCGGGCTCGGGGACGGTGCCGGGAAGGGGTGGCTCGGGTGTGGCCGGCGTGCCCATGTGCGGTGGCCGGCTGCTCAGCGTTCGGACAGTTCGGTGGCCGCTTCGGCCGGCGACGGCTGGCTGTCCCAGCGTTCGTCAGGACGGCGGGGCGGCTCCGCGGCCGCCGCTGCGGGGCCTGCCGGATCCGCGTGCGCGGCGGCGGCGCTGGCGGCCTGCTCCGCCGTCTGCTCGGCGGCCTGTGCGGCGTCGTCCGTGGTTTCGGCCGCCTCCCTGGCGGTCATGGCGGCGAACGCCGCCTGCAGCGAGCCGACCAGGCCGATGGCCGATGAGAGCAGCTGCACCGTGCCCGGCCCGGCCACCTTGCCGATGCTTCCGATCGCCTTCTCCGGCCCTACCCGGCCGCTGACGAAACCCGTAGCCAGGCCGGCCACCACGATCCGCAGCGGCGTCCACGCTTCGCGCCACTGCTGGCGCAGCCGTGACTGGCTCTCGCCGACCTGGCGGATGCGCCCGTCCACCAGCGCCTCGCTGCGCTCGACCCGCTGTTTGAGCCGGGAAAAGCTCATGCCGCCGGCGTCCCGGGCTGCGCGCCTTCACAAGCGTCTTCTTCGTCCTCCGGCTCGTCCTTGAGCAGGCCCAGCCGCGCCAGCTGGCGGCGGGTGGCCTGGAGCCCGGCGTGATCCACGTAGACCATGCATCGCCAGCCGGCCAGGGCGGTGGCGGCCAGGCAGATCACCCCCGCGGTCGCGATCGCGGCCAGCCAGCTCATGCCCAGCGCGTGCAGCGCGGCGACCAGCATCGCCACCGTCAGCAGCCAGGCGGAGACGCCGAACACTACGGCCACGGCCAGCCACGCCGATGCGCGGATGATCGCGCCGCGGGCGAGCTCCAGATCCGCCAGCACCAGCCGCCGGAATGCGCGCAGGGTGTCGCGGCCGGCGCCCAGGGTCTCGCGCCCGGCTGCCGTCACCCGGCGGACGCTTTCATCCAGGTGCGGGGCAGGCTCCTGATCGGCGCCGGCCTCGCCGGCGCTGTCGGGACGCTCGTCGTTCACGGGTCTGCGGTTACCTGCTGCGGGCAAGCTTGGCGATGATCCAGCCGGCGGCGAAGGCGACGCCGAACGAGGCCAGCGGGCGCTCGCGGATCAGGTCGGCGGCGCTGTCGACCAGATCGCGGCTCTTGTCCATCACCTGGTCGAGCTGCTCGCGGCCGGCTTCGCCCAGGTTCTCGATCGCGCCCAGGCCCGACAGCGCGCTGTCGGCCAGGTCGCCCTTGACGTTGGCGCGGCCCAGCTTGAGCTCGTCGCCGGCCACGCTGGCCGCGTTGCGGATCGCATCGCCGGCATCGTGGGCGGCCTGCTTGAGGTGGTCGCCGGCCTCGCCGAGGTTGGACTTGACCGATTCGGTGGAGGGGGTGCTCATCGCTGGATCTCCTGTGGGTGGTGTTGTGGGGTGGGGAGCGGAAAGCCTGCATCAATCCATGTGCAGGGCGTGCGAGCGGGCGATCACTCCAGCCGCACCTGGCCGCGCGAGCGGCCGCGCTGGATCACCAGCACCAGCTCGTCGGGCGACTCGGACAGCGCGGCGCGGAAACCGGCCAGGTCACGGAACGGCCCGCCGGAGGAAGCCAGGATCAGGTCGCCGGCGCGCAGGCCGTTGCGGGCGGCGCGGCTGTCCGCCTCCACGCTTTCGACCCTCACCCCGCCGACCCGGTCGCCGCCGCTGCGGCGCAGCGCCTCGGGCAGGTCGGCGAGCACGGCACCGGCCAGGCGCGGGTCGTAGCTGGCGCCGTCGCGCGGCACCTCGCGCAGGCGCGCGCTCACGCTCACCGGCTCGCCGTCGCGCAGCAGCTCCAGCGAGACCGCGGTGTCCACCGGCTGCAGGCCCTGGAAGTTGCGCAGCGACTCGCTGTTGTCGATGCGCTGGCCGTTGGCCGCGACGATGACGTCGCCGGCGCGCAGCCCGGCCTCTGCGCCCGACGAGCCGGGGTGAACGCGGGTCACCACCGCGCCGCTGGGCGACTCCAGGCCCAGCCCTCTGGCGATGCGCTCGTCCACGGTCTGGGTGTCCACGCCCAGGGTGCCGCGGCGCACCTCGCCGGTGGCGTACAGCTGGCGCATCACGCTGCCGGCCAGGTTGGAGGGGATGGCGAAGCCCAGGCCGATGTTGCCGGCCATCGAGCCCTGCACGTTGAAGCTGGCGGTGTTGATGCCGACCAGCTCGCCGCGCAGGTTGACCAGCGCGCCGCCGGAGTTGCCGGGGTTGATCGAGGCGTCGGTCTGGATGAAGTTCTGGTAGCCCACGCCGGGCACGTTGCTGCGGCCCACGGCCGAGACGATGCCCGAGGTCACCGTCTGGCTGAAGCCGAACGGATTGCCGACCGCGACCACGAAATCGCCGACCTTGAGGGTGCCGCTGTCGGCCAGCGGCACCGCGGTCAGGTTCTCGGCGGGGATGCGCATCAGGGCGACGTCGGTTTCCGGGTCGGAGCCGATGAACTCGGCATCCAGGGTGCGGCCATCGCTCAGGGTCACCGACACCGTCGCCGATTCGGCGCCCTGGGCCACTTCGATCACGTGGTGGTTGGTGAGCACGAGCCCGCGCGCCGAGTCCACGATCACGCCCGAGCCGAGCGATTCGGCGATGCGCTCCTGCGACAGCTCCGGGAACATGCGCCGGAAGAACGGGTCGTCGCCGAACGGGCTGCGCGAGCGCACCCGCTGGCGGGTGTGCACGCTGACCACGGCGGGGGTCACCCGCTCGAGCATCGGCGCCAGCGACGGCAGCGGCTGGCCGTCCACGGCGGCAGGCAGGCCGGCCACGGTGACGTTGCTTGTGGCGGTGAAGAACGGCGGCGGCAGCGCATCGGCCTGTGCGGCAGGCCGGGCCTGGGCGGGAGGCTGCAGGCCGTACTGGATGGCGGTTGCGGCCAGGCCGCCGAACGCGGCGGCGGCCACCAGGGCGATGAGGGTGGGGAGCGGTCGCATGGGCACGGCCTGTTTATCCTGCAGGCATGGTGGCAGATACGTGAAACGGAGGCCATTGTGGCCCCGAAGCCGGGCTTCGGCGGCGCTGCGCCGCGCCTTCCGTCAACCCTGCGGCCAGGGCCCCGCGCGCTGTTGACTTATGTCCGGGGCGGGCGTAGCGTGGACTCCCGCTGGCCACTACATCTTGGGGTTTCGGGAATGAGCGAGGCCCAAGCAATGGGGGTTTGTCTCACGACCCTCCTGGATCGCGGGGGGCGGATCCGAAGCATGTCGAGTGTGACGGAAAGCACAATAAACAAGCCATGACCGCCGCTTTTCGAAGCCCGGCGGCGGGGCGGCCCATTGAACAAAAACAATTGCCCGGGCACGGCCGGGCCGGTGAAATCAGGAGATAGCGCAGCATGAGTACCGTTCGCCTGGAGGCGGTCAAGCAGGACAAGGCCATGGAGATCGAGCTCCAGCCCGCATCACTGGACATCTGGGACAAGAAGTACCGGCTCAAGACCAAGCAGGGCGAGGCCCTGGACGCCGACGTGGACGGCACCTGGCAGCGCGTGGCGCGCGCCCTGGCCGACGCCGAGGCGGACGAATCCAAGCGCGGCTACTGGCACGAGCGGTTCCTGTGGGCGCTGCGCCGCGGGGCGATCCCCGCCGGCCGCATCACCTCCAACGCCGGCGCGCTGGAGCACAAGCCCGCCACCAGCACCATCAACTGCACCGTCTCGGGAACCATCACCGATTCGATGGACGGCATCCTGGAGAAAGTCCACGAGGCCGGGCTGACCCTGAAGGCCGGCTGCGGCATCGGCTACGAGTTCAGCACCCTGCGCCCGCGCGGGGCGTTCGTGGCCGGCGCGGGCGCCTACACCTCCGGGCCGATGTCCTTCATGGATATCTACGACAAGATGTGCTTCACCGTGTCCTCGGCCGGCGGCCGCCGCGGCGCCCAGATGGGCACCTTCGACGTCAGCCACCCGGACGTGAAGGACTTCATCCGCGCCAAGCGCGAGGACGGCCGGCTGCGCCAGTTCAACCTGTCGCTGCTGATCACCGACGGCTTCATGGACGCGGTGGAGAACGACGCCGAGTGGCCGCTGGTGTTCCCGATCAGCAGCAAGGAGTCGGGCGACGTCGACCTGGAAGACGCCTCCGCCGTGGCCTGGCGCGAGTGGCCGCAGCACGAGGGCTACATCGTGCGCGACGACGGCCTGGTGGCCTGCAAGGTGTACGGCCACATCAAGGCCCGGCACCTGTGGGACATGATCATGGTGTCCACCTACGACTACGCCGAGCCCGGCTTCATCCTGATCGACCGCGTCAACGAGATGAACAACAACTGGTGGTGCGAGAACATCCGCGCCACCAACCCCTGCGGCGAGCAGCCGCTGCCGGCCTACGGCGCCTGCCTGCTGGGCTCGGTCAACCTGACCAAGTTCGTGCGCAACCCGTTCACCGAGCGGGCGCAGTTCGACTGGGACGAGTACCGGGAAGTGGTGCGGGTGTTCACCCGCATGCTCGACAACGTGGTCGAGATCAACGGCCTGCCGCTGGAGCAGCAGCGCCAGGAGATCATGCGCAAGCGCCGCCACGGCATGGGCTTCCTGGGCCTGGGCTCCACCCTGACCATGCTGCGGATGAAGTACGGCTCCAAGGAGAGCTGCGAATTCACCGAGCGCGTGGCCCGCGACATGGCCATCGCCGGCTGGGAGAGCGGCCTGGCGCTGGCGGAGGAGAAGGGCCCGGCGCCGATCATGGAGGAGCGCTTCGCGGTCACCGCCGAGATGCTGCGCAAGCGCCCGGAGATGGCCGCCGATGGCTGGAAGGTGGGCCAGGAGATCCCCGGCAAGGTGCTGCACGCCCGCTACTCGCGCTACATGCAGCAGGTGGCCAAGGTGGCCCCGGAGCTGGTGGAGCAGCTGGCCGAGACCGGCGCGCGCTTCACCCACCACAGCTCGATCGCGCCCACCGGCACCATCTCGCTGAGCCTGGCCAACAACGCCTCCAACGGCATCGAGCCCTCGTTCGCCCACCACTACAGCCGCAACGTGATCCGCGAGGGGCGCAAGTCCAAGGAGAAGGTGGACGTGTTCTCCTTCGAACTGCTGGCCTACCGCGAGATGGTGAACGCGAAGGCGATGCCGTACTCGGAGGAGCCCGGCACGCAGCTGCCCGACTACTTCATCTCCGCCGACGACATCTCGCCGAAGGAACACGTGGACGTGCAGGCGGCGGCGCAGAAGTGGGTGGACAGCTCGATCTCCAAGACCGCGAACGTCCCCACCGACTACGCGTACGAGGACTTCAAGGACATCTACACCTACGCCTGGCGCCAGGGGCTGAAGGGCTGCACCACCTTCCGCTTCAACCCGGCCGCCTTCCAGGGCGTGCTGGTGAAGGAGAAGGATCTGGAGAACACCACCTACCGCTTCGAACTCGAGGACGGCGAGGTGGTGGAGGTCAAGGGCAACGAGCAGATCGAGTACGACGGCGAGGTGCACACCGCCGCCAACCTGTTCGACGCCCTCAAGGAGGGGTACTACGGCAAGTTCTGATTGCGCATCCGGCCCCGCTTCGCGCTAAATTCCGCTCACGGGCACGGTGCCCGTATCCCAGACGAGGACAACCCCGATGAGCAACGGTAATGGAGTGACGGCGACGGTCGCGGACACCGCGGAAGCCGTCGCCGGGAAAGCGCAGGAAGCCGGGAAGAAGGTCGCCAAGCGCGCGCGCAAGGCGGCCACCCGGGTACAGGGCACGGCGAAGAAGGCGGCCAGCACGGTCAGCAAGCGTGCGAAGAAGGTGGCCGAGGCTGCGGACAAGGGCCTGGAGCGGGCGAAGAAGAAGCTCACCGCCGCCAAGGACAGCGCCAAGGCCGAAGCCACCGCGCTCAAGCGCAAGGGCGCCGGCAAGGCCACGAAGAAGGCCGCGAAAAAGACCACGAAGAAGGCAGTCACGAAGAAGGCGGTAAAGAAGGCAGCCAAAAAGGCGGTGAAGAAGGCGGCCAGGAAGGTCGCGAAGAAGGCCACGGCGACCAGGAAGACCGTCAAGAAGGCCGCAAAGAAGGTTGCCAAAAAGGCCGCCAGGAAGGCCGCCACCAGCAAGCGCGCGGTGGCCAAAAAGGCCAGCAAGGCACGCAAGACCGTAAGGAAAGCCGCGAAGAAGGCCGCCAGCTGAAGCCTTCGCCCACCCCTCCCGGCCACGGGAGGGGTGGGGAGCCACCCGATTATTCGACAACGACGCACCACGCATTACCGAGAGACCCGCAATGACCGTCACCATCAAGAAGAAGATCACCGGCTACTCCGTTGCCACCGCCGAAGAGCGCAAGGCCGCAGCCGCGCCCGCTCCGGTGGAGGCCAAGCCCACCGCCGACGTGATCCAGATGCACGAGCGCATCGAGCGTCCCGAAGTGCTGGTGGGCAGCACCTACAAGATCAAGTCGCCGCTGGTGGAGCACGCCATGTACGTGACCATCAACGACATCGTGCTCAATGCCGGCACCGAGCACGAGCAGCGGCGTCCGTTCGAGGTGTTCATCAACTGCAAGTCGATGGAGCACTTCCAGTGGATCGTGGCCCTCACCCGGATCATGAGCGCGGTGTTCCGCAAGGGCGGCGACGTGACCTTCCTGGTGGAGGAGATGAAGGCGGTGTTCGACCCGCGCGGCGGCTACTTCAAGGCCGGCGGCGTGTACATGCCCTCGCTGGTGGCCGAGCTGGGCTCAATCATCGAGGATCACCTCAAGACCATCGGCATGCTCCACGACCCGGACATGAGCGACGAGCAGCGCGCGCTGATCGCCGAAAAGCGGCAGCAGTACGAGGATCGCTCAAAAAAAAACGCTGACGCCGCCGCCCGCGCCGAAGACGCCGGCCCGGTAGGCGAGCTGCTGGCCGACCAGGGCCGCGACGGCGCCGGCGAGGACGTCGCCGTCACCGGTGACGGCACCAGCTTCCCGCCCTCGGCCACCATGTGCCACAAGTGCAGCACCAAGGCGGTGGTGATCATGGATGGCTGCGCGACCTGCCTGAACTGCGGATACTCGAAGTGCGGCTGATGCGCCGCGCGCGCTGAACACCGGGGACGGGCCCACCGGGGAAGGGGCCCGCAGTCCTGCCCTGGGGCGGGCGCGCAGGGGAGAACATGAGGAACGTACTGCTTCTGGCGCTGCTGGCGCCGGTCGGCGCCGCGGTGGCGGCGGATGGCCCGGTCACCGGGCCGGCGGTGGTGTCGATGCTCGAGGGCCTGGGCTACAGCGCCGAACTGGATCGCGACGGTGCCGGCGATCCGCTGGTGCTCACGCGGGCCGGGGGGCTGGACTACGCCATCTATTTCTACGACTGCAGCGACGACGCCTGCGAGGCCCTGCAGTTCCGCATCGGCCTGGATCTGGAAAACGGCACCACCCACGAGGTGATCAACGAGTTCAACCGGGGCTATCGCTACGTGCGCAGCTTCCTGGACGAGGAGGCCGATCCGTTCCTGCTGATGGACGTGGAGATGACCCACGCCGACCACTCCGCCCAGTTCAATACCCATCTGGGGATCTGGGAAGATCTGCTGGATGCGTTCACGCTGGCGGTGGGATTCCGGCAGGAAGGAGAAGACCTGGCCGGGGATCGCGACAGGGTCGCCTGGCCGGTCGCGCCGCAGCTCGGGTCGTTTCTGGCGTACGACTCCACGTATACCTCGGTGACGCATGACGGGAGCGACCAGTCCGCCGAAATCAGTGCCACTGGCCTGGCCCGGATCGCGGTCGAGGAGGACGGCGAGGGCGGCTTCCTGCAGCGCTGGAGTTCAAGCGATACGCAGGTTGAGCTGAACGGGCTGCCGCCGGAAGCCGCGGCGGCGTTCGAAGGCGCGATCACGGCGATGGACGGGATCGTGCTGGAAGCCCGGCTCGACCAGGATGGCCATTTCGTCAGCCTGGCCAACCTGGACCAGGTTGCCCTCGCCTATCGCCAGGTGGTGCAGGTCATGTTCGACGACATCAACGCCTCGCTGCCGGTCGAGGGCGGGGCCGGATCCGGCGAGGTTGATGTCTCCGGCATGCTTGACCTGCTCGCCTCCCCGCAGGTGCTGGAGCGGCAGCTGGCCGAGCTGCCGGTCGCGTACAACTTTCCCTCCGGCGGCGGGCTGGTGCCGGGCCGGGAGTATGCCTACCAGGACGAGGGCACCAGCCCGCTGGGCGGCGACGTGATTCCCATGAACAACTCGATGCTGCTGCGCCCCTCCAGCGAAGTCCCCGGCCACTATGAAATGGAATGGACGCTGCTGCCGGATCCGGACGCGATGTGGGGGGCCATCGATGGCGCGGCCAGACAGCTGCTGGGCAACATGGCCGCCGACGACACCGAAGCCGGGGAGCAGCTGGAGCAGGCCATGGCCGAGCTTGGCGAAGACGCCGCGTTCACCACCACCGTCCGCTACCGCATCGACGCCGCCACCGGCATCGTGCACCGCATGGAACACGTGTCGACCAAGCGCTTTGGCGGCCGGGAGGAAGTGGAGACCAACTTGCTGGTGCTGCGTGAGCCGGCGGACTAGCTAGGGTTGTAGTTCCGACCCCATGGGTTGGCAGTCCTCTGTTGACTGCTCGGGCCGTTCGCCGCCCAGCAGGTTGAGCAGGTTGTACACATCGGTGGCCTGGTGGGCGTCAAGTGTCAGGCCCTGTGCGCCCGGCCCGGTTCGGGAGAGGGTCAAGGTATATTCGCGAGCCAGAGCCAGGGGGGCGTTTGCGCTTGTGACCAGCGTCGGAGCATCCTCTCGTTCTCCGGTCAGGTGGCGCACCTGGATCGTTCCGGGCTGGCCGGGCAGCCGTAGCGTGTAATCCGTGACCTTCGGCGGGTTGCAGCAACCGCCGTTCCAGACCCACCTCACCCGCTCTATCCCTGCGCCCCTGTCAACGAAGAAGTAGTAGTGATGGCTGGTTGCATCCTCGCCTTCGGAGCGACAGTGCGTCCATGGGGCAGCAGCGTGGGATGGATCGGATGCCAGCCCCAGTACAGCAGCGGCGATGAGAAGTTGATACATGCCAGGCGCTCCCTTGCCTGCCCGGGGACTGGCGAGCGTATCAGGTGCTTCGTTCCGTGCCGGCCTGGTTTGTGGTCGAGGACTCCAGACCGGCCAGGATCGGGCAGTCCGGCCTGTGGTCGCCGGCGCAGCAGTCGGCCAGCTCCTGCAGGGTGTCGGCCATCTGCCGGAGCTTGGCGATGCGCTGCTCCAGGTCGTCGATGTGGGCCTGGGCCAGGCGCTTGACGTCGGCGCTGCGGCGCGAGCGGTCGTTCCACAGGTCCAGCAGCTCGCTGATCTCGGCGACCGAGAACCCCAGGTCGCGGGCGCGGCGGACGAAGCGCAGGCGGTGCACGTCGGCCTCGCCGTAGAGACGGTAGCCGCTGGCGCTGCGGCCGGCCTCGGGGATCAGGCCGGCCTGCTCGTAGTAGCGGATCATCTTGGCCGAAACGCCGGACGCCGCGGATGCTTCGCCGATATTCATCCCGCCTCCCGCGCTCATGCCGCCACCGCCGGCGGCTGGAACCGGCGCAGGCGCAGCGCGTTGGCGAGCACGAACACGCTCGACAGCGACATCGCGCCGGCGGCCAGGATCGGCGAGAGCAGGATGCCGAACGCCGGGTACAGCACGCCCGCGGCCACCGGGATCAGCGCAGTGTTGTAGGCGAAGGCCCAGAACAGGTTCTGGCGGATGTTGCCGATGGTGGCCTTGGACAGCGCGATCGCGGTGGGCACGCCCTGCAGGCTGCCGGACATCAGCACCACGTCGGCGGCCTCCATGGCGATGTCGGTGCCGGTGCCGATGGCGATGCCGACGTCGGCCTCGGCCAGCGCCGGGGCGTCGTTGATGCCGTCGCCGACGAAGGCGACCCGGCCGTGGGCGGACTTCAGCGCCTGCACCGCCTCGACCTTGCCGTCGGGCAGCACTTCGGCGACCACTTCGTCGATGCCCAGGCGCCCGGCGATGGCCCGGGCGGTGCGGGCGTTGTCGCCGGTGATCATGGCCACCTTCAGGCCCAGCGCGTGCAGGGCGGCGATGGCGGCCGGGGTGTCTGGCTTGATCGGGTCGGCGACGGCGATGATCGCGGCCAGGCGGCCGTCGATGGCGGCGTACAGCGGCGACTTGCCTTCGCTGCCCAGCCGTTCGGCGGTCGCCGAGAACCCGTCCACGTCCAGGCCCAGCGAACGCATGTGGCGGTCGGCGCCGACTTCGACGTCGCGGCCGTCGACGCCGGCGCGCACGCCCATGCCGGTGATGGACTCGAAGTCCTGCGGCCGCGGCACGTTGATGTTCTCGGCCTCGGCCGCCTCGACGATCGCCCGGGCGATCGGATGTTCCGAACTGGACTCCACCGACGCCACCAGCCGCAGCACTTCCTCGCGTGCGAAGCCGTCGGCCACCTCCAGGTCGGTCAGCGCCGGCCGGCCCTCGGTCAGGGTGCCGGTCTTGTCCACCGCGACCACGCGCGCGTCGCGCAGGAGCTGCAGCGCTTCGCCCTTTCGGAACAGCACGCCCAGCTCCGCGCCGCGGCCGGTGCCGACCATGATCGAGGTCGGCGTGGCCAGGCCCATGGCGCAGGGGCAGGCGATGATCAGCACCGCCACCGCGTTGACCAGGCCGAAGGTCAGCGCCGGCTCGGGGCCGAACACCAGCCACACGATGAAGGTCAGCAGCGCCGCCAGCATCACCGCCGGTACGAACCACAGCGTGACCCGGTCGACCATGGCCTGGATCGGCAGCTTGGAGCCCTGCGCCTGCTCGACCAGCTGGATGATCCGTGCCAGCACCGTCTGCCCGCCCACCGCGGTGGCGCGCAGGGTGAAGGCGCCCTTCTGGTTCACGGTGCCGCCCACGGCCTCGCTGCCGGCGGTCTTCTCCACCGGCACCGGCTCGCCGGTGATCATGGATTCGTCCACCCAGCTCGCGCCCTCGACCACCTCGCCGTCCACCGGCACCCGCTCGCCCGGCCGCACCGCGACCAGGTCGCCAGCCACGACCTCGGCGATCGGTACTTCAATCGTGCGCCCGTCGCGCACCACCTGCGCCACCGCGGGCTGCAGGCTCACCAGCCGCTTGATCGCCTCGGAGGTGCGGCCCTTGGCCCGCGCCTCCATCCAGCGGCCCAGCAGCACCAGCACCACGATCACGGCGGCGGCCTCGTAATACACGTTGACCGTGCCGGCGGGCAGCAGCCCGGGGGCGAAGGTGGCGACCACCGAATAGGCGTATGCGGCCAGCGTGCCGACAGCCACCAGCGAGTTCATGTCCGGCGCCAGCCGCAGCAGCGCGGGGAAGCCGGCGGTGTAGAAGCGCCGGCCGGGGAGCGCCAGCACCAGCGTGGTCAGCACGAACTGCAGCACCCAGCTGCGCTGGATGCCGATGGCCTGGTCGACCCAGGCGTGCATGCCGGGGATGAGGTGGGTGCCCATTTCCAGCAGGAACACGGGCAGGGCGAGGGCGGCGGCCAGCAGCACGTCGCGGCCCAGCGCCCTGCGCTCGGCGTCGCGGCGTGCCGCGGCCTCGTCGTCGGTCGCGGGCGCGCCGGCATCGATCGGGCTGGCGCGGTAGCCGGCGCTTGCGATCGCGTCCACCAGCGCCCCGGCCCCCGCGGTGCCGCGCACGGTGGCGCGTTCGGTGGCCAGGTTCACCGCGGCGCTTTCCACGCCCGGGACGGCCTGCAGGGCCCGCTCGACCCGGCCCACGCAGGAGGCACAGGTCATGCCGGTCACGGCCAGCTCGGTGGTGCCGGCGGAAACGCGGTAGCCGGCCTTTTCGATCGCGCCCACCAGCGCCGCCTGGTCGACGTTGGCACCGGGCTGCGCGCTGACCTGCACGCGGCCGGTTGCGAGGTTGGCGCTGGCATCGGCCACGCCTTCGACCGCGCCAAGCGCGGCCTCGATGCGCCCGATGCACGAGGCGCAGTGCATGCCCTCCACGGGCAGGGTGACGGGGGAGGGTGCCTGAGTGTCGTTGTTCATGCGGCCAGCATAGACCTTCCCATCATGGGAAGGTCAAGCGCCGCGCGGGGAAACGGGGGGTGGTTCAGACCAGGGCGAGCTTCTCGGCCTTGAGGTCGGCGAAGTCTTCCTCGTAGAAGAACTTCTCCGCACCGAAGGCGGGCTTGAGGTGCGGCAGCCAGGTGGCGTTCTCATCGAATTTCGCGAAGAACGGCTTCTGCACCCAGTCCGGATTGCGGCCCTGGATGAAGCGCAGCACGAACACCTTCTCGCCGTTGATCTCGGTCACCCCCTGGATCTCGACCTTGCCCGGGTCGGCCGACATCGACGGCCCGCGCGCGGTGCGCGCCAGCCCGGACACCTGCTGCATCGCCTCGCGGTAGATGTCCCACGCCTTCACCAGCGGCACCTCGAAGTAGTGCCGGGCGCCGGTGTCGCGCTCGACGAACATGTAGTAGGGCACCATCCCCAGCTGCACCTGGGTGGTCCACATCCGCGCCCAGGTATCGGCGTCGTCGTTGATGTGGTGCAGCAGCGGGGCCTGGGTGCGGATCTGGGCGCCGGTGGCGCGGATGCGGCGGATCGCCTCGCGGCAGATCGGCGTTTCCATCTCGCGCCAGTGGTTGAAGTGGGCCATGAAGGCCACGTGCTTGCCGGCGTCCACCAGCTCGCGCAGCAGCGCCAGCACCTCGTCGGCATCCGGGTCGGTGACGAAGCGGTAGGGCCAGAAGGTCAGGCTCTTGGAGCCGATGCGGATGTTGCGCACGTGCGCCAGCTCCGGCTTTTTCAGCCCTTCGAGGTAGCCGCGCAGGTGCCGGGCCTTCATCACCATCGGGTCGCCGCCGGTCACCAGCAGGTCGGTCACCTCGCGGTGTTCGGCCAGGTAGGCGTGCAAGCTGTCGGCCTCGCTGGAGGCAAAGCGCAGGTCCTTGTCGCCGACGAACTGCGCCCAGCGGAAGCAGAACGTGCAGTAGCTGTGGCACACCTGCCCCTGGCTGGGGAAGAACAGCACGGTTTCGCGGTACTTGTGCTGCATGCCCGGCAGCGGTTCGCCGTCAAGCCGGGGCAGGTTGAGATCCATCTGCCCGGCCGGGTGCGGGTTGAGCTCGTCGCGCACGCGCTTGATCACCGGCGCCATTTCGGCCGCGGTGGCCTCGCTGCGGACCAGTTCGGCGACCTCGTCGAAGTGCTCCGGCAGCAGCATGTCGCGCTGCGGGAACACCAGCCGGAAGATCGGGTCGTCCGGGATGTTGTTCCAGTCGATCAGCTCCTCGATCACGTATTCATTGACCCGGAATGGCAGCACCTGGCTGACGACTTTCATCTCGAAGCGCTGCGCCTCCGACAGCGCCTGCACCTGCCTGATCGAATCAAGCTGGCGATGGGTGTAGACCTTGAATTCGCGGGCGGGGAAGTGCGCGCCGTTGTTGTCCTGGCCGTCGGACTCTTCGTGCGGGAATGCGCGGGCAAGTGCTTCCATGTAGGAACTCCACAGTAATGACGCCAGCCAACGGAGCCCGGGGCTCCGCGGAAATGCCGCCTGGATTGGCTTTGGGCCGGGTAGGGCATGCAGCAAGTGGGCGACGTGGCGCCCGCTGCAAAGCCGCGTGGACTGGATCCCCGACCAGCGAAATGGCCGCCTGCACGCGCGCTGCCATCGAGCGCTCCGGCGCGGCCGGCTGTTTTTCAGGGTAACAAACGCGATCCTGCGCTGCAGGGCGTTGCGTATGATCGCCAGATGACAGGACGCGACCGTTACCCCGACGCGCTGCGCGCCGGCGCGCTGCTGGTGGTGGTGCTGGGGCACTGGGTCGCGACCCTGCCGCGGCTTGAGGGCGGGCAACTGGCCGGCACCGACCACCTGCTTGCCGCCTGGGATGCGGCCGGCGTGCTCACCTGGCTGGTGCAGGTGGTGCCGCTGTTCGTGTTCGTGTCGGCGGCCGTGAGCGCGCCGGGCGTGGAGCAGCGGCTGGAGCAGGGCGCTTCGCAGTTGCGCTGGTGGGCGGGCCGGGCGCTGGGCCTGGCCCGGCCCACCGTGACCTACCTGGCCGTGCTTGCGGCGCTGGCGCTGGTGGCGCTGTTCACCGGCGGCCGGCTGCTGGAGGCGTTCAACAGCTCGCTCACGATCCATCTGTGGTTCCTGATGATGTTCCTGGCGGTGCAGGGGCTGCTGCCGCTGGCGGTGCGTGCCGACCGCAGGTTCGGGCTGGGCGCGGTGGCGGCGCTGATCGCGGTCGCGGCGGCGGCCGACCTGATCCGGGCCGGGGTGCGCGGCCCGGCGGATCTGCTCGAACTGGGCGCGCGCGTGCGCGAAAGCGCCCCGGGCATCGGCTGGATCAACATGCTGGCGGTGTGGCTGCTGCCGCAGCAGCTGGGGATCGCCTGGAAGCGCGGACGCTTCGCCGGTGCCCGTGCCGGCATCGTGATGCTGGCGCTGGGCGTGGCCTGGCTGGCGGCGGCGATTGCCAGCGGCTATCCGGTGGCCATGGTCGGGGTGGAGCTGGCCGGCAACAACATGCTGCCGCCGACGCTGGCGCTGGTCGGCGTGATGTGGCTGCAGCTGGGGCTGGTGCTGCTGTGCGAGGCGCCGGCGCGGCGGCTGCTGGAGCGGCACCCGGTGGCCCGCGTGGTGGCCGTGCTCAGCGCGCTGGGCATGCCGCTGTACCTGTGGCACAAGCTGGCCGAACTGCCGGCGGCGTGGCTGGGCGAGCGGCTTGGCGCGCCGATCGATGCCGGCGATCCGGGCGAGCCGGGGTTCTGGCTGGGGCGCCTGCTGTGGCTCACGCTGTGCGCGCTGGCGGTGGCGCCGGTGATGGCGGCGGTGGTGGGGTTCGAAATGCGCCGGCGCCGTGACCTGGAGCCGGCGGCCGGTGCGGCTGCGGTCGTCGCCGGGGGCGTGGCGCTGTTCGGCGGGCTGGGCGCGGCGCTGGCCCTGGGCGTGGTGCCCGGCGCGCTCATCGGCCTGGCGGGCGTGGTGGCCGCCTCGTGGCTGCTGCGCGCCCATCCGCAGCCGCCCGCGCGCTGAGCGCGGCCCCGGCCCTGCTCCGGAAGAAGACGGGGCCTATGGCGCGGGCGCGGCGTCCAGGTGCCCGCGCCCGTGCGGCGCGTCCAGATCCTGCACCGGTCCAAGCGGGACGATGCCGTTGGGATTGATGGTGTCGTGGCTGCGGTAGTAGTGCTGCTTGATGTGGTCGAAGTCGACCGTGGCGGCCACGCCGGGCCACTGGTACAGCTCGCGCAGGTAGCCGGACAGGTGTTCGTAGTCGGCGATCCGGCGCAGGTTGCACTTGAAGTGGCCGTGGTAGACCGGGTCGAAGCGCAGCAGGGTGGTGAACAGCCGCCAGTCGGCCTCGGTGATGCGCTCGCCCAGCAGGTAGCGCTTGTCGGTCAGGCGCGCGTCGACCTCGTCCAGGGCTTCGAACAGCTTGCCGACCTCTTCCCCGTAGACGTCCTGTTCGGTCGCGAAGCCGGCCTTGTACACGCCGTTGTTGATGGCGTCGTAGACGCGCTTGTTGAGGGCGTCGATTTCCGGCAGCAGTTCCTCTGGCGCGTAATCGCCGGGTTTTGCGCCGATGCCGTCGAAGGCCGAGTTGAGGATGCGGATGATCTCCGACGATTCGTTGTTGACGATGGTGTTCGTCTGCGTGTCCCACAGCACCGGTACCGTGACCCGGCCGCTGTAGTCCGGCTGTGCGCGCAGGTAGACCTCGTACAGGTAATCTGCGCCCTCCGGGTCCGGTACCACGCCCTCGCCGGGCTCGAAGGTCCAGCCGTTCTCGGCCATGTACGGATTCACCACGTACACCGGGATCATGTCCTCCAGGCCCTTGAGCGCGCGCAGGATCAGGGTGCGGTGCGCCCACGGGCAGGCCAGGCACACGTACAGCCGGTAGCGGCCGGCCTCGGCCTTGAAGCCGCCCCCGCCGCTCGGACCTGGACTGCCATCGGGCGTGATCCAGTTGCGGAACTGGGCGTCGGTGCGTACGAAACGCCCGCCGGTGCTGGAGGTGTCGTACCACTGGTCTTCCCAGCGGCCGTCGATGAGCAGGCCCATGGCCGTTCTCCTCGGATGCGTTGCCCCAAGAATGCATCGCGGGAGGTGTGCTGCGCGTTGCGGTCGCGGGCCGTTGCGTTCCACCGGGCCCGGCGCGCGGATCAGCGCGCCGCGGGTGGGGCCGGCATCACTCTGCCCGTGGGCCAGGAAAACGTGACCGCCAGGCCGCCCATGCCGGAGCGGCCCAGCCGGATGCCGCCGCCGGAGGCTTCCACCAGCTCGCGGGCGATCGCCAGGCCCAGGCCGGTGCCGCCTTCATCCAGGCGGCCGCCGCGGCGCATCACCTGTTCAAGGTGGTCATCGTCGATGCCCGGGCCATCGTCCTCGACGCTCAGCGTGGTCGATTCCGGCCCGCCGGCACCGCTCACCCGCACCTGGCGGCGGGCGTGGCGGGCGGCGTTCTCCAGCACCGCGCCAAGCATCTCGGACAGGTCGTCGGGCTGCACCGCCAGCTCCAGGCCGGGCGGGATCTCGATGGCGAAAGCGAGCTCACCGCCCTTGTCGGTGTGCTCGATCACGTTGACCAGCCGCTCCACCGTCGGTTGAACCGGAGCAAGGCCGCCCGGGCCGCGGCGGATCGCCGCGATGCGCGCGCGCGCGAGTTCGGAGTCGATCGTGCGGCGGATGGCCGAGACCGCGCGATCCAGACCGTCGGCGGCGCTGTCCGCGCCGGCTTCGCGCGCGCGCCGGCTCTGCGCGGCCACTGCGGCCAGCGGCGTCTTCAGCCCGTGGGCCAGATCGGCGGCGCGGCGGCGGGCCAGCTCCAGGTCGTGCTCGCGCACGTCGGCCAGGGCGTTGATGGCGTCGGTCAGCGGCTGGATCTCGCGCAGCCGGGCGGCCGGCAGGCGCGCGCTGGCGCTGTCGTGCAGCACCGCCAGGTCGCTGCGGATGCGCCCCAGCGGGCGCAGCCCGAGCCGGACGTGCAGCCACGCCGCGGCCGAGAGCACCAGCCACAGCGCGGCGAGGAAGGCGGCCAGCTCACGCCCGAACTCGTCGCGGGCCATGGTCAGCGGGGCCGCGTCCTGGGCCAGCTGGATCAGCACCTGCGGGCCGTTGGCATCCGGTTCCACCATCCGCTCCAGGATTGCGACGGGCTGCCCGTACGGCCCCGGCGCACGGCGCAGCGCCCAGCCCTCGACCGGCGGCTGCCCGCTGCGATCCAGGTCGCCGTCCCACAGCGAGCGCGACTGGTCCGCGCCGGCGGGCGTGGACACCTGCCAGTAATAGCCGCCGGCCGGGGTCTGCAGGCGCGGATCCATCGGCGGCTCGCCGATCAGCGGCGCCCCGCCCGCGTCGACCTCCAGCGCGGCGGCCAGGCGCAGGCCGTCGCGGGTGAGTTCGGATTCCAGCCGTCGCTCCAGGTGGCGCTCGAACAGCAGGGTCATGAACAGCCAGGCCACGACCAGGGCCAGCAGGATCGCGGCAGCGGCGCCGGCGAGCAGGCGCCAGTGCAGCGAGCGGATGATCATCCGCCGGGCTCCAGCAGGTAGCCGAAGCCGCGACGGGTGGTGATGATGGCGGCGCCGAACTTGCGCCGCAGGCGCGCGATAATCGCTTCGATGGCGTTGGTGTCGCCCGATTCGCTGGCGCCATAGAGGTGCTCGGCCAGTTCGCCGGCGGACACCGCGCGGCCGGGCTGGTGGGCCAGGTAGTCCAGCAGGCGGAATTCCAGCGGCGACAGGTGCGCGGGGGCGCCGTCGTAGACCGCGCTCATGCGGGTGGTGTCCAGGCGCAGCCGCCCGATCTCGATCACGTTCGACAGCCGTCCGGCGCCGCGCCGGATCAGGCCGCGGATGCGCGCGATCAGCTCGCCCATCTCGAACGGCTTGGACATGTAGTCGTCGGCGCCGGCCTCGATGCCTTCGACCTTCTCGGTCCAGTCGCCGCGTGCGGAGAGCACGATCACGGGGAAGCCGCGGCCGGCCGCGCGCCAGCGGCGCAGCACCGACAGTCCGTCCAGCCGCGGCAGGCCCAGGTCGAGCACGACCGCATCGTAGTCTTCAACGTCGCCCTGGTACCACGCGGTCTCGCCGTCGCCGGCCACCTCGACCACGAACCCGGAGGTTTCCAGCGCGCGCCTGAGGTCGGACTGGATGTCGGCATCGTCCTCGACGATCAGGCACCGCATCAATCGTCCTCGATTTTCCGGATCTCGGCGGTGTGGGCGTTGACGTCGACTTCCAGCACCCGGCCGGTGGCAGTCAGCACCTTGACCTCGTATTCCCAGCCGCGCTTGCTGCTGCGGTCCAGCTCGACCTCGATGACGTCGCCGGGTACGCGCTGCTGCACCACATCCAGGATGTGGTTGAGCGGCAGGATCTCGCCGCGCTGCAGCAGCCTGCGGGCCTCGACGTGGTCGTCGTCGTCGGCAAATGCGGCCGGGGTGGTGAAGATCGCCGCAAGCGCGATGGCCAGCGCGAGCGGGAGGAACAGCTTGGTGGGGGCGGTCGTTTTCATGGCGGCGATCATGGGCCGGGGTGCCTGACAGCAGGCTGACAGCGGGCGTGGCCGGGATGTCAGCAACGCCGGTTCAGGATGGCCGGTCCCTGCCGCCTGTATACCATTCATGCCGACCCGTTTCCCCGCACCTGCCGTGTTTGCCCTGCTTGCGCTTGCCTGCCACGCGGCCCCCGCCGTGGCAGGGCCCGGCTATGGCCCGGTCGACGCCGGGACCCAGGGCGTCACCGTGTTCGAAGCGGAGGGTTTCGCGTCGGCGGCGCCGGCCAACGCCCACGACATGGTGATCCGCCTGCCGGGCTTCAGCATCGTCGAGGCCGATTCCGACGTGCGCGGCTATGCCGGGGCGCGCGGCAACGTGCTGATCGACGGTGCCCGGCCCACCAGCAGGCGTGAGGACATCGACGATCTGCTGGCGCGGATTCCGGCGGGGTCGGTGGAGCGGATCGAACTGATCCGCGCCGGTGCGCCGGGCGTGGACATGGGCGGGCACGCGGTGCTGGCGAACGTGGTGCGCAGGCGCGTGGCAGCCGTGGAGATGGCGCTGGAGGTCGGCGCTGCCGCGGCCACCGACGGCTGGGCGGGGCCTCAGACGCAGTTCGAGTACGGGCGCCGCAGCGATGACCGGATGCTGGAACTGGCGCTGTCGGCGGCGTCGGAGCTGGACGAGGACACCGGCCCGGGGCGCATCCACGCCGTCTCGCCCGACGGCGTGCCGGTGGAGGATCTGACGGTCGACACGCGCCGAATCGATGATCTCTACGGGGCGAACGCGAGCTGGCGCCAGCCGCTTGCGGGCGGCAGCCTGGGCGTGAACGCCGCCCTGCGGGGCGAGCGTGTCAGCGAGCGCGAGGAGCGGATGGATCGCGACACCGGCATGCACCTCGAGTCTGCTGCCGATACGGAGCGAATGGACGAGCTGGAGATCGGCGGCCGCTACGTGCGTCCGGTCGGAGCGCGCTCGCGGCTGGAGCTGGTGCTGGGCCAGCGGCTGGATCGAACCCGGGCGCTGTCGCTGGAGCGGGAAGACGGCGACGAGGAGCGCTTCGAGGAAAACACCGAGACCGGCGAAACCCTGGCCCGGGTGGATCTGGGCCACGCGTATTCCGACCACCTGCGGCTGACGGCGGGGCTGGAGGGCGCGTTCAATTTCCTGGAGGGCGACGCCCGGCTCACTGAAAACGGCGAGCGGGTCGAACTGCCCGGCTCGGACGTGCGCATCGAGGAGCGCCGCGCCGAGGCGTCGCTGGGCGCGGCGTGGCAGCCGGGCAGCGACTGGACGCTGGAAGCGGACGTGCGGGTGGAGACCTCCAGGCTGCGCCAGAGCGGCGACACGCCGATGGCGCGCGACTTCGTCTACGTCAAGCCGCGGCTGACCGCGTTCTGGGAGCGCGATGATCGCGACAGCTTCCACCTGTCGCTTGCGCGCGAGGTGGGGCAGCTGGATTTCGACGACTTCGTCGCTTCGGCGGCGCTGGACACGGGCGTGATCAGCGCCGGCAACGCGGAGCTGGAGCCGGACAAGACCTGGCGCATGTCGGCCGGCTGGGAGCGCAGCTTTTGGGAGGACGGCGCGCTGGTATTGACCTGGACACATGACCGCATCAGCGACGTGGTCGACCGGGTGCTGGTGGTGTCCGGCGACGACGTGTTCGACGCGCCGGGCAATATCGGCGACGGCACCCGCGACACCCTGGAGCTGGAGCTGTCCGCATCGCTGGACAGGCTCGGCATGGCCGGCTTCCGGTTCTCGTCGCAGCTCCAGTGGCGAACCAGCTCGGTGCGCGACCCGACCACCGGCCGCAAGCGCGGGATCTCGGGCGAGGCGCCGCTGGAAGGCAGCCTGCGCCTGACCCGGGTGCTTCCGGAGCACCGCATCACCTGGGGCATGGGCGTCGACCTCGCCGAGCGCGAGACGGAGTACAGCTACGACGAGGTCAGCCGCGAGCGCGAGCCGCTGTCCTGGCACCTGTTCGCCGAGAAGCGCCTGGCCGGTGGCTGGCGGGTGCGCGCCGAGGCGCGGGACCTGTTCGGGCGCCGCTTCACCGAAGCGCGTGACAAGTACGACGGGCCGCGCTCGGCGATGCCGCTGGAAGAGCGCGAATACCGCAGCCACCGAACCCCGGGCCAGGTGCTGGTCACCGTCCGCCGCAGCATTGGCGGCTAGGCTGCGGTCACGCTGCGGCGCGGGTCTCAGTCTGCGCCGATGTCCTCGTTCCAGATGGCCGGGTTGGCGGCGATCCACTCGCCCATCATGCGGATGCAGCCGGGGTCGGCCAGGTCGACCACCTCCACGCCGTGCTCGCGCAGCCAGTCGTGGCCGCCGTGGAAGTTCACCGTGTCGCCCATGACCACCGTGGCGATGCCGAACTGGCGCACCAGGCCGCTGCAGTACCAGCACGGCGAGAGCGTGGTGACCATGATGGTGTCGCGGTAGCTGCGCTGGCGGCCGGCCTTGCGGAAGGCGTCGGTCTCGCCGTGCACGGAGGGGTCGTCCTCCTGCACCCGGCGGTTGCGGCCGCGGCCGAGCAGGGTGCCGTCGCGGTGGAACAGGGCGGCGCCGATCGGGATCCCGCCCTCGGCCAGGCCGGCGCGGGCTTCTTCCAGCGCCACCTGGAGCATTGCGTGGTAGTCGGTTGCGGTCATGCGGACTCCGGAGGCGGGCTGCGACCGAGCATAGGCGTGGCGGCGGCCACCGTCACCCCGGGGGGTGCGATAATCGGCCCATGAGCGCATCCAAAGAATCCGGTACCACCCATTTCGGCTTCCGCGACGTCCCGGTGGGGGAGAAGCAGAAGCTGGTCGGCCAGGTGTTTTCCTCGGTCGCGGGCAGCTACGACCTGATGAACGACCTGATGAGCCTGGGCATCCACCGGGTCTGGAAGCGCTACTTCACCGCCACCGCGCAGGTGCGGCCGGGCGACCGGGTGCTGGATCTGGCCGGCGGCACCGGCGACATCGCCGCGCTGCTGATGCCGCGCCTGGGCGCGGACGGCGAGGTGGTGCTGGGCGACATCAACGGCGAGATGCTGAAGGTGGGCCGCGACCGCATGACCAACCGCGGGCGCGTGCGCGGGTTCGAATACGTGCAGTGCAACGCCCAGGCGCTGCCGTTCCCGGACGCCAGCTTCGACCTGGTGACCATCGCCTTCGGCCTGCGCAACGTGACCGACAAGGACGCGGCGCTGCGCGAGATGCACCGGGTGCTACGGGTGGGCGGCCAGGCGCGGGTGCTGGAGTTCTCTGAGGTGACGCTGGACTGGTTCAAGCCGGTCTACGACTTCCATTCCTTCCAGGTGCTGCCGCGGCTGGGGCGGCTGTTCGCGGGGGATTCGGACAGCTACCGCTACCTGGCCGAGTCGATCCGCAAGCATCCGCCGCAGGAGGAGCTGAAGGCGATGATGCAGGCGGCCGGCTTCGAGCGCTGCGGCTACCGCAACCTGTCGGCCGGCATCGTCGCCATCCACGACGGCTATCGGGTCTGACCCGGCCGGGGCGCGCTCCTGCCAGCGGGTTGCCGGAGCGGCGGGGGTAGACTTGTGGATCTGATTCCCCGAGGACTGGCCCGCCATGCGTTTTCCCCCGAACCCGCTCCGCCGCCTGACCCCCCTGGTCGCCCTGTCGCTGCTGGCCCTGCTGGTCGCCGGCTGCCAGCGCGAGCCGACCCCCGAGACCACCACCACGCCGGCCAAGCGACCGGAGGCCGCCGTGACCGCGCCCGCCCGTGACGAACATTCCTACGCCGAGCCGGGCAAGGTCGTCATCGACGACCTTGCGCTGGACCTTGCGCTGGACTTCGACAGCCGCACCCTCGCCGGTACCGCCACCTACAAGCTTGACTGGAAGGACGAAGCGGCGGCGGAGCTGGTGCTCGACACCCGGGACCTGACGATCGAGCGGGTCGAAGGAAATACCGGCGACGGCTGGCAGCCGCTGGAGTACACGCTGGACGACGCCGATCCGGTGTTCGGCAGCAGGCTCGCCATCCAGGCGCCGGGCCAGCCCGCGCAGGTGCGGGTGACCTACCGCACCTCGCCCGATGCCTCCGGCCTGCAGTGGCTGGAGCCGTCGATGACCGAGGGCGGGGAGCTGCCCTTCATGTTCAGCCAGTCGCAGGCCATCCACGCCCGGAGCTGGGTGCCGCTGCAGGACACGCCGGGCGTGCGCTACACCTACAGCGCGCGCATCACCACGCGCCCGGACGTGATGGTGCTGATGAGCGCCGACAACGATCCGGATGCGCAGCGCGACGGTGAGTACAGCTTCACCATGCCGCAGAAGATCCCGTCCTACCTGATGGCGATCGCCGCCGGCGACCTGGTGTTCAAGCCGATTTCCGAACGCGCCGGCGTGTGGGCCGAGCCGGCGACCGTTGACGCGGCGGTGGCCGAGTTCGAGGACACCGAGCAGATGATCGCCACCGCGGAGGCGCTTTACGGGCCCTACCGCTGGGAGCGCTACGACCTGCTGATCCTGCCGCCGTCGTTCCCCTACGGCGGCATGGAAAACCCGCGCCTGTCGTTCATCACTCCCACGGTGATCGTCGGTGACAAATCGCTGGTGTCGCTGATCGCGCACGAACTGGCCCACAGCTGGTCCGGCAACCTGGTGACCAACGCGAGCTGGAAGGACATGTGGCTCAACGAGGGCTTCACCTCCTACGTGGAGAACCGCATCGTCGAGGAGATCTACGGCGAGGAGTTCTCCGACATGGAGTGGGTGATCGCCCGCAGCGGCCTTGAGCAGGAAATCGAGGGCGTCAGCCCGGGCCTGCAGGTGCTGGCGGTGCAGCCCGATGACGCGACCGGTCCGGACGACACCTTCGGCTCGGTGGCCTACGACAAGGGCGCGTGGTTCCTGCAGTTCCTGGAGGAGCGCTTCGGGCGCGAGGCGCTGGACGCCTTCCTGCGCGGCTATTTCGACCACTTTGCGTTCCAGAGCATCTCCACGCCGGAGTTCGTGGAATACCTGGAGGCCGAGCTGCTGCCCAGGGATCCGAACGCGGTCAGCGAGGCGGAGCTGGACGAGTGGCTGCACCAGCCGGGGATCCCGCTGTCCGCCCCGCAGGTGCTCTCGCCGCGGCTGGGGCTGGTGGATTCGGCGCGCCTGGCCTGGCTGGGCAGCCACCAGCTGCCGCCGCCGCAGCTCACGTCCGAATGGAGCACCCAGGAATGGATCCATTTCCTGGAGGGCATGCCGGAGACGCTGGAGCTGGAGCAGATGTCGCAGCTCGACACCGCCTACATGTTCAGCCAGACGCCCAACGGCGAGATCGCGATGCGCTGGTTCCCGCTGGCGGTGCGCAGCGGCTACGCCATCGCGTATCCGCCGATGGAAGGGTTCCTGGAGCGGATCGGCCGGCGCAAGCTGATCATGCCGACCTACGAGGCGCTGGTGCAGACCTCCGAGGGTCTGGCAGTGGCGCGGGACGTGCTGGAGCGGGCCCGGCCGGGCTACCACCCCATCACCACCGCCTCGGTCGAGCAGGTGATCGCCGGCTCCCCGGCGGCGTCGGCGTCGCCGCCGGTGTCGCCGGTGCTCGATGGCGCGCCGGAGCCGGCCGCCGGTGACGAAGCCGGAACCGAAGACGCCAACGCTGATGACGCCGGCGAAAGCGGGCAGGGCGGCCGGGCATGACCGCCCCGGTGCGCAGCATCGCCGTGGCCCTGGCGGCGGCCCTCGCCCTGGCCGCCTGCGGCGACCCGGAGGCCGAGGCCCAGGCCCGCGCCGAAGCCCAGGCCGCCGCCAACGAGCGCGCGGCCGAAGAGGCCGAGGCCGGCTTCAACCAGGCGGTCAAGGACGAAAACTGGGCGCTGGCCAAGGCCCACGGCGACGTCCTGCTGGCGCGCTGGCCGGACACGCAGGTGGCCGCCCGGGTCGGCGAGCGCTTCGAGGAGGTGAAGGCGCAGGCCGACGCGATCCGCGAGGCCGACCGCACCGCGCGGCTGTGGACGTACAACGTGCAGGACGTGAAGGGCGGCCAGCAGCGCTCGTCGCAGATCCACTCGAAGGATCCGGTGGACACCGGCGACACCACCGACCGGGTGCAGCTCATCTTCCGCGACCATCCCGACTGGGGGCGCAGCAGCTACCTGGTGCTGGGCGGCGACGACTTCGCCCGGGGCTGCTACAGCGCCTGCCGGGTCACGGTGACGGTGGACGGCGGCGAGCCGCGGCGCATGGCCGCCAACCGCCCCGACACCGACGAGGCGATCGCCATGTTCATCGACGACAACCGTGCCCTGTGGCGCGCGATCGACGGCGCGACGCTGCTGACGATCGAGTTCCCCGTGGCGGCCGGCGACACCCGCACCGCGCAGTTCGAAGTCGGCGGCCTGGAGCGCAGCCGGATGCACGGCTGGGAATGACCGGCGTGGAGGGCCGGGGCGCGCCCGGGTTCAGCCCAGGATGCGGATCACCGCCCACCACAGGACGGGCACCAGCAGCAGTGCCGCGATAACGGCGATGGCGCGGCTGCGGGGGCGGGGTGCGTGGATTGCCGGGGCGGGCTCGGCATCCTGGCCGTCGTCCACGCTTTCCACCGGCGTGGACTGTTCCCAGTCGCGTACCAGCTCCCGGGCGCGGGTGGCGTCGGCATCCGGCACCCAGACGGTGACCATCCCGTTGACCGGCAGTTCGCCAAGCGCGCCCTGCAGGTATTCGCCGCGAACCTGGGCGGGAATGCCCGCCTGCTCCAGCAGCGCCCGGATCATGTGCGCGTCGACGCCGTGCGCGGCCTGGTAGACGGACTTCATGCGCGCTCCGCCCGGGGGCACGGGGTTGCCACCGGTGCCGGCGGCTGCGCGGGCACGTCGGCCGGGATCGGCGGCTCCTCCTCCGGCGGCAGCATGGTGGCCTGGCGCCAGCGGCCGAACCGGTAGTAGGCCATCGCCAGCCCCATCGCCACCAGCGCGCTGGCGGGGAAGCTCCACCAGATCGCATCGACGCCCAGTGCAGGCTGCAGGCCGGTGGCGAACGGTACCCGCACGCCCCACAGCGCCAGCCCCAGCATCAGCAGCGGCGGCACCACCGCGCCGGTGGAGCGCACCACGCCGAACAGCACGTAGGTGGCACCGAAGAACAGGAACGACCAGATGCCGATGCGGTTGATCTGCCGCGCCACTTCCAGCGACGGGCTGCCCTCGGGCAGGAAGATCGCCAGCACCCAGCGATCCAGCAGCAGCAGGGCGACGATCAGGGCTCCGGTGAGCACCAGGTTCACCAGCAGCCCCGTGCGCGTGGTGGCCTCCACCCGCGGCCACAGGCCGGCGCCCACGTTCTGCGCCGCCATCGACGAGCACGCCGCGCCGATCGCCATCGCCGGCATCTGCACGTAGTTCCACAGCTGCAGCACCGCGCCGTAGGCGCCGGTGGTGACGGTGCCGTGGTGGTTGACCATGGTCATCATCGCGATCATCGCCAGCGAGATCAGCACCATCTGCGCGCCCATCGGCACGCCCTTGAACACGAGCGTGCGCACCAGCGTCCAGTCCGGCTTGAACAGGTGCCATTCGTGGCGACCGATCCACAGCGGATGGCGGCGGTGGCGCAGCCACAGCAGCATCGCCGCCAGGCTGGTGGCGTTGGCGATCACCGTGGCCACCGCCGCGCCGGTCATGCCCAGTTCCGGCAGCGGGCCGAGGCCGAACACGAACAGCGGCACCAGCACCACGTCCAGCGCCACCACCAGCATCAGGAACCGGAACGGCGTGCGGCTGTCGCCAGCCCCGCGCAGCACCGCGGTGATGAAGGTGAACATGTACAGGAACGGCACCGCCAGGAAGATCACCTTCAGGTAGCCGTCCGCGTGCGGCAGGGCGGCCGCCGGCGTGCCCATCCACTGCAGCAGCTGGCGCGAGAGCGGCAGGCCGGCGAACGCCACCACCAGCGACAGCCCGATGAAGAAGGTGGCCGAGGTGCCGATGACCCGGCGCGCGCCCGCGGCATCGCCGCGCCCCATCGCCTGCGCCACCAGGATCGTGGCCGCCATGCCCAGGCCGAACACCGCCCCGAGCAGGAAGAACAGCACGTTGTTGGCGTTGGCGATCGCGGTCAGCGCCGCCTCGCCCAGGAAGCGCCCGATCCAGAACGCGTTGACCGACCCGTTGAGCGACTGCAGCGCGTTCGCGCCCAGGATCGGCAGGGCGAACAGCAGCAGGGTGGGGCCGATCGCCCCCTGGGTCAGGTCTCGGTTGCGGGAGGGCGCGCGCATCGGCCAGAGCCTACCCGATCCCGGTGTCAGCAGGACGCAACAACCGGCCACCAGAATGCCCGGCTTGACCCCGGCATTCCCGCTGGACCGCTTGACCCAGGAGTACTCGATGAACCACCGCCCGCTCGCGCGGAAACTTGCCGCCGCCCTGCTCGTGACGCTGGCCCTGTCCACCGCTGCGCATGCCGACGACGGCGAACAGCCCCGTGCGAAGAACGTCATCGTGTTCCTGGCCGACGCCATGGGCGTCTCGACGCTGCACGCCGCCAGCATCCACGGCCATGGCGAACCGCTCAGCCTGCACGTCCAGCAGTGGCCGCACCTGGGTCTGAGCGAAATGTCGCCCGCGGACAAGTGGGTGTCGGATTCGGCCAACGGCATGTCGTCGATCATGACCGGGGTCAAGACCCGCAACGGCGTGATCAGCCAGGGGCCGGACGCCGTACGCGGTGAGCGCGACGGTACCCCGATGAAGACGGTGCTCGAATACGCCGAAGAGCGCGGCCTGCGCACCGGCGTGGTCAGCACCCAGTCCATTGCCGACGCCACCCCGGCCGCCAACTACGCGCACTCCAACGACCGCCGCAAGCAGGGCGAAATCTTCATGCAGGCCTTCACCCCGCGCTACGGCGACGGCGTGGACGTGCTGATGGGTGCCGGCCGCGAGCGGATCGGCGGCCTGCTTGCCGAGGCGGGCACCGGCTTCGACGCGCTGGCCCGCCAGCACGACCGGCCGATCCACGCCTCGCTTGCCGAAGTGGATGCCGGCAACCGGCGCCCGGTGGTGGTGGCGGACAGCCTCGACGTCCATGCCGCCACCCTGAGCGCGCTGGAGCTGCTGCAGGATTCGCCGCAGGGCTACTTCCTGGTGGTGGAGTGGGACGCGCACACCGATGACGTGCGCAAGGGCCTGCAGAACGTGGTCGACTTCGACCGGCTCATGGCCGAGGTGGAACAGCGCGTCGACCTGGACGAGACCCTGCTGATCTTCACCGCCGACCATTCCTTCGGCCTGCAGGTGGACGGCGGCGAACGCGGCCAGCCGCTGCTGGCCGGCTACGGGGAGTGGAAGGCGTCGGGCAGCGACGACGACTTGGTCCGTCTGGAGAACGTGATGGTCAACCGCACCCACACCGCCGAGGAGGTGGTGGTGCTGGCCACCGGCGCCGGCGCGCACCGGGTGCGCGGCTACTTCCCGGGCACGCGGCTGTTCAACGTGATGCTGGACGCGTGGGGATGGGAGGCGGACGGCCAGGCGCCCGCCGCCGACTGACCCGCCTTCAGGGCTGACCGGTGCCGGGGTTCACCCGGCCCGGGGCTCACCCCAGCGCGTAGCCGAACTGCTCGCGGAACTGTTCGGCGAAGCCGTCGTAGTCGAAGCGCTGGTTCTGGGTGCCGTGGTGCTCGACCTTCAGCGCGCCCATCAGGTTGGCCATGCGGCCGGTGGTTTCCCAGTCGCGGCCGGCGGTGATGCCGTGGATCAGGCCGGCGCGGAACGCATCGCCGCAGCCGGTCGGGTCGGTGATCCGGCGCTCCCTGGCCGGCGGGATTTCGTGCACCTTGCCACCAGCGCGGATCACCGCGCCCTTCGGCCCGCGGGTGGCGACGTAGGCCTTCACCCGGCCGGCGATCTCCTCCTCGCTCCAGCCGGTGCGCTCGACCAGCAGGTTGGACTCGTAGTCGTTGACGGTGACGTAGTCGGCCTTGTCGATGAAGTCGCGCAGCTCCTCGCCGTTGAACAGCGGCATGGCCTGGCCGGGGTCGAAGATGAAGGGGATCCCGGCCTCGGCGAATTCGCGCGCGTTCTGCAGCATGCCCTCGCGCCCGTCCGGGCTGACGATGCCGAACTCCACGCCCGCCACGTCGCGGACGTGGTTCTCGTGGCTGCGCTGCATCGCCCCGGGGTGGAAGGCGGTGATCTGGTTGTTGTCGTGGTCGGTGGTGATGAAGGCCTGCGGGGTGAAAAGCTCGTCGATCACCTTGACCTGATCCAGGCGGATCCCGTTGTCCTCGAACCACTGCCGGTAGGGGCCGAAGTCCTGGCCCACGGTGGCCATCGGCACCGGCTCGCCGCCCAGCAGCTTGAGGTTGTAGGCGATGTTGCCGGCGCAGCCGCCGAACTCGCGGCGCATCGCAGGCACCAGGAACGAGACGTTCAGGATGTGCACCTTGTCCGGCAGGATGTGGTTCTTGAACTGGTCGGGGAACACCATGATGGTGTCGTAGGCCAGGGAACCGCAGATCAGGACGGACATCGGCAAATCGCTCGCGAGGGGCACAAAGGCGCACAGATTAGCCGCCCGGCCGCCTCGGGGCCAGAGGCGGCGGCCGGGATTCCGCGGCGCCGCGGCCCGCATGCGGTGGCGGGAAAGGGTGGTTTCCGGCATGCCAATGGCCCCTTGCGGCCCTGATTTTGCTAGGCTTGTCCGCCCCTCCGGCTCCGGCCATTCCCCCTTGTTTTCCGCCCGCGCCGCCCTTCGTGGCGGGCGCCCCGTACGGACCCGACGCCCGATGTTCAAGAAGTTCCGCGGCATGTTTTCCAATGACCTGTCCATCGACCTGGGCACGGCCAACACCCTCATTTTCGTCCGCGGCCAGGGCATCGTGCTCAACGAGCCGTCCGTGGTCGCGGTGCGCCAGGGCAGCGGCGGCCAGAAGACCGTCGCCGCCGTGGGCACCGAGGCCAAGCAGATGCTCGGCCGCACCCCCGGCAACATCACCACCCACCGGCCGATGAAGGACGGCGTGATCGCCGACTTCACCTACACCGAGGAAATGCTCAAGCACTTCATCCGCAAGGTGCACAAGAGCCGGTTCCTGCGGCCCAGCCCGCGGGTGCTGATCTGCGTGCCGGCCGGCTCCACCCAGGTGGAAAAGCGCGCGATCAAGGACTCGGCGCTGGAGGCCGGCGCCCGCGACGTGTCGCTGATCGAGGAGCCGATGGCGGCCGCGATCGGCGCCGGCATGCCGGTCACCGAGGCCCGTGGCTCGATGGTGGTGGACGTGGGCGGCGGCACCACCGAGGTCGCGGTGATCGCGCTCAACGGCGTGGTGTATTCCCAGTCCGCGCGCGTGGGCGGCGACCGCTTCGACGAGTCGATCATCAACTACGTGCGCCGCAACCACGGCATGCTGATCGGCGACGCCACCGCCGAGCGGGTCAAGCTGGAGATCGGCTGCGCCTGCCCGCAGGACGACAACGCCGAGACCGAGATCTCCGGCCGCCACCTGGCCGAGGGCGTGCCCAAGGTCATCACCATCAAGGCCAGCGAGGTGCTCGACGCGCTGCGCGAGCCGCTGTCCGGCATCGTCGAGGCGGTGCGACAGGCGCTGGAGCAGACCCCGCCGGAGCTGAGCGCGGACGTGGCCGAGCGCGGCATCGTGCTCACCGGCGGCGGCGCCCTGCTCAAGGACCTGGACAAGCTGCTCAGCCAGGAAACCGGCCTGCACGTGCAGGTGGCCGAGGATCCGCTGACCTGCGTGGCCCGCGGCGGCGGCCGTGCGCTGGAGCTGCTGGACATGCACGGCAACGAGTTCTTCTCCTCGGACTGACCGGGGGCGGCCCGTGCCCTCTTTCGCCAGTCCCGCCGCCCAGCGCTCCGGTGAAGTCTCCGGCACGCTGCGCCTGCTGGCCCTGCTGGCGGTGTCGATCGCGCTGATCATCGCCGACCACCGCGGCGGCTGGCTGGCCCAGGTGCGCGCCCACGCGGGGGTCGCGATGCAGCCGGTGTGGTGGCTGGCCGGGCTGCCGTCCCGGCTGGGCCGCAGTGTGCGCGAGGATGCGGTGACCCGCTCGCTGCTCAGCGAGGACAACCACCGCCTGCGCAACGAGCTGCTGGTGGCCAACGCCCGCCTGGCGCGGCTGCAGGCGGCGGCCGAGGAGAACACCCACCTGCGCCAGCTGCTGGGCGCGGCCGGCAGCGGCGGGCTGGACGTGCAGCTGGCGCCGATCCTGGACATCGACCTGGATCCGACCCGGCAGCGGCTGGTGCTGCGGGCCGGCAGCCGCGACGGCATCGGCCAGGGCCAGACCGTGATTGACGCCGGCGGCGTCGTGGGCCAGGTGATCCAGGTGGCCCCGGGCACCGCAGTGGTGCTGCTGCTGACCGACGTCGATCACGCGGTGCCGGTGATGGTGGCCCGTACCGGCGTGCGCCTGGTCGCCTTCGGGCAGGGCCGCAGCGACACGCTGGGGTTGCCGAACGTGCCGCTGTCCAGCGACGTACGGGTGGGTGACGAGCTGGTCACCTCGGGGCTGGGCGGACGCTTTCCGGCGGGATTCCCGGTGGGCACGATCACCGCGCTGCAGCCGGACGACAGCCGCGCGTTCCTGGTCGGCTCGGTGGATCCTGCCGCGCGCCTGGATCGCGGGCGCGACGTGCTGCTGCTGCGCGAGGTGGTTGCGCCGGCGCCGCTGCCGGCGGCGGCTGCGGAGCCGTCCGCTGCCGAACCGGCGCCGGACGCCGCGACCGACGCCGAAACCGGCCCCGCACCCGGCGACCAGGCAGCGCCCGTCCGGGACGATCCGCCCGTGGAGGAGACCCCGTGAGGCGCGCCACCAACGGCTGGGTGCTGCCGGTGAGCGTGGTGCTGGCGATCCTGCTGGGCCTGGTGCCGCTGCCCGAAGCGCTGCAGCCGCTGCGCCCGTACTGGTTGGCGCTGGTGGTGGCGTACTGGGTGATCGAGGACAACGAGCACCTGGGCCTGGGCTTCGCGTTCTCGATGGGGCTGATCGCCGACCTGGCCTTCGGCAGCATCCTGGGCGAGCAGGCGCTGCGGCTGACGGTGATGGCCTTCATCCTGCAGCGCTTCCGCACCCAGCTGCGCTTCTTCCCGGTGGCCCAGCAGGCCCTGGCGATCGGCGGCCTGCTGCTCAACGACCGGGTGGTCAGCGCGGCCGTGCACCTGGCGCTGGGGGTGCAGCAGGTGCCGTGGAGCTACTGGCTGGCGCCGGTGATCGGCATGCTGCTGTGGGCGCCGCTGTACCTGGTGATGGACGCGCTGCGGTTCAGCCGCCGGGGGCGCTGAGCGATGCGGATCACGCGCGCAGGGCGCATGCGCAATCCCGCCGCCGAGGCCGCCGCCTTCCGGCTGCGGGCGATCGTGGGGTTCATCATCGTGGCGGGCGCGCTGCTGGTGCTGGCCGGCTGGTACTTCCGCCTGCAGGTGGTGCAGCACAGCGAGTTCGCGCGCCAGTCCGAGGCCAACCGGATCAAGCCGCGGCCGGTGATCCCCGGGCGCGGCCTGGTGTATGACCGCCAGGGCCGGATCCTGGCCGACAACGTGCCCGCCTACCGGCTGGAGGTCACGCCCGAGGATGCCGCCGACACCGACACCCTGGTGGCCGGGCTGTCGCGGATCTTCGCGCTGGATCCGGAAGAGGTGGAGCGCTTCCGCGCCGAGCGCCGCGCGCGTCGCGGCTTCCAGCCGGCGACCCTTAAGCTGCGGGTGAGCGAGGAGGAGGTGGCGCGCTTCGCCGTCGACCGCTGGCGCTTCCCGGGCGTGGAGGTGGTGCCCTATCTCAATCGCCGCTACCCGCACGGCGAGCTGTTCGCGCATGTGCTCGGCTACGTCGGGCGCACGGACGAGGGCGACGTGGAGCGCTACGGCGAGACCCACGTGCTGTTTCCCTACACCGGGCGCACGGGCGTGGAGCGCTCGTTCGAGGGTGCGCTGCGCGGGACGATCGGCTACGAGCAGGTCGAGACCAACGTGGAGGGGCGCGCGCTGCGCACCCTGGGCAAGCTGCCCGCCCAGGCCGGCAGCGACCTGCGCCTGAGCGTGGATCTGGATCTGCAGCGGGCGATGGTGGAGGCGTTCGGGGACATGCACGGCTCGGCGGTGGCGGTGGAGCCGGCCACCGGCCAGGTGCTGGGCATGGTCAGCCTGCCCAGCTTCGATCCCAACCTGTTCGTCAACGGGATTTCCCACGCCGACTACCGCCGGCTGATGGACGACCCGGCGCGGCCGCTGTTCAACCGCAACGTGCTTGGCGGAGGGCCGCCGGGCTCGACCATCAAGCCGTTCGTGGCCCTGGCGGGCGTGGACAGCGGCCTGCGCACGCCCGAATCCAGGGTGTTCTCCACCGGCGAGTTCTTCATCCCGGGCCAGCGCCGTGGCTACCGCGATGCCGGATCCGGCGGCGGCTGGGTGGATCTGCGCGATTCGATCTCGCGCTCGATCAACTACTACTACTACGACCTCGCCTACGAGATGGGGATCGACCGGCTCGCCGAATTCATGCGGCGCTACGGCTTCGGCGAGCCGACCGGGCTTGAGCTGGTGGGCGAGAACGCCGGCATCGTGCCGTCCCGGGACTGGAAGGCCGGGCGCAGCAGCGAGCCCTGGTATCCGGGTGAGACGGTGATCGCGGGCATCGGCCAGGGCTACTGGATCGCCACCGCGCTGCAGTTGGCCCGCGGAACCGCGGCGATCGCCAACGGCGGCGCGCTGCATCCGCTGACCCTGCTGGCCGCGCGCCGGGACGGCTATGACCAGCCCTGGCGGGCCACGCCGGCGCCGCGGGGGGATGCGATCAGCGACCGTCCCGACCACCTGCGCGCCGTGCAGGAGGGGATGGAGAACACCATCCACGGCCGCGGCACGGCCACCGCGCTGGCGCGCGGCGCCGGGTACCGCATGGCCGGCAAGACGGGAACCGCGCAGCGGGTCGGCCGCCGCGGCGACGCGCGCACCGACCCGCGCAGCCTGCCCTACCACCTGCGCCACCAGGCGCTGTTCATCGGCTACGCGCCGGCCGAGGATCCGCAAATCGCGGTGGCGGTGATCGTCGAGCACGGCGGCTACGGCGGGGTGACCGCGGCGCCGATCGCGCGCAGCATCTTCGATGCGTGGCTGGTCGGGCCGGAGCCGGAGCCGGAAGCAGAAGGCCCGGCCGGGAGCGGCGCCGAGGGCGGAACGGCGCAGGACGAGCCCGTGCAGGATGTCCCGGCCGATGACCCGGAGGCCGGCGCATGAACATCATCCTGGCCTGGCTGCTGGAGATGTGGCGGCGCTTCACCCGCACCCTGGACTGGCTGCTGCTGGTGGCGCTGTGCGCGCTGATGGCGATCGGGCTGGCGGTGCTGCACAGCGCCAGCGGGCAGAACATGGACATGGTGATCGCCCAGGCGGCTCGCTACGGGGTGGGGCTGGGGGCGATGTGGCTGCTGTCGCGGGTGACGCCGCTGCGGCTGCGCGCGGTCACCCCGGCCTTCTACGCGCTGTCGATCATCCCGCTGCTGCTGGTGCTGTTCATCGGTACCGGCCGCCACGGCCAGCACTGGCTGAACCTGGGCGTGTTCTATTTCCAGCCGGCCGAGCTGATGAAGCTGAGCCTGCCGATGATGGCGGCCTGGTACCTCAACCTCGCCGGCCCGCCGCCGCGGCCGCTGGCGGTGCTGGCGTGCCTGGCCATCATCGCCCTGCCGACCGGCCTGATCATGCTCCAGCCCGACCTGGGCACGGCGGTGCTGGTGGCGGCCAGCGGGCTGTTCGTGCTGTACCTGGCGGGGCTGTCGTGGTGGTGGTTTGCGGCCGTGGCCGGGGCGGTGGCGGCCGCGGCCCCGGCGGCGTGGTTCTGGATGCTGCAGCCCTACCAGAAAGACCGCCTGATGACGTTCCTGGATCCCGAGCGGGATCCGCTGGGGGCCGGCTGGAACATCATCCAGTCGAAGATCGCGATCGGCGCCGGCGGGCTGGCCGGGCAGGGCTGGGGTGAGGGCACCCAGTCGCACCTGGACTTCGTGCCCGAGCACACCACCGACTTCATCTTCGCGGTGCTGGCCGAGGAGTTCGGCTGGGTCGGGGTGGTGGTGACGCTGGGGCTGTACCTGTTCGTAATCGGCCGCTGCCTGTGGATCGCCAGCGAGGCCCGCGACGGCTTTTCGCGGCTGCTGGCCGGCAGCCTGGGCCTGGCGATGTTCGTCTACGTGCTGGTCAACGGCGGCATGGTGTCCGGGCTGCTGCCGGTGGTGGGCGTGCCGATGCCGCTGCTCAGCTACGGCGGCACCGCCGCGGTGTCGCTGCTGGCGGGCATGGGCGTGGTGATGTCGATTGCCGCCCACCGGCCGGCGCGCGGTTGAGCGCCGATGACGGTGCGGTGGCTGAATGGCGCACG
Organism: Luteimonas dalianensis; assembly: GCF_049339425.1. Taxonomy (NCBI): domain Bacteria; kingdom Pseudomonadati; phylum Pseudomonadota; class Gammaproteobacteria; order Lysobacterales; family Lysobacteraceae; genus Luteimonas; species Luteimonas dalianensis. Next base: position 115,408 of record NZ_JBMPPO010000004.1, on the reverse strand, counting down.
CTTCGTGCAGGCCAATCCGGTGTCCCCATGCTAACCTCGCGACCGATGACTCCACGCGCCCTTTTTCCGCTGGCCTCGTGCCTGATCGCCTTCGCTTTGGCCGCCTGTGCGACCGAGAGCCCGGCCCCGCTTCCCACGCCGGTTCCCGAAGCAGAAGCCCCGCTCCCCGAACCGCTCCCCGAGCCAGCGGAGCCCGCCGCGCCGGCGCCGCTGGCGCCGGTGCCGCCGCCGCCCGAACAGCGCCCCGAAGCGCCCCCGCCGGTCACCGACCCGGCGATCCCGCGCGCGCAGCGGGTCGACAACTTCGTCGACTACGCGGTGCGCACCCACGGCGTGGACGCGGCCCGCGTGCGCTCGGTGCTGGCCCAGGCGCAGGTGCGGCAGAGCATCCTGGACGCGATGTCGCGCCCGGCCGAGCGCACCCGCAGCTGGGGCGAGTACCGCCCGATCTTCCTCAACGACGCCCGCATCCGCGGCGGCCGTGACTTCTACGCCCGGCACCGGGCGGCGCTCGACCGGGTCGCGGCCGACACCGGCGTGCCGGCCGAGTACATCGTCGCCATCATCGGGGTGGAAACCAGCTACGGCGGATTCACCGGCAACCACCGCATCCTGGATGCCATCTACACCCTGGCCTTCGACCACGCCCCGCGCGCGCCGTTCTTCGCCGCCGAGCTCGGCCACCTGTTCGCGCTGGAGCGCGATGAGCCGACCCTGGACATCCTCGCCCTGCGCGGCAGCTACGCCGGCGCCATGGGGCTGGGCCAGTTCATGCCCTCCAGCTACCGGCTGTGGGCGAAGGACGGCGATGGCGATGGCCACCGCAACCTGCTCGACAACCTGGACGACGTGTTCGCCTCGATCGCCAACTACTTCGTCGCCTTCGGCTGGGAGCGCGGCGGGCCGGTGGTGGCGCGCGCCACCCGCGATGCGGGTGCGGAGGACTTCAAGCCCGAGACGATGGATCCGATCCACCGGCTGGAGGAACTTGCCGAACGCGGCTACCGGCCGCAGCCGGGCGAGCCGGTGGCCGAGGGCGCGACGCTGCTGTCGATGCAGGGTGCGGCCGGCCCCGAGTACTGGCTGGGCTACCGCAACTTCTTCGTCATCACCCGCTACAACCGGTCGCCGATGTACGCGCTGGCGGTGCACCAGCTGGCGCAGGAGATCCGCGCGGGAAGCGGCGGCGCCGGCCGATGAGGCTGCTCGCGGCCGCCGCGATCGCGCTTGCACTGGCCGCCTGCAGCGGCGCACCGAAGAAGCCTGAAGCGCCCCCGACCGCCACGGCCCCGGCGCAGGGGGCGGCCGATGCCGACCAGCGCCCGCGCCAGTCGCCCTACGCACCGGCGCAGGAAGACCTGTCCAAGCGCGGTGACTACGTGGCCGGCGGCCTGTACGCGCCGCACATCCGCGACACCGCTCCCGACTACATCCCGGACGTGGACGCGATCCCGGAGCCCGAGGTGGTCGACGAGCCGCGCTCGCGCTACGGCAATCGCTCGCCGTACACGGTGCTGGGCAAGCGCTATTCGGTGATGGACGACCCGGCCGGCTTCACCGAGCAGGGCATCGCGTCCTATTACGGCAACAAGTTCCACGGCCGCCGCACCTCCAACATGGAGGTGTACGACATGTACGCCTTCACCGCCGCGCACAAGTCGCTGCCGCTGCCCAGCTTCGCCCGGGTGACCAACCTGGCCAACGGCCGCTCGGTGGTGGTGCGGGTCAACGACCGCGGGCCCTTCCACGAGGGCCGGGTGGTGGATCTGAGCTGGGCCGCCGCGGTGAAGCTGGACATGCACCGCCAGGGCACGGCGCAGGTGGAAGTACGCGCGCTCAGTCCCGGCGAGCCGGCCCGGCACACCTATGAGGCGGTCGCCACCCGCGCTGAACCGCCGGCACCCGCGCCGGCGGCCCAGGCGCCGCCGCCCAGCGCCATCGACGCCCTGGTCGACGCGCTTCCCATTGCCAGCGCGGCCGCCGGCGAGCGTCCGGCACCGTCGGTGCAGCCGGCCGCGCAGGCGCCTGCCACGACGCCCGCTCCCGCCGCAGCGGTGCCCGAGATCGCCGAAGGCGTCGACCCGCGCTACGCCCACGAGCGCCGCTTCAACATGATGCAGAACGGCCGGGTGATGACGGCCGACGATTTCGATGCCTGGCTGGAAGAGCGGCAGATCGAACTGCGCGGGCTGGACGCGGTGGCCAGCGCGTCGGCAGCGCCCGCGCCCGCCGGCCCGCAGCAGCCCGTGGCGGCGGTCGCCTCGCCGGCGGCTGCCGTGCCTGCGGCGCCGGTGCAGCCCGCGGCAACGCAATCGCAGCCGGAGCCGCCGCCGGCCGATGCCGTCACCCTGCAGGTTGCCGCCTTCGGCGCGCGCGACAATGCCGAGCGCGCGCTGGCGATGCTGCAGGGCGCGGGCATCGCCGGGGTGCGGCTGGTGGACGGCCTGTCCGGCGGGCGCAGCGTCTGGCGCGTGCAGGTCGGCCCGGTGGCCGCCGCCATGGTTCCGGAACTCAGCGCCCGCTTTGCGGGTCTCGGGTTTGGCCAGCCGCAGCTGGTTCGCGATTAAACTTCCCGTTTCGCCCGTTTCACCGCCGCGGCGCCTGCATGCCGCGGCCAAGGAGTCACCGTCTTGATGAAGTCCCCGTTTTCCCGGCGCGCCCCCCGTCTCGCCGCGGCCGCCGCGGCGGCCCTTTCGGTTGCCGTGATCGGCCTGGCCCTCGCCCAGTCTCCGCAGCCCGCCCCGGTGCCCGCGCCGCCGGCACCCGAGGTGGCCACGCCGCCGCCGCCGTCGATCACCGGCACCGCCTGGCTGCTGATGGACTACCAGACCGGGCAGGTGCTGGCCGGCGAGAACATCGACGAGCAGCTGGAGCCGGCCAGCATCACCAAGGTCATGACCAGCTACGTCATCGCCTCCGAGCTTGAGGCCGGGCGCATCACCGAGGACGACCAGGTGATGATGACCGAGAACGCCTGGCGCAAGGGCGGGGCCGCCACCGGCGGCAGCTTCAGCGGCTTCGAGGTCAACCAGACCGCGCGCCTGCTGGACATGGAAATCGGCATGGCGGTGCAGTCCGGCAACGATGCGGCGATCGCGCTGGCCGAGCACGTGGCCGGCACCGAGGAGGCGTTCGCCTCGCTGATGAACGCCCACGCCCAGCGGCTGGGCATGACCAACAGCCACTTCGTCAATTCGCACGGCCTGAGCGAGGAGAACCACTACTCCAGCGCCCGCGACCTGGCCACGCTCGGGCGCGCGCTGATCCGCGATTTCCCCGACATCTACGCCCACAACAAGATCCGCGAGTTCACCGTTGGCCCCATCACCCAGCGCAACCGCAACCGGCTGCTGTGGCGTGACGATGCGGTCGACGGCATCAAGACCGGCCACCACTCGGGCGCGGGCTACTGCCTGATGACCTCCGCCCAGCGCGACGACCAGCGCCTGATCTCGGTGGTGCTGGGATCGACCGGCGAGGCCCAGCGCGCCAATGACTCGATGGCGCTGCTCAACTGGGGCTTCCGCTTCTTCGAAACCCATCGCCTGTACGACGCCGGCGAGGAGCTGGCCACCCAGCGGATCTGGAAGGGGCGTGCCAACGAGCTGCGCATGGGCCTGGCCGAGCCGCTGCTGGTGAGCACCGGCCGTGGCAAGTACGACCAGCTGCAGCCTTCGATGGATCTGCCCGCCACCCTGGTGGCGCCGATCGAGGAAGGCCAGGTGATCGGTACCGTACGGGTGAAGCTGGATGGCGAGGTGGTGGCCGAGCGGCCGCTGGTGGCGCTGGAGGCGGTGGAGCGCGCGGGCTTCTTCAAGCGCCTGTGGCACGAGTTCCTGATGTGGTGGCAGGCCGACTGATCCCACCGCCGCCGCGCGCACGCGCGGCTTGACGCTCCCACTGCAGGTGGCATTATTCCGGGGCAAGGATGGCCTCGGGCCAGGGAGCACACCATGCATGGAGCATCTGGTGCGGCCGCGCAGCTGGCCGCGCTCGTGGGGGTCGATGACGCGACCCGGCTGTACCGCCTGGAGCTGGCGGACGCCGGCGCCCCGCTGATTGTTGAACGCTGGGCCGGCCGTGAGCGGCTTTCAGGCGACTTCCAGTGGACGGTGGACGTGCTGTCCACCGACGCCGCGCTGCCTCTTGATGACTGGCTGGGCAAGCCCGCCACCCTGCAGACCCGGCTTGCCGGCGGGGGGCTGAGCCCCCGCAGCGGCCTGGTGCGCGAGGCCGCGTGTGTTGGAGCGGACGGCGGCCTGGCCCGCTACCGCCTGGTACTGGTGCCCTGGACGTGGCTGCTGAGCCGGGGCCGGCACAGCCGGGTGTTCCAGGATCGCAGCGTGGTGGAGATCGTGGAGGCGGTGTTCGCCGGCTACGCGCCGCTGGCGGCCTGGCAGCTCGGCGACGAGGTCGGCCCGTTCCTGGCCGGAACCCGCCCGCGCAGCTACTGCGTGCAGTACCGCGAAACCGATGCCGCGTTCGTCCAGCGACTGCTGGCCGAGGAGGGGCTGGGCTGGCGGCTGGAGGAGGATCCCGAAGCCGCTGCCGGCCACCGGATGGTGATCTTCGCCGAGAGCGCGGCGCAGCCGGAAGACGCCGCTTCGGCCGACGGGTCGGGCGTGCGCTACCACCGCAGCGACGCCACCGAGGCGCGCGACGCGGTGCAGGGCATCGGCCTGCAGCGGCGCATCGGTGCCGACCGCATGAGCGTGCTGGGCACCGATTACAGAACCATGCAGGCGGTGGCCGCGCAGCTGCCGCTGCAGCACGCCGGCCATGACGGCACCGTCGAACAGTACGATCCCGCCGGCGCCTACGCGTGGGCGGGTACCGCCGAGGCCGAGCGCCATGCACGGCTGATGGCGCAGGCGGTCGAAGCGGGACGCGAGCAGTGGCTGGGCCATGGCACCGCGCGCACGTTCCGCGCCGGAACCTGGTTCCGGCTGCTGCAGGCGCCATCGGCGGCAGGCAGCGAGTCGACCCCGCCCGAGCTGCTGCTGACCGGCGTCGACCACCTGGGCGTGAACAACCTGCCGGTGGATCTGCGCGAGGCGGTGCAGGCCGAGCTCGGGCCGGCACCGGGCCAGGATGAGGCGCATGGGCCGCACGGATTGGCGGCGGGGCGCCTGCTCGAACGCGCCGGGGCGGTTGGCTACGCCAATGCATTCGAAGCCGTGGATCGCAGCCGTCCGTGGCGGCCGGTGCTGGTTGACGACACCGGCGCGCGCGCCAACCCCCGCCCGACCGCACCCGGCTACCAGACCGCGATCGTGGTCGGCCCGGAGGGGCAGGATCGCGCGTCCGGCCATCAGGAATTGCACAGCGATGCGCTGGGGCGGGTGCGGGTGCGATTCCACTTCCAGCAGGGCCGGGAGCAGGGTGATCGCGACAGCTGCTGGCTGCGCGTCGCCCAGCGCTACGCCGGCCCCGGGGTGGGCAGCCAGTTCCTTCCGCGGATCGGGCAGGAAGTGCTGGTCGCGTTCCTGGAAGGTGACATCGACCGCCCGCTGGTGGTGGGCGCGCTGTACAACGGCCGCGGCGAGGCCGGCGTGCCGGCGACGCCGGGTGGCGAATCCGCCGACCAGGATCTGTCCGCCTACGCCCAGGCCAGCGACCGCGCACCCAGCGCCCAGGCCAACCTGGCCGGCGGCCACGCGCCGCCGTGGCACGGCATGGGCGCCGGAGACCAGGCGCACCGCAATGCCGGCGCGCTGTGGGGCATCAAGTCGAAAGAGTGGGGCGGGGAGGGCAACAGCCGGCTCGTCTTCGACGACAGCGACGGCCAGCTGCGCCTGCAGCTGGCCACCACCCAGGCGGCGAGCGAGCTGAACCTCGGGCACCTGGTGCATCAGGCCGACAACTTCCGCGGCAGCTTCCGCGGCGAGGGCTTCGAGCTGCGCAGCGACGCCTGGGGCGCGGTGCGCGCCGGATCCGGCCTGTGGCTGAGCGCCTATGGCAAGCCGGGCGACACTCCGGCCGGCGACGCGGTGGGCCCGTCAGCGCTGCTGGATCAGCTGCGCAGCCTGGGCGAAACGTTCTCGCAGGCGGCCGCCACCCACCAGGCCGTACGCCTGGCCGGCCATGAAGGCGCGCATGCCGCCCGGGCCTCCCGACTGATCGAAGACAGCGCGCCGCTGCAGGCGCTGCTGGCCAGCGCAAAAACCACCGTGCCGGGTGAAGACTACGGTGCCGCCCGTGGCGAAGCAGGCGAGCGCAGCCCGGCCGCAGGCGAAGGCCGCATCCCGCATACCGGCGATGCGCTGCTCGGGCTGGCGGCTCCGGCCGGGATCGGCCTCATTGCCGGCCAGACCCTGACCTGGAGCGTGGGCGAAACCCTGACCCTGGCCAGCGGTCAGTCCAGCAACCTGGCCGTGGCCGGCAGCCTGCGCCTGCACAGCGGCCAGGCGATCGGAGTACTCACTGCTGCGGTGGAAGGGCAGACCGAGGAGACCGGCCTGAGCCTGGTGACGGGTGAAGGCGAGCTGGATCTGCAGGCCCAGAACAACGACATCCGCGTGCGCAGCCGCGACCAGCTGAAGGTCGTCAGCGCCAACGCCGAGGTGGATCTTGCCGCCGGCAAGGCCGTGCACCTGGCCACCAGCGGCGGCGCCAGCCTCACGATCGAGGGCGGCAACATCGTCATCGCCTGCCCGGGGGAGATCAAGGTGCATGCGGGCAAGCACAGCTTCAGCGGGCCGACCCAGCTGAGCCGGGAGATGAATGCGTGGCCGGAGACGAAGTTCGCGGACGAATACGTGGTTCGCAGCCAGAGCTCCGGCAAGCCGCTGCCCAACACGGAGGTGGAACTCCGGCGGGCCGATGGTGCAGTTCTGCGGCTGGTCACGGATGCGGACGGCCGCCTGCCCAGGCAAAAGAGCGAGTGGCTGGAAAACGTGGGGCTGCGTGTGATTGGAAAGCGCGCGCCGTAACTTCGAAACGCAGGGAAGCAGGATGACTGGCGAGAAAACGGACGCGGGAGAAATCATCCTTCAGCCGGACACCGGCCCGGATGGCAGGCAGTCGTACCGGTCGAGCTTTGCGCCGGATGGAAGCGGCAAGACCAAGGTGCTGATGGCCGAGCAGCCGGCGGTGATTCCGGTGGTTTTCCTGCCGGGGATCATGGGGACGAACCTGCGCGACAAGGAGTCGGGCGACCCGGTCTGGCGCCCTCCCAATGCGAGCTTCAGGCCCGCGGATATCGTGGGGATTCTCGGTGCCCTGTTCACTTGGGGGTTCAAGGACGCCAAGGAACGGCAGGAGCTGCTGAATGGAGAGCGCCTGGAGGTTGATGATCGTGGATCAATCGACGTCGGCAAGTCCGGGCTCTCGCGCGAAACGGCCCGCGAGCGCGGCTGGGGCACCGTGAGCCGTTCAAGCTACAACCCGATCATGGCCCGGCTCCAGGAGAGCCTGAACAGTATCGTCAGGGCCGGGAATCCCGAGGCCTGGTGGGCCGAGGAAGGCGCGCGCAACCCGGCGGATTACGGAGAAGAGCTTGGCGGCAACGAGCCGCTGTCGACGGAGGAGTTGCAGCACGCCTCGCTCTACCAGTTCGACGTGTGGTGCTGCGGGTACAACTGGCTCAAGTCCAATCGTGACTCCGCCGAACACCTGAAGGGCTATATCGAGCACACCGTTCTTGCGCACTACCGGAGCCGTGAAGACGTGGCCGACCAGGTGGACGATATGAAGGTCATCCTGGTCACCCATTCCATGGGCGGCCTTGTTGCACGGGCGCTGAAGCTGGTGGATGGCGGTGACGAGCGCGTTCTCGGTGTGGTTCACGGCGTGCAGCCGGCTACCGGCGCTCCCGCGATCTATCACCACATGCGCTGCGGGTACGAAGGTGTCGTGCGGTTCGTGCTTGGGCGCAACGCCGGGCAGGTCACTGCGGTGACTGCAAACTCTCCCGGTGCGATGGAGCTGACGCCGACCTTCGACCATCATGATGGCAGGCCGTGGCTCTTCGCGTGCAGCGAAGGTGCGTGGAACCCGGAGAGCACGGAGTCCATGCCGCTTCGGCTGCCGCTGGCCGGGAATCCCTATGAAGAGATCTACAAGTCTCCCGAGTGGTATGGGCTGGTGCCCCGACAGAACGAGAAGTTTTTGGATATGTCACGTGCTGACACGGGGCCGCGCATGAACATTCGGCGAAAATTCAATCTCGTTGTTGACAAAGTTTCGGTTTTCCATAATGAGATCGTTGGCAGGTACCACGATGTCACCTATGCGCATTACGGCGCGGATGAGCACGACGACATGCATAGTTGGCGCGATGTCGTTTGGCAGGGGGATGTTTCGATTCTGGAAACGTCTGGAATTTCTCCCGAGGACAACGGGCGCGGCAGCTACCGTCGGTCGGGAATGAGGAGCGCCCCGCGGATAACCGCTGTTGCGGGCGCGGGTGATGGCACCGTATGCGACCGCTCAGGCGCCGCGCCAGGAAAGGCGGGAGTGCAGGCCAGCTTCAGGCATGGGCCGCAGGGTTCCGGGCAGTTCAACGACTCGATCAAGGGATATGATCACCAGGGCAGCTACAACGACAAGCATGGAGCGCGAACCGAGTGGATGACGCTGTTCTCGATAGCGAAAATCTCCAGAGAGGCGGATTGGCATCCGGAGGCGGAATGAGGTGCAAGTCTCTTCTCCGTCTGGCCGTTGCCGGGATTTCCATGTCCCTTCTGTTGGCGCTCAGCGCCTGTGTCCAGACATATGCAAGGAATGCTCCGATGAATAAAAATGGATGGACGACACATTGCTTCGGTCGTTTCCTGATTGATCTGCCTCCGGATGCGCGACTGGGTGTGGGCTACAGGATTTGGGGAGAGAAGATAGAGCGGGAAAGCCTTGACGCCGAATCAATCAAAAGCCGCCTCGACACGAGGGAGCAGGAACTCAAGGGGCAGGAGCACAGAACTCAAGGCAATATGTTTGTCCGCAGGACAGGTTTTGATGGGGCGTCGGCGGGTATTGTTTACTGGAGCAGCGCTCATAGTGTGGAAATGATGCACAGTGAAGCGTACCTTGCGGTGTCGAACAGTCCTGACTCCCCCGTGTTTTCGTATGGTGGAGGCGTTGCGCCAGAGAAGCTGGAGTCGGCGATTGCCTTCGATGAGTCGCTGTCCCGTAAAATCCGGTCGAGGGGCAGGAACGAGATTCCGGTTGAGCCCGGTTTCTGCCTCGATGGCGGTTACATTGCCGGAAGCGAATACATGTCCGAGGGGTTCCGTGCCGGCATTACCCTGCCGGATCATCCGGGCATGCATATGACCTTCCGGTCGAGCACCGGGGCGGCGGAAACCGGGCTCTTGGATCGGGTAGGCGGGTTCTTCCGCACGGAGGTGCTGGGCACCGTTGTCGGCATGAAGACCCTGCGCAAGGGTCGGCGGAGCGCAGGCTCAATCGCCGGCGAAGAGTACCTGGTAGCTGGGGGCGACCGGCAGCAACGCGTCTATGCGTTCCGCTGGGAGCTCCAGGGTCGCGACGACTCGCTGGCCGAGCCCAACCTGTCGCTGGAAATGGGTGTGCTTGAGCGCGACCCCGACGATGACGGCAACCCGCCGCCGCCCGCGTTCGAGTCCGATGAGCAGGCCCTGCAGCTGTGGGACACCATCCTGGAGTCGATTCGGCTCCGGCCCGGCGCTGTTTGAGCCGTTGTCGTTACGAGGTTCCTCGCGTGACCTTGTGAGCGGGGTCGGCCGGGCCGGCAGGCCCATGAGCCGTTGGCACCGGGCCCTGGCCGCGGTGCTGCGGGGGTTCTACTTCGGCCGGATCCCCATCGTGGGGGCGATGGCCGTGCCGGCGGCTCCGCGTGCGGGGCGGCTGGTGGTGTGCAGTCATCGCAACGGGGCCATTGATGGTTACCAGGTGCTGCGCGCGTTTCCACGCGTGCAGTTCCTGGTGTCGGTTCAGCTGCTGCGCCATCCGTTCCTTCGGCTCATGTTCGCGGGCATCCCGGTGGTGAGGGCCAAAGACCGGGCGCGCTACGGTATCGAGTCCGGTGATTTCGGTGATCCGGTGCAGGCGGGCTGCGCGCACCTGCGCGCCGGGGGCGAGCTGGCGATTTTTCCGGAGGGCAGCAGTGAGTGGGGGTCGCGTCCCCGGCGTTACCAGCATGGCGCGGCGCGGATTGCCCGGCGGCTGATGGATGAGGGCGTGGATCTGGAAGTGGTTCCGGCAGGGTTGTTCTACGCCCATCCGGATCGCTTCCGGTCGCGGGCCGAGGTGTATGTGGGCGCGCCGGTGGCCTTGCCGCAGCAGGAGGGGCGCAGCAGCAGGGAGTGGGAGCGTGCGATCCACGATGCGCTGGCGTCCGCGCTCGATGCGGTGTCCGTGGTGTGCCGGGATCAGGCGCACCTGGAAGAAGTGGAGAGGCAGGCCCTGGCGACGGCCGGGCGTGGAGGCTCGTATGCCGAGGCGTTCCTGCGCGTGCAGCGGGAAACGGCGCCGCCGGTATCCCCAGCCGCCTCGCCGCGGCGGGGTTCACTGCCGCGGACGCTGGGCCTGGCTTGCATGGCCCTGCTCTGGCCGCTGCTGCTTGCCGGCTGGCTGGCCGGTCGCAAGGCCGATGGCCGCAACACGGTGACTTTCTTCCGCATGGCCGGTGGCCTGGCCGTGGCCTTGCTTTGGCTGCCGATGCTGGCGGCTGGGGCCCTGGTGTGGCCGCTGCCGGTGGCAGGCATGGCGTTGCTGGCGGCGTTTGGCTGGTGGCTGCTGGGGCGCGGGGAGCTGCGCGCATGAGCCGGGTCGAGCGCGTGGCGCGCATCGCCGGCCTGGTGTTCGCCGTTGAGCTGCTGCTGGTACTGGTCCTGGGCGCGATGGCGGCCTGGCGACTGGAAGATCCGGCGCTGCGCGCGGCGGTTCCGGTGGCGGCGCTGGCCTGGGTCGTGCTGCTGGTTGCCATGCTGGCTCGGCCCGGCAGCATCCGGGCAAGCTGGGCGGGGCCGCTGCAGCTGGTGGCGGCTTGGATGGTCTTTCCGATGTTCAAGGCAATCGCGCAGGTGTTCGTAGCATCGCCTGCCGATGCCGCGCTGCTGGCGCTGGACCGCCGGCTGCTGGGCGGAACGAGCGCGCCCGAGCGCGTGTTCGGCTGGGAGCAGCCGTGGCTGTCCGAGATCCTCAGCGCAGGCTACTTCTCGTTCTACCTGATGATCATCGTGCCGGCGATCTACTACGGCTGGCGTCGGCGCACTGCCGAGGCGCGGGCGTTCTTCTTCGGGCTGATGCTGATGTACCTGGCCGGGTTCGCCGGCTACCTGCTGGTGCCGGCCGCCGGTCCGTTCCTCGCGTTTCCGGATGCGTTCCCCTATCCACCGCAGGGCGGGCCGATGACGGCGTTCCTGGTGGCCATCGTGTCCGAGGGCATCACCGGCATGGATGTGTTCCCCAGCCTGCATACCGGCATCGCGCTCTACGTGCTGGGCTTCTTCGCCCAGGCCGGGCATCGCCGTGTTGCCTGGCTGCTGGTGCCGTGGGTTGGCGCACTCATCGTGGCGACCGTGTACCTGCGCTACCACTACGGAATCGACCTGGTCGCGGGCGTCGTGCTCGCGGCCGCTGTCCTGGCCATTACCGGCCGCTATCGGGAGGCTGTATCCCCATGAACGAGATCCTGGCATTCGACGACCCGCAGGCCGCCGAGGTGGCGGTCAGCGGCGGCAAGGGCGCCCAGCTTGCGCGCGCGGCGCAGGTGCTGCCGGTGCCGCCGGGGCTGGTGGTGGGCAGCGCGGTGTATCGCGGGTTCATCGCGCCGCTGCGCACTCAGATCTCGTCGATCCTTGCCGAGCATGCGCACGACCACGCCGCCGCCAGCGAACGGATCCGGGCGCTGGTGCTGGCCCAGCCGCTGCCGGGCGCGGCGATGGAAGCCCTGGCAGACCGGCTGGCGGGCAGCGACTGGGGCGTGGGGCGGGTGGCGGTGCGCTCATCGGGAACGCTGGAGGATCTGCCGGGCGCTGCGTTCGCCGGCCAGCACGACACCTTCCTCGGCGTGCGCGGCGTGGAGGCCATCGCCGAGGCGGTACGGGCCTGTTACGCCTCGCTGTGGAACGCGCACGTGCTGCCGTATCGCGAACGCATGGGCCTGCGGCACCTGGACGCGGAGATGGCGGTGGTGATCCAGGCCATGGTGGAGGTCGGGGCGGACGAAGCGGCCGGGGTGGCGTTCTCCATCGACCCGGTGCGCGGCGCGCTGGACGAGGTGCTGATCAACGCCGCGTTTGGGCTGGGCGAGACGGTGGTTTCGGGCGAGGCGCCGGTGGATGAATACCGCTGCAGGCGCGGGGACTTCACCCAAGTGGCGGAGACGATCGCCGACAAGCCCATGGCGCTGGTGACCCACGGCGAGTCGACCCGGGCCGTGGCCCTGGAACCGGCGCAGGCCGGAGCCCCGGCATTGACCGCGGACCAGCGGGTGGAAGTAGCCAGGCTGGCGGTGGCGGCCGAGGAGCACTTCGGTTTTCCGCAGGACATCGAATGGGCCTGGCACGACGGCAAGCTGTTCCTGCTGCAGTCGCGTCCGGTCACCCGGGTGCCGGCGCGCTGGACCCGCGATGAATCTGCCGAGCGCTTCCCCAACGCGGTCACCCCGCTGAGCTGGGACCTGTGCGAGGCCGGCTTCCATGCCTCGCTCAACTACAGCTTCAAGCTGATGGGGCTGCCCCCGTTCGGCGACAAGTGGTTCGCGATGCGCGACTACTACATCTACGGCAACCAGAACGCGGTCGAGCTGTACGCCGGCCGCACCCCGGTGGGCATGCTCAAGGACGTGGACAGCATCCGCGCGGCGCTTCCTCAGATTGCGCGGCAGTTCTCCTGGGTGCAGGAGCTGCCCGTGCGCTGGATGCGCGACCTGGACGGCTACCTGATCGAGATCGGCGCCCTGGGCCGGGAGCCGCTGCGGGACCGGTCGCTGCAGGAGCTGTGGGAGTACGTGCAGCGCGTGAACGCGCTGGGCACCGAGTACTTCCTGCCCAACATCGCCATTTCACTGACCCAGCGCCTGCTGTATGCCGGCCTGCAGCAGATGCTGCGGCTGGCGCTGCCCGAAGACCGGGCGCAGGAGGTGTTCGACCGGCTGCTGGCGGTGACCCATACCAAGACCGGCCAGGTCAACGCGGAGCTGTGGGCGCTGTCACGGCGGGTTCGGGAAGATGTGGCGCTGAGGGAGCTGTTCGAAACCCTGTCGGGCACGGAACTGGTGGACGGGCTGGCGGAGTTCGCCGGGTTCGATGCGCAGTTCCAGGCGTTCCTGGGGCGGCACGGTCATCGCGAACTGGATTTCGACGCCTATATCCCCACCTGGTGCGAAGCGCCGCATACGGTGCTTGACCAGGTCCGGCTGCTGGCCGGACGCGCCGACGAAGACCGGGCCGGCGAAGAACAGGCACGCAAGGTGGCCCAGGCGGAAATGGAGCACCTGGTGCTGACCCATGCGCCGGACGGGCTGCGCTACCTGGTCCAGGAGGTGATCCACCTGGCACGTGCCTATACGGCGCTCGATGACCTGGAGCACTACCAGACCACACGCCTGATCCCGCCGCTGCGGCGCGGCCTGCGGGCGCTGGGCGGGAAGCTGGTGGAGGCCGGGGTGCTGGACGCGCCGATGGATGTGTTCTTCGCCCCGTTCGAGATCCTGGACGAGGCAATACGCAGCGGCGAGCTGGCACCGGTCGGCCCGGCCGTGGCCCGGCACAAGGCCGGCTATCAGGCCGCGCTGCAGCGGATGCCTGACTGGGTGCACGGAGAGAGCGACGACGGCGGCGACCTGTCCGGTGACGTCATGACCGGGCTGGCCGGCAGTCCGGGCCGGGTCGAGGGCGAGGTGTTCGTGGTGCGCGGCCCGGAGGACTTTCCGCGTTTCCCGAAGCAGGCAATCCTTGTGGCGCGAACCACCAACCCCGCCTGGACGGCGCTGTTCTACCAGGCCAGCGGCGTGATCACCGAGAGCGGCGGGCCGCTTTCGCACGGCGCGGTGACCGCCCGCGAACTGGGCCTGCCGGCGGTGATGAGCGTGCGCAACGCCATGGAGTGGCTGGATGATGGCCAGCGCGTGCGCGTTGATGGCGCGCGGGGGACGGTGGAGAAGCTCTCCGGCTGACCTTCACCGCCCCGCGGCCTGCCTTCAGCGCGACAGCCCGAACAGCGTCGAGTTCACCCACCCGCGGTTGCCCAGCTCGTCGTCGACTTCCCACATCAGGTCGGAGCGGTTGCCGGTGGGGTAGAGCATCATGCCCACGTCCAGGTCGCGCACGGCGCCGCCGCTGCCGTCGGCGTTGCGCAGCAGGCGGCCGGGCTTTTGCATGGTCACGGCCTGGTGGTGGTTGGCGGCGGAGGCGTCCGTGGGCAGGCCGCCGAGCTGGCCGACCAGATCGGTATAGGCCTGCAGGTAGGCCAGGGTGACGACCTGGCCGATCTCGGTGTTGGCGTAGCCGCTGGCGCCGCCGCCGAGCAGGCCGCTGCGGAATACCGCGCCGCCCCCGCCCCAGCCCAGGTCGGTGTGGCTGGCGTGGCCCTCGGCCATGGCGACCTGCATGGACGAGCGCATGTCGGTGACGGTCAGCAGCACGTCGGCGGTCTTGCGGCTGATGTCGATGCCGCCCAGCACCGCCGCGGCGGTGCGGTTGCCGATCAGGCCGCCGATCAGGCCGCCGATGCGGTTGCCGCTGGAGTTGGCGTTCTGGGAGATCAGGTCGGGCACCAGCACGTAGTCGGCGGCGCGGATCTGGCCGCGGCCGATGTTGGAGCCGCCGCGCAGGTCGCCGGAGGCGGCCAGCTCGCGCTCGTCCTGCATGCGCGCCATGCCGCGGCCGCGGTCGACCAGTTCGAAGCAGCGCGAGCGGTTCACGAACAGCTTGATCAGCGCCGAGGGCGATGACAGCTGCTGGCCTGTCCACCAGTTGCGGCCGGGCGGCTCGTCCACCGCGATCGCGCCCAGGCTGCGGCTGCAGACCGGGATCTCGGCGGTACGCTGGGCGCGCTCGGCCTGCGCGCGCTGGGCGTGGGCCGGGGTGGAGGCGAGCAGTGCGGTGAGCAGAACCAGGGGCAGTGAAATCCTGAGGTAGGCGGACATGGCGTGATCGGCAAATGGAGGGGTCACTCCATACACGCGATTGGCGGCCGCCGACGGACAGCCGGTGGCCGCGGAGTCGCCCCGTGGTCCTGGCCGGCGCGGGCGCGCAGGTCTGCGCGACGGTTGGGAAACCCGCTTCCGATCCCCATAATCCGTGGATGACGATCAAATCCGACAATCCCGACCACGGCTTCCAGTTCCCCGGCGAGTTCGAGCTCACCGCGATGGGCCCTGCCGACGCCGGGCTGGAAACCGAGGTGCCGAACCTGCTGGCCGCGGCCGGCGTCGGCGTGGTGCAGGACTCGCTGGCGGTGCGCGCCTCGCGGGCGGGCAATTACGTGTCGGTGCGCCTGGCGTTCCACGCGGTCTCCCGCGAGCAGTACGAGGCCGCGCACGAGGCCGTGCGCGAACATCCGCACGTGAAGTGGACGCTGTGAGCGCAGCCGCGCAGCCCGGCGTTCCGCCGGCGCAGGTGCGCGACCTCGGCCGGCAGGCGTACGAGCCGGTGTGGCGCGCCATGCAGCGCTTCACCGAAGCGCGCGACGAAGCCAGCGCCGATGAAATCTGGCTGGTCGAACACGATCCGGTCTTCACCCTGGGCCAGGCAGGCAAGGCGGAGCACGTGCTCGGTGCCGGCGGCATCCCGGTGCTGCAGGTGGATCGCGGCGGCCAGGTGACCTACCACGGCCCCGGCCAGGTCGTGGCCTACCCGCTGCTGGATCTGCGCCGGCTGAAGATCGGCGTGCGCGACTACGTGTGCCGGATCGAGCAGGCGGTGATCGATACCCTGGCCGAGTGGAATATCGAAGGCGCGCGGCGCGAGGGCGCCCCGGGCGTGTACGTGGCCGGGGCCAAGGTCGCGGCGCTGGGCATCCGCGTGCGCCGAGGCTGCACCTTCCACGGCCTGGCGTTCAACGTCGCCATGGATCTGGAGCCGTTCTCCCGCATCAATCCGTGCGGCTACGCCGGCCTGCAGGTTGCCGCGGTCGCCGACCTGGGCGGCCCGTCGGGGGTGGACGCGATCAAGCCGGTGCTGCTGGAGCAGATCGGCCGGCAGCTTGGCCTCGTGCTGCACAAGTCCAGCGGCCTGCCGGACTTCGCCGCCGCCGCGTGACCCGGGCGGACGTTGCGATTGCACGCCCCGAGCGTTCCGCCGCCGGGCCGGCCGCCCACGGAGGGTGGTCTACAATGGCGGCCTGCATGACGTACGGTTCAAAGCCATGAATTCCGCCGCTGACAAGTCCATTCCGCTGCAGGTCGTGACGCCGGAGCCGGCCGGGACGCTGCGTCCGGGCCAGCGCCAGGTGGCGGCGGACAAGATCGGCCGCTCGCCGGTGGAGTTCGTGGAAGCGCCGGTGCTGCGCAAGCCGTCGTGGATCCGGGTGCGGATCCCGTCCCACGGCGCGGTCGCCGCGCTCAAGTCCAAGCTGCGCGAAAACCGCCTGGTCACCGTGTGCGAGGATGCCAGCTGCCCGAACATCCACGAGTGCTTCGGCCACGGCACCGCGACCTTCATGATCCTGGGCGATGTCTGCACCCGCCGCTGCAGCTTCTGCGACGTCGCCCACGGTCGACCGAAGCCGCCCGACGCCGACGAGCCGCGCCGCCTGGCCGAGACCGTCGCCGACATGGGCCTGAAGTATGTGGTGGTCACCAGCGTGGATCGCGACGACCTGCGCGACGGCGGCGCCCAGCACTTCGTCGACTGCATCAGCGCGATCCGCCAGGCCACCCCGGGCACGAAGATCGAGATCCTGACTCCCGACTTCCGCGGCCGCGGGCGCATGGATCGGGCGCTGGAGATCCTGGCGGTGAACCCGCCGGACGTGTTCAACCACAACCTGGAAACCGTGCCCGACCTGTACCGCAACGTGCGCCCCGGCGCGGACTACCAGTGGTCGCTGACCCTGCTTTCGAGGTTCAAGGCGCAGCATCCGCACCTGCCCACCAAGTCCGGGATCATGCTCGGGCTGGGCGAGACCATGGAGCAGGTGCAGGCGACCCTGCGCGACCTGCGCGCCCACGACGTGGACATGGTCACCATCGGCCAGTACCTGCAGCCCAGCGTGCACCACCACCCGGTGATGCGCTACTGGACGCCGGAGGAGTTCAAGGCGCTGGAGGATTACGGCATGGCCCTGGGCTTCACCCACGTCGCGTCCGGGCCGCTGGTGCGCTCGTCCTACCACGCCGACCGCCAGGCGGCCGAAGCGGGCGTTGCCGCGTAACCGCGCCGTTTTGCGGCCGGTCGCGCATGCAAGCGCCGTTCACGTCAAGGCCACGATGCCCGGTTAGAGTGGATTGCACCTGGTTGAAACCGCCGCGCGGCGCCGGATGGAAACTTTCGGCACTGTGACGCTGTCCACAACCATCCATACTCAGCCGGCAATCCGGGTTTTCCGGGCCGCCCTTCCCAGGTAACGACACCACGCATGAAAGCCTCCCGCCTGATCTCCGCCGCGCTGGTTGCCCTGGCCCTTTCGGTGCCGCTGGCGCTGATGGCGCGTTCGGGCGGGGAAGACGCGATCCCGGCCTCGGCCAGCCAGGATCAGGTGCGCACCTCGCGCCTGGTCTACGGCCTGCTGTCGGACAGCCGCTTCGTCTACCGGCCGCGGGAGATGGACGCGCAGATGTCCTCGGACATCTTCGACGGCTACCTGGAGTCGCTGGACGGCAACAAGATGTTCCTCACCGCGGCCGACGTGGCGCAGTTCGAACAGTACCGCGGGCAGATGGGCGCGGCGGTGCGGCAGGGCGAGCTGGAGCCGGCCTACGCCATCTATGCGCTGTACAAGCAGCGGGTGGCCGATCGCGTGGAGCACGCCCGCGGCCTGCTGGAGCAGGACATCTTCGATTTCACCGGCGACGACCGTTGGGAGTACGACCGCGAAGACGTGGAGTGGGCCAGCGCCGAGGAGCTGGACGCGGTCTGGCGCCAGTCCGTGCGCAACGACTGGCTGCGGCTGGTGCTGGCCGGCCGCGAGGCGGACGAGATCCGCAGCACGCTCGATCGCCGCTACCAGAACATGGCCAACAGCGTGGCCCAGCTCAAGGGCGAGGATGCGTTCCAGACCTTCCTCAACGCCTACACCGCGTCGATCGATCCGCATACCGACTACTTCAATCCGCGCAGCACCGAGCTGTTCAACCAGAACATGTCGCTGGCGCTGGAGGGCATCGGCGCCCAGCTGCAGAAGCAGGACGACGTGGTGGTGATCCGCGAGCTGATCCCCGGCGGGCCGGCGGCGCTGAGCGGGAAGTTCCGCCCCGGCGACCGCATCACCGGCGTCGGCCAGGGCGAGGACGGGCCGATCGAGGACGTGGTGGGCTGGCGCATCGACGACGTGGTCGAGAAGATCAAGGGCCCCAAGGACACCCAGGTGCTGCTGGAAGTCATTCCGGCCGGATCGGGCATGGACAGCGAGCCGGTCGAGATCGTGCTGACCCGCGCGCGGGTGCAGCTGGAGGAGCAGGCGGCCAAGTCCGAGGTGATCGACATCGAGGGCGTGGGCGAGGCGGCCGACAGGCGCGTGGGCGTGATCGAGCTGCCGGCCTTCTACCAGGATTTCCAGGGCCGGCGGAACCGCGACGGCGAGTACACCTCCGCCACCCGCGACGTGGCCAGGATCCTGGAACAGTTCAAGGCCGACGGTGTCGACGGGGTCGTGCTCGACCTGCGCGGCAACGGCGGCGGCTCGCTCAACGAGGCGGTGGAGCTGACCGGCCTGTTCATCGACACCGGGCCGGTGGTGCAGGTGCGCGAGTCGGGCGGACGGGTGAACGTGGAGGGCGTGCGCACGCCCGGCGTGGCCTGGGAAGGCCCGCTGGCGGTGCTGGTCAACCGCGGTTCGGCCTCGGCTTCGGAGATCGTCGCCGGCGCCATCCAGGATTATGGCCGCGGCCTGATCATCGGCGAGACCACCTTCGGCAAGGGCACGGTGCAGAACCTCATCGACCTGGATCGCCTGCCGACCGGCGAGGGCAAGCGCTACGGCTCGGTCAAGCTCACCGTGGCCCAGTTCTACCTGCCCGGCGGCAGCAGCACCCAGAACCGCGGGGTGGTGCCGGACATCCTGTTCCCGGTCACCGTGGATGCCACCGAGTTCGGCGAAAGCACCTATGACAACGCGCTGCCGTGGAACCGGATCGCCCCGGTGCCGCACACCCGCTACGGCGACTTCGCGCCGATCCTGCCGCGGCTGACCGCGCTGCACGATTCGCGGGTGGCCGAGGATCACGAGTTCCAGTGGTTCCTGGAAGATGTGGAAGAGGTTCGGGCCGAGCGCGCCAAGAAGTACGTGGTGCTCAACGAGGCCGAGCGCCGCGCCGAGCGCGACCGCCAGGATCGCAAGCGCCGCGAGCGCCAGGAAGTCCGCCGCGAGCAGGGGCTGCCGCTGGATCCGCTGGCCGAGGATCGCGACGACGGCCTGTTTGCCAGCGAGCGTGACATCGCCGTGGACACCGCCCGCGAGAAGGCCGCCGAGGAGCGTCCGGATCCGCAGCTGCACGAGTCGGCGGCCATCCTGGCCGACGCCATGCGCCTGCTGGACGGCGACCGGCAGCTCTCGGTGCAGGTGCTGCCGGAGTCGACCCGCCCCGGAAGCTGGGCCCGCTGAAGACCTGAGGATGGCGGCCGGTCGCAGGATCGGGCCGGATGAGCATGGGGAACGACGATGTGATTGATCGCCGCGGTCTGTGGACCGCGGTCGCCGCCTTCGTGCTGTGGGGGCTGATGCCGCTGTACTGGCACCTGCTCAAGGTGGTGCCGTCGTTCCAGATCGTGCTGCACCGGGTGCTGTGGGGCGCGCTGCTGGTGGCCGCCTGGCTGACCTTCAAGTACGGCCGCGGCTGGCTGCGCGACACCCTGTCGCGGCCGCGGGCGGCGGTGATGCTGGCCGTCAGCGGCACCCTGATCGCCTTCAACTGGGGGCTGTACATCTGGGCGGTCAACGCCGGGCACGTGGTCGAGACCAGCCTGGGCTACTTCATCAACCCGCTGCTCAACGTGCTGATCGGGGTGATGGTGCTGCGCGAGCGGCTGAACCGGGCCCAGTGGATCTCGGTCGCGGTCGCGGGCGCGGGGGTGCTGTGGTTGACGTTCAACTACGGCAGCTTTCCGTGGATCGCGCTGGCGCTGGCGGGGTCGTTCGGGCTGTACGGACTGATCCGGCGGCAGCTCGACGTGGGCCCGGTGCGGGGGCTGGGGGTGGAGAGCCTGTACATGCTGCCCATCGCCGTGGTGCTGCTGGCCTGGACGGCGGGTGGCCCGGACGGCGGCGGCCTGTTCGCCTGGGGCGCGCCGGCGGCGGCGCTGCTGGTGATGGCGGGTGCGCTGAGCGTGCTGCCGCTGATCGGCTTCGCGTACGCGGTGCGCAGGATCCCGTTCACCGTCATCGGGCTGATCCAGTACATCGGGCCGACCCTGCAGCTGATCTGCGGGGTGTTCTTCTTCGGCGAGCCGTTCGGCATGGATCGGGCGATCGGGTTCGGGTTCATCTGGGTTGCGCTGATCATCTTTGCCGGCGACGGCCTGTTGCGCGCCCGCCGCCGCGCGGTTGCCCCGGTCGCGTAGGAGCGCGCCATGCGCGCGAAGCCGCGGGCAGCTCAGCGCAGGGCGAGCCAGGCGATGGCCGCGCTGCCGAGGACGGCGATCGCGATCGTGGCGATCCACCAGCGGCGCGCCCGCAGCCGCAGCCGCCGCAGCCGCTCGTTGTGCACCGCGCGGGCCTGCTCGATCAGCGGTTCGGCGCGCCTGCGCGCGGCCACCTGCGCGGCCTCGCGGCGCGCCTCCGGCAGCTCGTCGATGCCGTCGTAGAAGGCGAACACGCTGCGATGGAAGTCTTCGTACAGCGCCTCCAGCTCGCGGCCGGACAGCCGCCGCAGCGCCTCGGGCGAGGTATCCACGTGAAGCTTGCCCTGCCGTCCGCTCATGCCGCCCTCAGCGCAGTGGTCACCGGCAGACGCGCCGCGCGCACGGCGGGGAACAGGCCGCCGACGAAGCCGATCGCCAGCGCCCACTTCAGCCCGTTCCACAGCAGCCCGGGCGTGACCTGGAACTCGAACGTGAGCTGGCCCACGCCGCCGGCCAGGGTGGACGCGGTGTAGCCGTTGAACACCAGCCATGCCAGCAGCCCGCCCAGCGCGCCGCCGATGGCCGCCAGCAGCATCGTCTCCAGCATCACCGCCACCACCACCGGCAGGCCGCCAAAGCCGATGGCGCGCAGGGTGGCGATCTCTCGCGCCCGCGCGGCGACGGTGGCGAACATGGTGTTGAGCGCGCCGAACACCGCGCCGATCGCCATGATCGAGCCGACCACGATGCCGATGATCCGCAGCAGCGTGGTCATGCCCTCGGACTGGCGGGCGAAGTAGTCGGCGGTGGTCTCCACCTCCACTTCCAGCCGCGGGTCGTCGTCGAGCGCGGTTTCGAACGCCTCGAACACAGCCGGATCCGCCAGCCGCAGCGTCAGCGAATTGCGGCTGCTGCCGCGGCGGTAGGTGGTGGCGACGATCCCGGCGTCGCCCCAGATCTCCGACTCCATCGCGTCGCCGGATTCGAACACGCCCACCACCTGCCACAGATCCGGCCCCAGGCGGATTTCGCCGCCCGGCTCAAGCCCGGCAAACTGCTGGCGGGCGCCGCGCCCGACCACCAGCTCGCGGCGCCCCGACTGCAGCGCCCGCCCTTCGACCACCCGCATCGCCGGGCGCACCTCCCAGGCGATCGGATCCACCCCGCGCAGCTGCACGCTGCCGTCCTCGTCGGCGGTGCCGCGCCGGGTGAGGCTGGCGGCCACCACCAGCTCCGCGGAGGCCAGCGGCACGTTGTCGGCGCTGCGCGCGACCTGCGGCATCTGCGCGATCGTGACCACGTTCTCGCGCGAGAGCACCGAGAGCACTTCCGCTCCCGAGCCGCCGCGCAGCACGATGGCCGTCCCCTCGTCGCCGGTCGAAGCCACCGTCTGCCGGTAGCCCTCGGCCATCGCCAGCAGCGCCACCAGCACCGCCACCACGCCGGCGATGCCGATCACCACCACCGAGGAGGCGCCCAGCCGCTGCGGCAGCGTGCTCACGCCCACGCGGGTGACGGAGCCGGCCTGGCGGCCGCTGCGGCTGGCCAGCATCCAGCCGGAGAACGCCAGCGCCAGCGCCAGGAGCACCGGCCAGGGCAGGACGATCCACGCCGCCAGGCCAACCACCACGACCATGCCCAGCCCGAGCCCTGAGAGCATGGAGCCGAGTTTCTTCATGGCGCCCGACCTGCCCATGCTCATCGCCCCGCCAGCGCGTCGACGATGTTCAGGCGCATGCCGCGTAGCGCCGGCAGCAGGCCGATGATCACGCCGATGGCGGCCATCAGCCCCAGGCCCAGCAGCCAGCTGTCCGGGCCGACCGGAGGCAGGGTGATCATGCCGCCGCTGGCCTGGCCCACCGCCGGGCCGGCCAGCATCGCCAGCCCCAGCCCGGCCACGCCGCCGATCACCACCAGCAGCACCGACTCGGCCAGGATCATCAGCAGCACGCTGGTGCTGGTGAAGCCGAGCGTCTTGAGCACGCCGATCTCCGAGGTGCGCTCGCGCACCGCTTGGGCCATGGTGTTGCCGGTCAGCAGCAGCAGGGTGAAGAACACCGCGCCCATGATCGAGCCCACGATCAGGCCGATGTCGGCCATCTGCCGCACCTGCGAGGCCATCGCCGCCTGCTCGCTCATGCTGCGGGTCTCGTGGCGCGAGTTGGCCGACAGCG
This sequence comes from Luteimonas dalianensis, assembly GCF_049339425.1. Lineage (NCBI taxonomy): Bacteria > Pseudomonadati > Pseudomonadota > Gammaproteobacteria > Lysobacterales > Lysobacteraceae > Luteimonas > Luteimonas dalianensis. The sequence goes on along the minus strand of NZ_JBMPPO010000004.1, from coordinate 92,589 downwards.
CGTCGATGTCGCGGGCGATGCGGTCGGACTGGTGCACGTCGGCCACCCGCGAGATGTACCAGCCCACGTCGCCGCTGACGTAGGGCGTGGACTCCTCGAAATAGTCGTAGCGCATCAGGATCACCGCGTTGGCCAGCGGGTAGTCGGCGCCGTCGGCGGGGCTGAGGATGCCAACCACGTCGAATTCCCAGTCCATGCTGCCGTCGCTGTTGGGGTAGATCGACGACAGCAGCGGGATACGGTCACCGACTTCCCAGTCGTACCGGGCCGCAGTGTCCCTGCCGACCAGGATCCCGGTGCGGGTGCGGGCGAAGCCCTCGCGGGCCTCGCGCGAGGCCGCGTACTCGGGGTAGAGATCCAGGTAATTGTCCGCCACCGCGAAGGCGAAGACCTGGTTGCGCGGGCCCTGGTAGGTGGCCAGGAACCAGTTGGCCCAGGTCACGTCCACCACGCCGTCGACCTGGCCGATGCGCTGGCGCAGCGCCAGCGGCAGGGTGTCCATGAAGGAAAGCCGCGAGCTGGTCTGCAGGCGCTGGGCGCCCTCTGCGCTCTGGCCGATCTGCACGAACGCGGTGCGGATGCCGTCGAGCAGCCCGAACAGCAGGAACGCGGCCATGATCGAGGCCAGGGTCAGAAAGGTCCGCGCCTTGCGCCGGAACAGCGATGCCCAGACCAAGTGCAGGTACTTCATGCCGGCGTCCCGGTCACACCGCGTGCGCGGGCTGTTCGACCAGCACGCCCTTGTCCAGGTGCAGGGTGTGCGAGGCGTGGTCGGCGGCCTTGGGGTCGTGGGTGACCATGACGATGGTCTTGCCGTGCTCGCGGTTGAGTTCCTGCAGCAGGCCCAGGATCTCTTCGGCCGACTGCCGGTCCAGGTCGCCGGTGGGCTCGTCGCAGATCAGCAGGGTCGGGTCGGAGACGATGGCGCGGGCGATCGCCACCCGCTGCTGCTGGCCGCCGGACAGCTCGTTGGGCCTGTGCTTCGTGCGGTCGGCCAGATCCACCAGGGCCAGGGCGATCTGTGCGCGCCGCCTGCGCTCGGCGCCGCTGAGGCGGGTCAGCAGCAGCGGCAGCTCCACGTTCTTGAGCGCGCTCAGCGCCGGCATCAGGTTGTAGAACTGGAACACGTAGCCGACGTGGTGGCTGCGCCAGGCGGCGAGCTGGCCGGGGCCCATCCGGTCGATGCGCTCGCCGGCCACTTCGATCTCGCCCGCGGTCGGCGTGTCCAGTCCGCCGATCAGGTTCAGCAGGGTGGATTTGCCGGAGCCGGATGGGCCCATCAGCGCCACGAAGTCGCCCTCGGCGATTTCCAGATCCAGTCCGTGCAGCACCTCGACCGTCTCCGGCCCGCGCCGGTAGGCCTTGGCCAGGTTGCGAACCGACACCAGCGGCGGCGCGGGAGGGCTCACTGCAGCACCTGCACCCGGTCGCCGTCGGCCAGGCTGGCGGGCGGGTCGAGCACCACGTTCTCGCCGGCCGCCAGGCCCGAGTGGACTTCGCGCTGGCTGCCGATGGTCTCGCCCAGTTCGAGGGCGCGCTGCTGCACCTGGCCTTCCGCGTCGACGGTGAACGCCACGCTGGCGCCGTCGCGTTCGGCCACCGCCGCGGCGGGCACCCGCAGGCTGGGCGGCTCGTCGTGACCCGGCGCGCGCGGCTGCTCCAGGAAGCTCACCGAGGCGCCCATCTCCGGCACGATCCGCGGATCCTTTTCCTTCAGCGCGATGCGCACCTTGACCGTGGCCTTGCCGCGGTCGGCGGCGGGCACGATCGCGATCACCTCGGCCGGGATCTTCCAGTCCGGGTAGGCGTTGAGCGTGGCCTCCACCGGCATTTGCGGTTCAACCCGGCCGATGTAGGCCTCGCCCACGTCGACCTCGATCTCCAGCGAATCCATGTCCACCACGGTGCCGATGCCGGTGCGGGTGAAGCCGCCGCCGGCCGACAGCGGCGAGACGATCTCGCCCGGCTGCGCGGCCTTGGCGATCACCACGCCGGCGAACGGCGCGCGCACGATGGTGTTGTCCACGCCGATGTCGGCGATGTCGAGCTGGTCGGAGGCGACGTCGACCTGGCGCTGGGCGGTGGCCAGCTGGGCGCGCAGCGAGTCGCGGGTGGCGACCGCCTGATCGTACTGCGCGCGCGATACGAGTCGCTGGTCGACCAGCGATTGCAGCCTGCGGGCGTTGGCCTCGGCTTCGCCCAGCTGGGCCTGCACGCTGCCGACCTGGGTGCGTGCGGCGGCGAGCTGGGCGGCGGCCAGGCTGCGCTGGGCGTCGGCGTCCACCGGATCCAGGGTGGCCATCACCTGGCCTTGTTCGACCTGCATGCCTTCCTCGATCAGCACCTCGCGCACGCGGCCGGTGATTTTGGCCGAGACGGTGGCCATGCGCCGGGCGACGACGTAGCCGCTGGCGTCCAGCACCGAGGCCGGGGCGGCGCCCGCGCCGCCGGCCACCGGGGCCGTGCGCACCTCGGCCGCGCCGCCGCCGCCGAACAGGGCCGAGGCGGCCAGCGCCAGCAGGAGCAGCCCAGCCAACACGGCCAGGGTGATCCACAGCCACCGCCGCGACGGTGGCGGGGTGGGGCTGCGGTCGATGCGCAGTTCCCTGAGCAGTTCGGCTTTGTTGTTCATCGGCTCGGCAGTGGGTACGGATGCCCCGATTGTGACAGGGGGAGCCGCCGGCCACAGCCGGCGGTTGGTTGCCGGCGGCAGCACCCGGCCCGGCCAGTCTGGATCCGCAGCCGGTTCGCGTCACGTGACACCTGTCACCTGCGATGGCTGACCATCGCGACTGCCGCCGGGCCCGGCCGGGGCGCAGGATGGCGCCATGGACACGATCACGCCGCTTCGTAACGACGCCCCGCCCGCATCCGCGCACGCTCCTCTGGCGTGCCTGCAGGCGGCCCGCAAACGCTACGGCGAGGTGGTCGCCCTGGATGCGGTCGACCTTGCGGTGCATCCCGGCGAAGTGGTTTCGCTGCTTGGCGCCAACGGCGCTGGCAAGAGCACCGCGATCGGCCTGATGCTGGGCCTGCTGCAGGCCGACTCCGGCCAGGCCCGGCTGTTCGGCCAGGCGCCGGGTGCGCTGGCCGCGCGCCGCCAGACCGGGGTGATGCTGCAGGACGGCGGCGTCCAGGATGACCTGAGGGTGGGCGAGCTGCTGCGCCTGACCCGCAGCTACTACCCGCGTCCGCGCAGCGTCGACGACTGCGTGGCCCTGGCCGGGCTGGAGGGCCTGCTGGAGCGCCGCTACGACAAGCTGTCCGGCGGCCAGCAGCGGCGGGTGCAGTTCGCGCTGGCGGTCTGCGGCCGGCCGCGGCTGCTGTTCCTGGACGAGCCCACCACCGGCCTGGACATCCAGATCCGCCAGCGGCTGTGGCAGGCGATGCGCGCGCTGGTCGCCGAAGGCTGCGGCGTACTGCTCACGACCCATTACCTGGAAGAGGCCGAGGCGCTGTCGGATCGGGTGGTGGTCCTGGATCGCGGCCGGGTGGTCGCAGAAGGCAGCGTCGGTCAGATCCGTGCCCACGTCGCCCAGCGCCGCATCCGCTGCGTTTCGGTGCTGCAGGAAGCGCAGGTGCTGGGCTGGCCCGGGGTGCGCGCGGCCACCCGCGACGGCGACCGGATCGAGATCGTCGCCGAAGCCGCCGAGCCGGTGGTCCGCCGCCTGCTTGACGCCGACCCGACGCTGCAGGATCTGGAGGTGCTGCGCGCCGGCCTGGCAGATGCCTTCATCCACATCACCAGTGAACAGGAAGCCGCCTGATGAACGCCGTCGCCCAAGCCCCATCTTTCCGCGCGTGGCGCTGCTACCTGCTCGAAGCCCGGTACGAACTGCTGCGCCAGGTGCGCGAGCCGGCCTTCGTGCTGCCCACGCTGCTGTTTCCGACCGCGTTCTACCTGCTGTTCGGGGTGCTGCTCTCGCGCAGCAGCGCGGCGGCGGAATACATGCTGGCCGGCTATGGCGTGTTCGGGATCATGGGTGCGGCGCTGTTCGGCTTCGGCGCGGGGATCGCGCACGACCGCGAGCGCGGGCTGCTGCGGCTCAAGCGCGCGCTGCCGGCGCCGCCCGGCGCGTGGCTGCTGGCGAAGATGGTCGCGGCGATGGCGTTCGCGGCCGTGATCTCCCTGCTGCTGGCGTTGCTGGCCTCCACGCTGGGCGGGGTGGCGCTGGCGCCGTGGCAGTGGCTGGCGCTGTTCGCCGTCAACGTGGCTGGCGTGCTGCCGTTCTGCGCGCTGGGCCTGTACATCGGCAGCCTGGTCGGCGGTAACGCCGCAGTTGCGGTGGTCAACATCCTGTTCCTGCCGATGGCGTTCCTGTCCGGGCTGTGGATGCCGCTGTCGGTGCTGCCCGATGTCTTCACCCGGTTGGCGCCGGTCTGGCCGGCCTATCATCTGGGCCAGGTCGCGATGAAAGTGGTGGGGCACGACGCCGGCGGCAGCGCGTGGCTGCACCTGGGGGTGCTGGCGGTGGTGACCACGGTGTTCTTCGTGCTCGCGCGGCGGCGGCTTGCCGCGGCGGGCTGATTCCTCTCGAACGACCTTGCTGGAGTAGCGGATCATGAAACGACTCCCTGAAATCCTCGCCTTCACCGCCCTGGCCGCGACGCTCGGCCTGGCGGTCGCCCTGCAGGGCACCGCCGGCGACCGCTCCGGGGAGGCAGGCGAGCCGGCCGCCGGGACGGACGGCAACAGCTTCGCCATCCGCGGCGCGCGCGTGTTCGACGGCGAGCGCGACCTGGGCGTGGCCACGGTGGTGGTGCGCGACGGCGTGGTGGAAGCGGTGGCTGCCGATGCCGCGGTGCCCGACGGCCTGCCGGTGGTGGACGGCGCCGGCAAGACCCTGCTGCCCGGGCTGATCGACGCCCACGTGCACGCCTGGGGCGACGCCCAGCGCGACGCGGCGCGCTTCGGCGTCACCACCGCCTTCGACATGCACGGCATGGCCGACCGCCTGCCGGCGCTGCGCGAGCAGCGCGAATCGCTGGCCGACACCGGCCAGGCCGACCTGTGGGCGTCCGGGTATGCCATCACCGCGCCCGGCGGGCACGGCACCCAGTACGGCTTCCCGGTGCCGGCGGTGGACGCGGATACCGATATCGACGCCTTCATCGGCGCGCGGGTCGATGAAGGCGCGGACTTCATCAAGCTCATCGTCGAAGACCTGAGCGCCTATCCCGGCGCACCGACGCTGCCGACTCTGGCGCCCGCGCAGGTGTCGGCGGTGATCGCCGCCGCCCACGCCCGCGACCGGATCGCGGTGGCCCACGTGTCCACGCAGGAAGACGCGCGCCATGCGGTGGCGTCCGGGGTGGACGGGCTGGTGCACGTCTTCGCCGACGAGGTGGCCGACCGGGACTTCATCGAGGCGGCGGCTGCGGCCGACGTGTTCGTGACGCCGACCCTGGCGGTGGTGGCCTCGTTCGCCAACGCCGGCCACGGCGATGCGCTGGCGGCCGATCCGCGGGTGGGGTCGTTGCTCACCGCCGAACAGCGCGCGACGCTGGGCGCGGTGATCCCCGGCGTCCCGGCCAACGACAGGCTGGATCGGGCCATCGCCAGCGTGCGCGCGCTGCATGCCGCCGGGGTGACCATCCTCGCCGGCAGCGATGCGCCCAATCCCGGCACCGCGCACGGCGCGAGCCTGCACGCGGAGCTGGAGCTGCTGGTGGGCGCCGGGCTGTCGCCGGCGCAGGCGCTGGCCGCGGCCACGTCGCTGCCGGCCGCGCGCTTCGGCGTTGAAGGCCGCGGCCACGTCGCGCCGGGCATGCGCGCCGACCTGGTGCTGGTGGACGGCGATCCGCTGGCCGACATCACCGCGACGCGTACGATCGCCCAGGTGTGGAAGAACGGCTACCCGGTCGAGCGCGACCCGGCCGCCGGCGTGGTCGAGGCGCAGGCCGCGCCCGCGCAGACCTTGGTTGGCGACTTCGAGGACGGCACGTTCGGCGCGGCGTTCGGAAGCTGGCAGCCCACCACCGACCAGATGGCCGGGGGCGCTTCTACGGTCGAACATCGGCTGGTGGAAGGCGGCGCGGCCGGCTCGGCCGGGGCGCTCGCGGTGGCCGGTGAGATCCGGGCCGGGTTCCCGTTTCCCTGGGCCGGGATGATCTTCTTCCCGGCCGCCGAGCCGATGCAGCCGGTGGATTTTTCCGCGCGCACGGAGCTGGTGTTCCAGGTGCGCGGTGACGGCCGCAGCTACAGCGCGATGCTGTTCTCCGGGCCGTCGATGCAGTCCGTGCCGAGCACGCTGGCCTTCCAGGCCGGGCCGGAGTGGGCCGAGGTCAGGCTGGCGCTTGCGGACTTTCCCGGTGCGGATCTTTCACAGCTGCGCGGCATCGCCTTCACCGCCGGCCAGCCGGCTGGAAGCTTCGAATTCTTCCTCGACCGCGTGGAGCTGCGCTGACCGATGAGGGCGACCGATACCCTGATGCGCTGGCTGTCGCCGGCCCCTGACTCGGCCATCGCCTGGTCGGTGCGCCAGGGCCGATCGCCCTGGACGGATCTGGTGCACCTGCTGTGGTCGGCGTGGGTGTTTATCACCCCGGCGTTCTCGCCGGGCGGCTACAACGCCCGCTGGTGGCTGCTGACGGCGGTGTCGTATCCGCTGTTCGTGCTGCTGTACACGCGCGTGCTGGCCGCCCCGGCGCGCAGCGCCTGGCGCTACGCGGCGGCGATGATCGCGCTGTGCGTGGTGCTGCTGCCGTGGTATCCGTCGGGCATGTCGTACTTCGTGTTCGGCTGCGTGTTCCTGCACATGGACGGGCGCGGGCGGATATGGGCGGCGGTGGCGCAGGTGCTGCTGCTGGGGCTGGCCTTCGTCGGCTACGCGATCGTGCTGGGGTATCCGTGGCAGACGGTGGTGTGGATGCCGCTGGTGACGCTGATCGTTGCCACGGTGGTGCAGGTCGAGAACCTCAACCAGATCAAGGACGCGGCGCTCAAGCTGTCGCAGGAGGAAGTGCGGCGGCTGGCGGCCACGGCCGAGCGCGAGCGCATCGGCCGCGACCTGCATGACCTGCTGGGGCACACGCTGTCGATGGTGGCGCTGAAGTCGGATCTGGCGGCGCGCCTGGTGAAGCGCGATCCGGCGGCGGCGCGGCGCGAGATCGAGGAGGTGGCGGGCGGGGCCCGCCAGGCGCTGGATCAGGTGCGGCGCGCGGTCAGCGGCATCCGGGCGGCGGGGCTGGCGGCGGAGCTGGCTTCGGCGCGGCTGCTGCTGGAGACGGACGGGGTGGCGTTCGGCTACGAGATCGGCGAGGGCGGTGATGGTTCGGCGCTGCCGCCCGGGGTGGAGTCGGCGCTGGCGCTGACGGTGCGCGAGGCGGTGACCAATATCCAGCGCCACGCGCGGGCGCGTTCGGCGCGGGTGAGCTTTTCGGTCGAGGGCGGGGAGGCGGTGCTGCTGGTCGAGGATGACGGCCGCGGCGGCGCGATCGTGCCGGGCAACGGGCTGTCGGGCATGCGCGAGCGGCTGGAGGCGGCGCGCGGCAGCCTGCGGGTCGGCCCGGGTTCTGACGGCGGTACCCGGATCGAGGCGCGGTTGCCGCTGGCGGCGAACGATGATCTCCCGGCGACTTGAGTCTTCGTGCTGTGCGGGCGGGCCGGTGGGATGGCCCCTGGCGGGACACGCAGGCAAGTACGTCCATGTTCGCTTGTCGGCGCCGTCCATGGCGCCGACAGTCCCGCCAGGGGCCATCCCACCGGCCCCTCGTTGTCGCGGCGGAGAAGCTGGGGTCACACCGGCTTCTGGTAGCGTTCGGGGATGATCCGGATCCTGCTTGCAGAGGACCAGGCGATGGTGCGGGGCGCGCTGTCGGCGCTGCTGGGCCTTGAGCCCGACATCGAGGTGCTTGGCGCCTGCGCCGACGGCGAGGCGGCTTGGCGCGAGGTGCAGCGGCTGGGGCCGGATCTGCTGGTGACCGACATCGAGATGCCCGGCCTGACCGGGCTGGAGCTGGCCCAGCGCATACAGCGCCACGGGCTGGCGGTGAAGGTGGTGATCGTGACCACGTTCGCCCGCGCCGGCTACCTGCGGCGGGCGCTGGATGCCGGGGTGTCGGGCTACCTGCTCAAGGACGCGCCGTCCGAGGAGCTGGCGGCGGCCCTGCGCAAGGTCCACGACGGGGGCAAGGCGATCGATCCGCAGCTTGCGCTGGAGGCGTGGTCGGAGGCGGATCCGCTCAACGACCGCGAGCGCCAGGTGCTGCGGCTGGCCGGGGAGGGGCGTTCGGCGGGTGAGATCGCGGCGCAGCTGAATCTTTCCCAGGGCACGGTGCGCAACTACCTGTCCGAGGCGATCGGCAAGCTCGGCGTGGGCAACCGGATCGAGGCGCATCGGCTGGCGCGGCAGAAGGGCTGGCTGTAGCCGGCCCCGGCGGCGGTACACTGCCGCCATTCAACCGGGGATGCAGCGATGACGACTTCAAGCACACCCGCGAGCCTGCGCGTGATCGGCTGGCTGGCGCTGTTCTGGAACCTGGTGGGCGTGGTGATGTTCATCATGCAGACCGGGCTGACCGCCGAGCAGGTCGCGGCGATGCCGGAGGAGCGGCGGATGGTCTACGAGGCGATGCCGCCGTGGCTGACCGTGGCCTACGCGGTGGGCGTGTTCGGGGGAACGCTGGGTGCCTTTGGCCTGCTGCTGCGCAAGCGCTGGGCGGTGGTGGCGTTCGGCGCGTCGCTGTTGGCGGTGGTCGCCAACATGGTGGGCGTGTACGTGCACACGCCGGCGTGGGAGATCTCCGGGGCGGCCGGGCTGCCGCTGGGGATCCTGCTGATCGCGATTGCCGCGTTCCTGTTCGGGTACGCGCGCCGTGCCGCGGCCCGGGGCTGGCTCGGCTGAAGCCGGCCAGCCGTCCCCGCGGGCGGTGGAGGGGGTAAACTGGCGGCTGGTTCATCCACGCGTATCCCGCCATGTCCGCTGTCCCCGCCCAATCCGAGCAGGCCAACGCCCGCCAGACCTACGAGGTTCGCCGCGGCGACCTGCCGCTGAGCTGCCCGCTGCCGTCGATGGCGCTGTGGAACTCGCATCCGCGCGTCTACCTGCCGATCGAGAAGGACGGCGGCGAGACCGACTGCCCGTACTGCAGCGCCCATTTCGTCCTGGTGGACTGAGCCGCGGCCGCGCGGAAGGATTCCGCCATGCCCGGCCGCCAGCGCCTGACCATCGTCCAGCTGCTGCCGGCCCTGGAGTCCGGTGGGGTGGAGCGTTCCACGATTGAGATCGCCCAGGCGCTGGCCGCGGCCGGCCATCGCGCGGTGGTGGTGTCGGCCGGAGGCCGCCTGCTGCCGGCGCTGCAGGCGACGGGCGCCGAACATGTGGCCCTGGAGATTGGCCGCAAGTCGCCGCTCACCTTCCGCCACGTGCCGCGGCTGCGCCGGCTGCTGCTGGAGCTGGATGCGGACATCGTCCACGCCCGCTCGCGGCTGCCGGCCTGGATCGGCTGGCGCGCGCTGCAGGGGATCGCGCAGGCGCGGCGTCCGCGCTTCGTCACCACCGTGCACGGACTCAACTCGCCCTCGCGCTACAGCGCGATCATGGCCCGCGGCGAGCGGGCCATCTGCGTGTCCGGAACTGTTCGCGACTACGTGCTTGAACACTATCCGCAGACGGATCCGGAGCGGCTGCGGGTGATTGCGCGCGGGATCGATCCGGCGGCGTTCCCGCGTCGGCCGGCCCCGGATCGCGAGGCGCGGGCGCGTGCGGCCGAAGAACACCCGCAGCTGGGAGGAAGCGGCCCGCTGATTCTGCTGCCCGGCCGCGGCACCCGGCTCAAGGGCCACGCCGACGCGCTGGCGCTGCTGGCATCGCTGCGCTCGCAGGGATCCGATGCGCGGCTGTGGATGCCGGGCGCGCGCGAACCGGGGCGCGAGCGCTATCTGGAAGAGCTGGGACACCAGGCCGCGCAGCTGGGCGTGTCCGGCGCCCTGGCGATGACCCCGCCCACCGCGCGGATTGCCGAGGCCTATGCCGCCAGCGACCTGATCCTGCAGCTGTCGCGCAAGCCCGAGGCGTTCGGCCGCACCGTGCTGGAGGCGCTGTCGGTGGGCCGCCCGGTGCTGGGCTGGAGCCACGGCGGGGTGGGCGAGCTGCTGCGCGAACTGCAGCCGTCCGGCGCCGTGGCCGCGTTCGACCGGCAGGCGCTTGCCGCGCGCGCGCTGGATCTTCTGCGCGACCCACCCGCGCCACCCGCCGCGATCCCCTATACCCTGTCCGCGATGCAGGACGCCACGCTTGCCGTATATGACGAATTCGACCGCCGCTGATTCGACCGCCGCTGGATCCGGCGCGGCCGCGCCTGGCTGGCGCTGGTCGCCGCATTTCGTACTCGCCTTCGTGGCGCTGTGGCCCGCGCCCGGCTACGCCGAGGGGGTGATGGTGCTGGGCGCGCTGGTGGCGATCGTGCTGCTGCTGCGCGCGCGCTTCGCCAACGGCTCCGCGCTGCTCAGTGTGCAGGCGTGGGCGCTGACCACGGTGCTGTTCTGCGCCTACTGGCTGCCGGAGGTGTTCTCGGTGGTGGGCGCGGTGGACGGCCCGCGGGCGATGCGCGAGGCGCTGGTGGACATCCGCTACCTGCCGTTCCTGTGGCTGGTGGCCTCGTCGGTGGCCAATGCCCGCGGGCGGCGGATCACCTTCATCGGCCTGGCGGTGATCGTGGCGGTGTGGACGGTGGACGCGCTGGCCGAGGCATTCGCGGGCACCAGCCCGCTGTTCTTCGGCATCGATCAGCTCAAGCAGCTCATCAGCGGCGGGCCCATGTGCTCGGCGGAGGATGTCGAGGCGGCCGATCGCCTGGGCGGGGTGCTCGGGCCCTGCAACCTGAAGATCGGGCTGGTGCTGGCCAGCCTGTCGCCGTTCCTGCTGTTCCCGGTGGCGCGGCGCTGGGGCACCGTGGGATGGGTGGTGGTGGCCGCGGCGGTCGGGCTGGCGGTGCTGCTGGCCGGTGCGCGGGCTTCGTGGATCACGTTCGCGCTGGTGCTGGTGTTTTCCGGCTGGGGACTGCTGGGCTGGAAGCGGATGCTGCTGGTGTTTGCCGCCGGCGCGGCGGTGCTGGTGGCGCTGACCCTGGGCTCGCCGGAGGTGCGTGAGCGGGTGGAGCGCACCGCGCAGCTGGCCACCGCCGACGAGTCGGGCGTGGACATCGCGCTGTCCGGGCGCCTGCGGATCTGGGAAGGGGCGCTGTGCATGGTGCGCGAAAGCCCTGTCAACGGCGTGGGCGTGCGCGGCTTCCGCGCCGCCTGGCCGGAGTGCGATCCGGTGCCGGAGCACGCGCCCGCCTGGGGTGACGGCCCGGCCCTGCACGCGCACCAGATCGTGCTGGAGGTGCTCAGTGAAACCGGCATCCTCGGCCTGCTGCTGTGGCTGGCCGGGGCGGCGCTGGCCTGGCGCGCCTGGCGGTTCTCCGACAGGGCGGCCCGCGAGCGGGCGCGTCCGGCGATGCTGGCGCTGGCGGTGACGGTGTTCCCGCTCAACACTCACCTGGCGTTCTATTCGACGTTCTGGGGCGGCCTGACCCTGATGCTGGCCGCGCTGTACGCCGGCAGCCTGCTCGCCCGCGAAGAACCCGGATCCGACCCGGGATAGGCGCGCACGGCGCGGTCTACCGCGGGGCGTAGACGTCCCCGCCGTCTGGACGGCGCTTGAAGCGGCGGTGGATCCACAGGTACTGCGCGGGGGCCGCACGCGCCATGTCCTCGATGCCCGCCATCACCCGCGCGGTATCCGCCGTCGCGTCGCGTGACGGAAACTCTTCGAATGCCGGCGACAGGCTCAGCGTGTAGCCGCCATCGTCCCGGCGCCGGTGCCGGAACAGCAGCACCGCCGCCCCCGACATGCGCGCCAGCTGGTGGGTGGAGGTCAGGCTGTGCGCGGGCTGGCCGAAGAACGGCACGTAGACCGCGTCGCCGCGGCTGGGATCCTGGTCGGGTGCGTACCACAGCAGCCCGCCGCGCTTGAGATGGCGCACGCTGCCGCGCAGATCCTGTTTGGGAAACATCGCCGCCGCATAGCGCGCGCGCCCGCGGCGCACCGCCCATTCCATCGCCGGCTCCGAGTGCGGCCGGTACATGCCGGCCAGCGGCACGTGGTCGCACATCAGCCGTCCGCAGACCTCCAGGGTGGTGAAGTGGCCGGACACCACGATCACCCCGCGCCCGTCCGCGCGCGCGGCCTGCATGTGCTCCAGGCCTTCCACCACCAGCCCGCGCCGCAGCGGCGCCACCGATCCCCACCACGCCCGCGCGAACTCGAACAGGCCGATGCCCAGCGCGTGGAAGTGCCCGCGCAGCAGGCGCCCGCGGGCGTCGTCGTCCAGCTCCGGGAAGCACAGCTGCAGGTTGCGCACGGCGATGCGGCGGCGGCTGCCCAGCAGCACGCGCAGCAGGCTGCCCAGCGCCCGCCCGAGCCCGCGCTGCAGCGGCCACGGTATCCGTGCCGCGGCGGCCATCAGCCCGATGCCCAGCCAGGTCGGCCAGTGGCGTGGCGCAAGCGGCGGCCGGGGGAAGGGAGCGGGCGTGGTCATGCGCAGATTGTAGAGGGCCGCGGCGGTGGGCAACGGGTATCCTTGCGCGATGCGCGAAGCCCTGACCGAACGCCTGCTGCGCGGCCTGTACTCGGCCGCGCTGTACGTACTGGTGCCGGTGACGGTGTACCACCTGATCTGGCGCGGGTTCCGCCAGGTGGAATACCTCCACCGCTGGGGGGAGCGCTACGCCTCGTACGCGGATGAACCGCACCGCGCCACCCTGTGGGTGCATGCGGTGTCGGTGGGCGAGGTCAACGCCGCCGCGCCGCTGGTGGATGCGCTGCTTGCGCTGCGCCCGGGCATGCGCCTGCTGGTCACCACCATCACCCCCACCGGTTCGGCGCGCGTGTCCAGCCTGTGGGGCGACCGGGTGGAGCACGCGTACCTGCCCTATGACCTGTCCGGCGCGGTGGAACGCTTCCTGGATCATTTCCAGCCCCGGCTCGGGCTGATCGTGGAGACCGAGCTGTGGCCGAACCTGCTGTTCTGCTGCCGCGACCACGGCGTGCCGGTGTACATCGTCAACGCCCGGCTGTCGGCGCGCTCGCTGCGCGGCTACCGCGCGCTGCGGCCGCTGGTGGGCCGCGCCCTGCGCACCACCCGCAGGATCGCCGCGCAGTCGCCCGAGGATGCGCGGCGCTTCCGGCGCCTGGGCGCGCGCGAAGACCAGGTCGCCGTGACCGGGAACCTCAAATACGACATCGCCGCGGATCCGGAGGTGGAAGCCTTCGCCCGGGCCTTCCGCGAGCGTGCGGGCCCGCGGCCGGTGTGGATCGCCGCCAGCACCCACGTGGACGAGGAGGCGCCGGTGCTGGAGATCCATGCCCGCCTGCGCCGGCGCTGGCCCGATCTGCTGCTGCTGTGGGCGCCGCGCCATCCCGAACGCTTCCGCGCCGCCACCCAGCAGGCGGTGGATGCAGGCATGCGCACCGCCACCCGCACCCTCACGCGCGAGCCCGACGCCGACGACGCCGTATTCGTGATCGATACCCTGGGTGAGCTGACCCGTTTCTACGCCTGCGCCGACGTCGCCTTCGTGGGCGGCAGCCTGCAGGAGATCGGCGGCCACAACCTGCTGGAGCCGGCGGCCATCGGAACCGCGATGGTCACCGGGCCGCACCTGCACAACTTCGCCGACATCGCCCGCCGCCTGCGCGAAGTGGATGCGCTGTGCGTGGGCCGCGATGCCGGCGCGGTGGGTAGGGAGGTGGAGGCACTGCTGGCCGGCCCCGAGCGGCGCGAGCGCATGGCCGCCGCCGCCCTGAAGCTGGTCATCGAAGGCCGCGGCGCGGTCGAGCGCACGCTCGCGGTGGTCGCGCCGGATCTGCCCGAATCGTCGGCGCCGGGGCCCGGACGGGCCTGACGCCGACGCCGTGGATTACTGTTCCGCGTCCGGCTGTTCCAGGTGCGAGTCGGCGGCCACGGTCAGCAGGCTGTTGATCGCCTGCAGGTTGCCGATGTCCAGGGTGCCGGCGGCCTGGGCCAGCAGCAGCCGGCTCTGCAGGAACCGGTAGCGGGCCAGGGCCAGGTCGCTTTCGGCGTTGAACAGGTTCTGCTGGTTGATCAGCACGTCGACCACGGTGCGGGTACCCACTTCCAGCCCGACCTGCGAAGCCTCGTACGCGCTGCGCGCCGAGACCACCGCCTGGCGGCGCGCCTCGACTTCGCTCACGCCGGCCACCACCGCGTTGTAGGCGGCGCGGGTGCTGCGCTCCAGCGAGCGGCGGGTGGCTTCCAGCTGGTCTTCGGAGATGTCGCGCTGGGCGATCGCCTGGCGCACGCCGGAGCGGATCGCGCCGCCGGCGAACAGCGGCACGGTCAGGCTCAGGCCAACGCCGTAGCCCTCGCTGCCGCTGCTGCCCGGCTGGCCGGGCACGTCGCCAGTGTTGAGGTCGCCCCACTGCGAGGAGTTGCCGTAGTCGGCGCCCAGGGTGATGCGCGGCAGGTGCTGGGCGCGGGCGGCGGTCACGCCGTGGGCCGCGGCCCGGGTGTCGTACTCGGCCGCGCGCAGGGTCGGGTTCTGCGCGAACGCGGTGGCCACCCAGTCGTCGACGCCGCCGTCGGCGGGCAGGCTGGGCTGGAAGTCCTCGGGCAGCGCGCGCAGCTGGCGAACCGGCTGGCCGGTGATCTCGGCCAGCGCCTGGTAGGCGTCTTCCAGCGCGTTGCGGGCCAGCAGCACGTTGGCGCGGGCGGTGTCGTACTGCGCGCGCGCTTCGTGCACGTCGGTGATCGGCGCCAGGCCGACCTCCAGCCTGCGGTCGGCGAAGTCGTACTGGCCCTGCAGCGCCTCCTCGGCGGCCACCGCGGCGGCCAGGGTCTCGATCGCCACCAGCACGTCGAAGTACGCGGCCGAGGTGCGGGTGATCAGCTCGTCGTTGGCGGCTTCCAGGTTGTAGCTCGCGCCGGCGTCCAGCTCGCGCTGGGCGCGGTAGTTGGCAATCTGGCCCAGGTCGAACACGGTCTGCTGCAGGCCCACGCCCCATCGCCGGCTGCGCGAGTCCCCGGAGGCGCCGGCCACGTAGTCGCGGTTGATCGAGGCGCTGCCGCTGAGTGAGGGCAGCAGCTGCGCGCGCGCCTGCACCCGGCCTTCGCGGGAGATGTCGCGCTGGGACTCGGAGATCGACAGCACAGGATCGCCGGTGCGGGCCATTTCATAGGCCTGCATCAGATCCTGGGCCTGCACGGCCGCCGGCAGCGCGGCGAGGGAAAGGGCGAGTGCGAGGGGGAGACGGCGCAGCATGGGGAGATCCTTGTGGTTTCCGTACGGCCCGGGACCGGGGAGTGTTGGCCCCGGGGGGCGGGTTTGGCGGCTACAGCTGGAATTCGGCGGCCGGCTCGGCGCCGGCCAGGTAGCCAAGCTCGGTATCGAACAACGACCGGGTGCGGCTTGCGTTGACGTCGCCGCCTTCGCCCGGCTGCACCAGCACCGCTTCCATCACCGGGGCGCGGCCGCGGACGATGAACATCCGCCCGTCCGGCTTGAGCCACTGCAGGAACCGCGCTGGCACCTGGTCGACGGCATCGGTGACGAAAATCGCGTCGAAGCGGCGCCGGGTGTCCCAGCTGAACGCGTCGGCGTTCTCGACCGTCACGTTGGCCACGCCCAGCGCGCGCAGGCGCTCGCGTGCGGCCTCGGCCAGCTCCGGCACGCGCTCCAGGCTGAGCACGTCGCGGCCCAGTTCGCCCAGGCAGGCGCTGACGTAGCCGCTGCCGGTGCCGATTTCCAGCACTTCCTCGCCATCCTGGACAAGCAGGTTGTGCAGGGCGCGCCCGACGACGACCGGCTTGAGCATGCGCTGGCCGTGGCCGAGCGGGATTTCCAGGTCGGCGTAGGCCACCGCGCGGTAGGCCTCGGGCACGAACTCCTCCCGCGGCAGCCTGCCCAGCACATCGAGCACGCGCGGATCCAGCACCCACCAGGGGCGGACCTGCTGTTCGACCATGGCGTGGCGGGCTTTGGCGTAGTCAATCGTCATTGTTGCGGTCTCGATCGCGGGGTTCGCAAGTTTACCGGGACGGGCGCGGCTGCGCCGGATACAGCATCGCCGCCGCGGCCGCGGCAGGCTGAGTGCCGGAAGTCACCGGGCCGGTGGGCATGGCCGGGGCGGGGCGCGTGCTCATGGCGCCGGCTTCCGCGCCCCGTAGGCGCGCAGGAACATGCCCACCGCCGCCTCCAGGTGCGCGTCCGCCTGCTCCCTGCAGCCGGCCCGCGGCTCGTCGTCGCAGTCGAACACCAGGCGCGAATGCAGATCGCCCCTGACCAGGGCGAAAAACTGCCCGGCCGCGCGCTGCACGTCGTCGATTTCCAGGTCTCCGGCGGCGATCCGGCGCTCCAGGAAGCGCGCGAACTCGTCCTGCACCCGCTGCGGCCCGGCCTCCCAGAACAGCCGCGCCAGCTGCTTGCCGACCATCTGCGGCGAGCACAGCAGGCGGTGGCCGGCGACGGCCTCGGGCGCGCAGATCATGGCGAAGTAGGCGCCGGCGATGTCCTCCAGGCGCTCGCGCACCGGCAGGTGCGGGGCCCGTTCGAACACCGAACCGGGCATCTGCTGCTCGCACCAGGCCCTGGCGGCCGCGGTGAAAAGCGCGTCCTTGTCGCCGAAGTGGCTGTACACGGTGAGCTTGGAGACCCCCGCCGCGGCGGCGATCTGATCCATGCTCGCGCCCTCGAAGCCGTGCTCCAGGAACATGCGCTCGGCCGCCTCCAGGATCGCGGCGCGCTTGGCGGGATCCTTGGGCCGGCCCGGGCTGGCCGCCGGTCGGGCGTCCTTGTTGGAGGGTTCGGGAATCATCACGGCCATTATGATACCTGCCGGTTCTGTAAATATTGCTGAACCGGAGGGTTCAGTAAATGGCGGGCCCACCCCGTGCCGCAACATGACCACCGGCAGGATTCGGTCTAGAGTCGGCCTGCAAGCGGCGGCCGGCGCATCCGGCCAAGGCCAGCAGCGGGGGCAGCGCGGTGAAACCGACCGACATTCGCGACCCGGACGTCTTCCACAGGGTGGTGGACTGCCAGTGGGCGTGCCCGGCGCACACGCCGGTGCCCGAATACATCCGCCTGATCGCCGCCGGCCGCCACGCCGACGCCTACATGGTCAACTGGCGCAGCAACGTGTTCCCCGGGATCCTCGGCCGCACCTGCGACCGGCCCTGCGAGCCGGCCTGCCGGCGGGTGCGGGTGGAGCAGAACAACGGCGAGAAGCCGCAGCCGGTGGCGATCTGCCGGCTCAAGCGGGTGGCCGCCGACAACAAGGGCGATGTCAGCGCGCGGATGCCGGCGCCGGTTGTGCGCCCCAACGGCCGCCGGATCGCCTGCGTCGGCGCCGGCCCGTCCTCGCTCACCGTGGCCCGCGACCTGGCGCCGCTGGGCTACGACATCACCGTGTTCGAGGCCGATCCGAAGGCCGGCGGCTTCATGCGCACCCAGGTGCCGCGCTTCCGCCTGCCCGAGTCGGTGATCGACGAGGAGACCGGCTACATCCTCGACATGGGCGTGAACTTCGTCGGCGGCCGCCGGATCGATTCGATGAAGGCGCTGCTGGCCGAGGGCTTCGACGCGGTCTTCGTCGGCAGCGGCGCGCCGCGCGGGCGCGACCTGGACCTGCCGGGGCGCAGGGAGTGCGCGGCCAATATCCACGTTGGCCTGGACTGGCTGGCCAACGTCTACTTCGGCCATGTGACGAAGATCGGCAAGCGGGTGCTGGTGCTGGGCGGCGGCAACACCGCGATGGACTGCTGCCGCAGCGCGCGCCGGCTGGGCGGGGCGGACGTGAAGGTGCTGGTGCGCTCGGGCTTCGACCAGATGAAGGCCAGCCCGTGGGAGAAGGAGGACGCGATGGAGGAGGGGATCCCGATCCTCGACTGCCGCTTGCCCAGGAGCTTCGTGCACGCCAGCGGCCGGCTGACCGGCATGAGCTTCCAGAAGGTGCGGGTGGAGTTCGACGACGCCGGCCGCCGCAGCCTGGTGCCGACCGGCGAGCCGGACGAGTTCCATCCCTGCGACGAGGTGCTGATCGCGGTCGGGCAGGAGAACGCGTTCCCGTGGATCGAGCGTGACATCGGCATCGAGTTCAACGAGTGGGGCATGCCGGTGGTGGACGAGGTGACCCACCAGTCGACGCTGCCCAACGTGCTGTTCGGCGGCGACGCCGCGTTCGGGCCGAAGAACATCATCTGGGCGGTGGCCCACGGCCACGCCGCGGCGGTGTCGGTGCACCGGCTGCTGGAGGGCGACGACCCGCACGAGCGCCCGGCGCCGGGGGTGAGCCTGGCCTCGCAGAAGATGGGCATCCACGAGTGGAGCTACGACAACGCGGTCTCGCCCGACGAGCGCTACGCGGTGCCGTGGTCGGAGGCGGCCAGGAAGCTGGACAGCATGCAGGTGGAGGTGGAGCTGGGCTTCGACGCCGCCACCGCCTGGAAGGAAACCCAGCGCTGCCTCAACTGCGACGTGCAGACCGTGTTCACCCGCGACAAGTGCATCGAGTGCGACGCCTGCGTGGACATCTGCCCGACCGACTGCATCACCTTCACCATGAACGGCGAGGAGGCCGAACTGCGCACGCGGCTGACCGCGCCGGCGCTGAACACCGGGCAGCCGCTGTACGTGTCCGCGCCGCTGCCGACCGCCCGTGTGATGGTCAAGGACGAGGACGTGTGCCTGCACTGCAGCCTGTGCGCCGAGCGCTGCCCAACCGGCGCCTGGGACATGCAGAAGTTCCTGCTGCAGGAGACCTACGCCGGCGAGGACGACCACCGCCGCCGGAGGCAGGCCGCATGACCCCCGCCCACGCGCCGCTGCGGGCGGTGAACGACTTCGTGGTCAAGTTCGCCAACGTCAACGGCTCGGGTTCCGCCTCGGCCAACGAGCTGTTCGCCAAGGCCATCCTGCGCATGGGCGTGCCGGTCAGCCCGCGCAACATCTTCCCCTCCAACATCCAGGGCCTGCCGACCTGGTACGAGGTGCGGGTGTGCGAGGACGGCTGGCTGGGCCGGCGCGGCGGCGTCGACCTGATGGTGGCGATGAACCCGCAGACCTGGGACGCGGATCTGGCCGAGATCGAGCCCGGCGGGTACCTGCTCTACGACAGCAGCAGGCCGCTGCAGCGGTCGCGCTTCCGCGACGACGTCACCGTCATCGGGATCCCGCTCACCCGGCTGTGCAACGGGGCCTGGGAGGATCCGCGCCAGCGCCAGCTGTTCAAGAACATCATGTACGTGGGTGCGCTCGGCGCGCTGCTCGGGATCGAGACGGAGGCGATCGAGGCGCTGGTCGGCGAGCAGTACCGGAGCAAGCCCAAGCTGCTGGCGCCGAACATCAGGGCGCTGGAGATCGGCCGCGACTGGGTGCGCGAACACTGCGCCGATGCGTTCGGCCTGCAGGTGCGCCGGGCCGACGCCGTCGGCGACCGGATCTTCGCCGAGGGCAACGCGGCGGCGGCGCTGGGCTGCGTGTACGGCGGCGCCACCGTCTGCGCCTGGTATCCGATCACGCCGTCGTCCTCGCTGGCCGAGGCGTTCGAGAAATACTGCCGCAGGTTCCGCGTCGACGGGGAGGGCAGGGCGCGTCACGCCATCATCCAGGCCGAGGACGAGATCGCCTCGATCGGCATGGTGGTCGGCGCCGGCTGGAACGGCGCGCGCGCCTTCACCACCACCTCCGGCCCCGGCGTTTCGCTGATGAACGAGTTCATCGGCCTGGCCTACTTCGCCGAGATCCCGGTGACCATCATCAACGTGCAGCGCGGCGGGCCGTCGACCGGCATGCCCACCCGCACCCAGCAGTCGGATGTGCTTGCCTGCGCCCATGCTTCGCACGGGGATACCAAGCACGTGCTGCTGTTTCCGGAGGATCCGGCCGAGTGCTTCGAGTTCTCGGCCGCCGCGTTCGACCTCGCCGACCGGCTGCAGACGCCGGTGTTCGTGATGAGCGACCTGGACATCGGCATGAACCAGCGCCTGTGCGCGCCGTTCGCCTGGGACGATGCGCGCGGCTACGACCGCGGCAAGGTGATGACCGCCGCGCAGCTTGAGGCCGGTGCAGAGTTCGCCCGCTACAAGGACGTGGACGGCGACGGCATCCCCTGGCGCACCTGGCCGGGCACCCACCCGGAAAAGGGCGCGTATTTCACCCGCGGCACCTCGCGCAACCCGCAGGCGCAGTATTCCGAGCGCGGCCCGGACTACGTCTACAACATGCAGCGGCTGCTGCAGAAGTTCGACACGGCCAAGGGGCTGGTGCCGCAGCCGGTGGTCGCGCAGGGAGCGGCGCCGGCGCGCCACGGAGTGATCTTCTACGGTTCGACCAGCCCGGCGATGGCGGAGGCGATCGGGCAGCTGCGCGGCGAGGGGGTCGAACTGGACACGCTGCGGGTGCGGGCGTATCCGTTCCCGGACGGCGTGCGCGACTTCATCCTCGGCCACGACTCGGTGTTCGTGGTCGAGCAGAACCGCGACGGCCAACTGCGCAGCCTGCTCATCAACGAGTTCGAGGTTGATCCCGCGCGACTGGTGGCGGTGCTGCACTACGACGGCACCCCGGTCACCGCGCGCTTCATTGCCGGTACCATCGCGCAGCATGTGCGCCCCGGGGCGGAGCGGCCCGAGGCGGAGCGCCCCGAGGGGACACGGGAGGTGACCGCATGACCTACCTGGCCAAGCCGAAGCTGCGCCACCCGACCCTGCCGTGCAACGCGCTCGGCTTCACCCGCCGCGACTACGAGGGCAAGATCAGCACCCTGTGCGCGGGCTGCGGGCACGACTCGATCTCGGCCGCGATCATCCAGGCCTGCTGGGAGCTGGAGATCGAACCGCACCGGTTGGCCAAGCTGTCGGGCATCGGCTGCAGCTCCAAGACCCCGGACTACTTCCTCGGCCAGTCGCACGGCTTCAACACCGTGCACGGGCGCATGCCCAGCGTGCTCACCGGCGCCAACCTGGCCAACCGCGACCTGATCTACCTGGGCGTGTCCGGGGACGGTGACTCGGCCTCTATCGGCATCGGCCAGTTCGTGCACGCCATCCGCCGCGGCGTGAACATGACCTACATCGTCGAGAACAACGGCGTCTACGGGCTGACCAAGGGCCAGTTCTCGGCCACCGCCGACCAGGGCTCGGTGTCGAAGAAGGGCGCGGTCAATTCCGATGCGCCGCTGGACATGGTGACCATGGCCCTGCAGCTTGGCGCCTCCTACGTCGGCCGCGGCTTCTCCGGCGACAAGCAGCAGCTGGTGCCGCTGATCAAGGGCGCGCTCAGCCACCGCGGGGCGGCGTTCCTGGACGTGATCAGCCCGTGCGTGGCGTTCAACAACCACGCCGGCAGCACCCGCAGCTACGACTGGGTGCGCGAGCACAACGAGGCGGTCAGCCGCCTGGACGTGATGCCGCCGCGGGCGGAGATCGTCGCCGACTACGCGCCCGGCGAGGTGGTCGACGTCGAGCAGCACGACGGCTCGGTGCTGCGCCTGCACAAGCTGGCCGACGACTACGACCCGCGCGACCGCATTGCCGCCATGAACCTGATCCAGCAGCGCCACGCCCACGGCGAGATCGCCACCGGCCTGCTGTACGTGGATCCGGAGGCCGACGACCTGCACGCGCACCTGGGCACCGTGGAGGTTCCGCTCAATTCGCTGGAGGCCGACACGCTGTCGCCCGGCGCCGAGGCGCTGGAGCGGATCAACGCCTCGCTGCGCTAGCGCTCCGTGTCCGCCGGCCCGCGGCCGGTATCCACCGTGGCCACCGCCACCCCGCTGCGCCGTGCGCGCTCATGCCACAGCTTGCGGGCGTACTCGCGCAGATCCGGCACCGTGTCCAGCTCGTCGACGATCTCGAAGCCGAAGACGGTTTCCACCACGTCCTCCAGGGTCACGATGCCCAGCACCGCGCCGTACTCGTCCACCACCAGCATGATGTGGTGGCCGTCGGCGATCATGTTGCGGAACAGCCCGTCCACCGGCATCCGATCCAGGGTGGAGATGATGGGCCGGGCGAGGTCGGCCAGGGTGGCATCCGGATCCTCGCCGGTGATGCACCGCATCAGCACCTCGCCCTTGATCACGAAGCCGGTGATGTCGGCCGAATCGCCCGGCTGGTGCACCGGGATGCGGGTGAACGGGGAGTCCTTCACCGCCTCCACGAACCCGTCCAGCCGGGTGTCCACCGGCAGCGAGAACACCACCGTGCGCGGGGTCATGATGTCGGCGGTCTTGATCGCGTCCAGCTGCAGCAAGTTGTGCACCAGCCGGGTTTCGCCCGGATGCAGCTGGCCGGCGTTCTCGCCCATCGTGGCCACCGTCATCAGCTCGTCGCGGTGGCGCGGCGCCGGCGGCGGGCGGCCGCGGGTGATCAGCTTCGTCAGCTGCTGCGACATCCACACCAGCGGCCCCAGCGCCACCACCAGGAACGGCAGCACCCGGGCTACGAGCGGCGCCACCCCGACCGCGTAGCGGGCGCCGATGGTCTTGGGGATGATCTCGGTCACGATCAGCACCGCCGCGGTCAGCGCCGCCGCGAACAGCGCTTCGCTGCCGTAGCCGAACACGCGCGCGTACTGCGCGCCGGCCCCGGCCGCGCCCATGGTGTGGGCCACGGTGTTGAGGGTCAGGATCGCCGCCAGCGGACGATCCACGTCGGCCTTCATGGTTTCGTAGACCCCCGCCCAGTGCCTGCCTTCGGCCTTGCCGGCCTGGATCTGGGTGGGGGTGATGGCCAGCAGCGAGGCTTCCAGGATGGAACACAGGAACGACACCCCGAGCGCGAGCAGGACATAGATGATGAGCAGGATCATGTGGCGGACTCGATGAGGCCCGCTCCGGGCGCCGCCACCGGGGACACCCAGCTGCGGGCCGGAAAGCCGGCGGATTGGAATGCGGCGCGCATCGCCGGGGCGGCGGCTTCGGCCCCGGCCCGGGAGGCGAACCACGCGAACACGGCCGGCCCGGCGCCGGAGAGGCTGGCGCCCAGCGCATCATGGTCGAGCGCGGCGGCCTTCACCTGGGCAAAGCCCGGCACCAGCGGCGCGCGCCGCGGCTCCACCAGCAGGTCGTGCAGGCCGGCGCGGAGCAGGCCTTCGTCGGCGCGCTCCAGGCCCAGCAGGAACTGGGCCAGGCAGGCCGAGTGGGCCGTGATCTCCCGCAGCGGGTACGGCTCGGCCAGCACCGCGCGCGCGCGCCGGGTTTCCAGCACCTGGCCGGGATGAACCACCACGCAGTGCAGCCACCCGGGCACCCGCAGGGGGATGATCCTGTCGGCCGTCGCCAGCACCGCGCCGCCCATCAGCATCGGCGCAACGTTGTCGCCCTGGCGGCTGTTGCTGGCGACCGACTCGCCGTCCAGCGCGAACGGATACAGCGCCTGCAGCGGCAGCGGCGTCTCCAGCAGCGCGTTGGCGGCCACCAGCGCGGCCACGCAGGAGGCCGCCGAGCCGCCCATGCCCGATCCCAGCGGGATGCCCTTGTCCAGCTCGATGGCGAAGCCGTGCGCCAGCCCGAGGCCCTCGCGCAGGGCCATCAGCGCCCGCCCGGCGGTGTTGGCGGCGGCCTCCAGCGGGATCTTCTCCACGCCGGGCGCATCGCCGGTGATGGTGTCGATGCGGACGAAGGGCTCGTCGATCCTGCGCACGACCGCGACGTCGCCCGGCCCGTCGAAGACGTGGCCGAGCAGATCGAAGCCCACGCCGATGTTGCCTACCCCGGCGGGTGCGGACGCGGTGGTGGCGTGGGCTGGGTCGTCGTGCATCGGCGGCATCATACGGCGCTGGCCATGGTGGGCGCTTCATGATCCAATGGATCCCGAAGCGGGGGTACCGCGGCCGGCACGGCGTGGTTGAGACAGACCCTTCGAACCTGATCCGGCTCATACCGGCGTAGGGAAGCTTCGCAGGATGTGCCGTATCGCCGCCGCGCTTGCCGGCCCGCGATCCGTGCGCAGCATGCGCCGCCGCTTCGTCCCGCCCACACAGGACGATGCCGATGAACGCCATGCCTTCGCCCCTGCAGCAGCAGGCCCAGCAGCTTTCCGATTCCGTCACCCGGCCGATCCCGGGTTCGCGCAAGGTCTTCGTCGCGGGCTCGCGCCCGGATCTGCGCGTGGCCATGCGCGAGATCGTGCAGACGGCGACGCCGACCCTGTTCGGCGGCGAGGACAATCCGCCGATCACCGTCTATGACACGTCCGGGCCGTACACGGATCCGGATGCGCGCATCGACCTGTCGGCGGGCCTGCCCGCGCTGCGCGCGGGCTGGATCGCCGGGCGCGGGGATACGGAAGCGCTGCCGGCGCTGACTTCGGAGTTCGGGCGCGCGCGCGAAACCAACTCCAGGCTCGATGGGGTGCGTTTCCCCGCGCGCGCGCTGCCGCGCCGGGCCAGGGACGGCGCCAATGTCACCCAGATGCATTACGCCCGGCGCGGCATCGTGACCCCGGAGATGGAGTACGTGGCGATCCGCGAGAACCAGCGGCTTGAAGCGCTGGCCGACGCGGGCGGGCTGCTGGACCAGCACCCCGGACAATCGTTCGGTGCTTCGATTCCGGCGCGGATCACGCCGGAGTTCGTGCGCGACGAGATCGCCCGCGGCCGCGCGATCCTGCCCTGCAACATCAACCATCCCGAGAGCGAGCCGATGATCATCGGCCGCAACTTCCTCACCAAGATCAACGCCAACATCGGCAATTCGGCGGTGAGTTCGGGCATCGCCGAGGAAGTGGAGAAGCTGGTGTGGGCGATCCGCTGGGGCGCCGACAACGTCATGGACCTGAGCACCGGCAAGCACATCCACGAGACCCGCGAGTGGATCATCCGCAACTCGCCGGTGCCCATCGGCACGGTGCCGATCTACCAGGCGCTGGAGAAGGTCGACGGCCGCGCCGAGGAGCTCACCTGGGAGATCTTCCGCGACACCCTCATCGAGCAGGCCGAGCAGGGCGTGGACTACTTCACCATCCACGCCGGCGTGCTGCTGCGCTACGTGCCGCTGACCGCGAAGCGGGTCACCGGCATCGTCAGCCGCGGCGGTTCGATCATGGCCAAGTGGTGCCTGGCGCATCACCGCGAAAGCTTCCTCTACGAACACTTCGAGGACATCTGCGACATCATGAAGGCCTACGACGTGGCCTTCTCGCTGGGCGACGGCCTGCGTCCGGGCTGCATCGCCGATGCCAACGATGCCGCCCAGTTCGGCGAGCTGGAGACGCTGGGCGAGCTGACGAAGATCGCGTGGAAGCACGACGTGCAGACCATGATCGAAGGCCCCGGCCACGTGCCGATGCAGCTGATCAAGGAAAACATGGACAAGCAGCTGGCCGAGTGCGGCGAGGCGCCGTTCTACACCCTGGGCCCGCTGACCACCGACATCGCGCCCGGATACGACCACATCACCAGCGCGATCGGCGCGGCGATGATCGGCTGGTACGGCACCGCGATGCTTTGCTACGTCACCCCCAAGGAACACCTGGGCCTGCCCAACCGCCAGGACGTGCGCGACGGGATCATGGCCTACAGGATCGCCGCCCACGCAGCCGACCTGGCCAAGGGCCATCCCGGTGCGCAGGTGCGCGACAACGCGCTGAGCAAGGCGCGCTTCGAGTTCCGCTGGCAGGATCAGTTCAACCTCGGGCTGGATCCGGAGAAAGCGCAGTCCATGCACGACGAGACGATGCCGAAGCAGGCGCACAAGCTGGCCCACTTCTGCTCGATGTGCGGCCCGCAGTTCTGCTCGATGAAGATCAGCCAGGAGGTGCGCAACCACGCCGCGGGAGAACGGGCCGGGGAAGAAGCGGCGCTGGAAGCGGGCATGGCGGAGAAGGCGGCGCAGTTCCGGGCCGGGGGCGCGCAGGTCTACCGGCGTGAATGAACGGTTCACGCGGCTGTCGCAACGGTTGCACGCCCGGTTGCGTATAAATTGACGAGCCGCCGGGACGCCGCGTTCGGTGCCCCGGCCAATTTCACCCGGCCGGGAGATCCGCCATGAGCACCACCCGTCGTACCGCAGCCTGGATCGTTGCCTTTTGCGCCGCGCTCCTGCTGGCCGGCTGTGCCACCGGCCCGCGCATCAGCGCCGAGGCCGATCCGCGCGCCAACTTCGCCGCCTACCGCACCTGGGCCTTCCACGATCCGCTGGCCGTCGAGGCGTACGGCTATGAAACGGCCACCAGCGAGATCATCAAGGACGCGGTCGGCCGCGAGATGCAGGCGCGCGGCTACCGCTACGATGCCGAGAGTCCGGATCTGTGGGTCAACGTCAACGCCTACATGCAGCGGCGCACCGACGTCAGTTCGATCCCCACCGTGGATCATGCCTACTATTACAGCTACCGGCACCGCGCCTATATCGCAGTGCCGTACTGGCGTGACGAGACCCACGTGCGGCGCTACACCGAGGGCACGATGAACGTGGATCTGGTGGACGTGGCGCAAAACCGGCTGGTGTGGGAAGGAATCGCGGTGGGACGGGTAGGCAGCATCGACGCCGAAAACCGCGAAATGCGCATCAGCCAGGCGATCAGTGAGATCTTCGCCCGCTATCCGCACCGAGCCGGGGCGGCCGCGCCGCCCATGTAGCCCTCAGGACTGCAGGCGCTGCCTGATGTCGGCCAGCCAGTCGTGCCAGCTGGTGTCGTCGCGGGTCGGGTCGTATTCGCATCCCAACCCGCGTACCGCCGCCCCCAGCGCCGCCTCGTCGAAGTCGCGCGCAAGCAGGCGGTCGAGCTCGTCGCGGGCACGGGCGATGTATTCATCGCCCTCGCTCTCGCGCCAGGCGTCGACCACCGCGTCCGCGCTGTCATGGTCGAGCATCCAGTCCTGATGGAACCAGGCGGAGAAGAAGTTCTGCAGCGTGGGGTAGTCGTTCATCGGGATCAGGGCGCCGAGGGATATCCGGTGATGATTCTATAACCGATGTCCAGGCGGTCGGAGCGTTCCAGCACCAGCCTCACCGAGAACACGTCCTCGGCCTGGCTCTCGCCCCGGGCCACGGAGATGCCGGTGGTGGCATCGAAGCTCGAGTCGATCACCAGGCGGTTGCCACCCTTGCCGTTGAGCCAGTCGTCGACCGCGCCCTGGTGGTCGGCGATGGTCTCGGACACGAAGTACTCGGCTTCGGGCAGGTCGCGGAAGCTGGAGGCGGCGCTGATGTTGTCATTGCGCACCCGGTCGACCAGCCACTGTTCGCTCTTGCCCACATGGCGCTCGATCAGGTGGCCGCCGGCATCCTCATGGGCCTGCAGGCCGCCACCGGGCACCTGGGCGGTGCCACCGGTTTCCTCCAGGTGGGTGTCGAGCAGGGCGACGACGTCGCCGATCGCATCCTGTTCGGTGCGCGGCAGCTGGCTGGCGTCGAAGCCGGCCAGCGCGTCGCGGATCACGCCCAGCGCCGGGTCAAGCTGTTCGCGCAGGAACGGGGTCTGGCTGGCCAGATCCACGGCCGAGCGGGTCTGGTCGAGGAACTCGCCCAGGTTGCCCTGCTCGGCCAGGTTGGCGATGTGTTCGCCAAGGTCGGGGCCGGCGTTGGCGGCGTCAAGGGCGAAGGCGTGGGCGTCAAGCCCGGCAGGCAGCGGCGGCAGGCCGCCGATGTCGAACGGGGATTGCTGGATGGGAGCGGCGAGGGCGTCCATGTTGTGCACCGGAATCGGGAAAGTGCACAGGCTAGGGAGCGGCGCTCCGTAATACAGCTGGTGGCGACCCTAGGTCGCTGGCGCCGGACGCTTCGCAGCCGTCCTGAACCAGCAGGGATCGCAAAGGAAAAGCGGGCCCGGGGCCCGCCTTCCTGTTTCCGCTGTTTCGATCCGGCCGGCTCAGCCGCCGCTGAAGCGCTTCATCGACTCGACCAGCACGCGCTTGGCCTCCTCGGCGTTGCCCCAGCCCTCCAGGCGCACCCACTTCTCCTTCTCCAGATCCTTGTAGTGCTCGAAGAAGTGGCCGATGCGCTCCAGCCAGTGCGGCGAGACCTGGTCGATATCGTTGACGTGGGCATAGCCGGCGAAGACCTTCGCCACCGGCACCGCCAGGATCTTCTCGTCGGAACCGGCCTCGTCCACCATGTTCAGCACGCCCACCGGGCGGCAGCGGATCACCGAGCCGGGCACCAGCGGCAGGGGCAGGATCACCATCACGTCGGCCGGGTCGCCGTCGCCGCAGACGGTGTCGGGCACGTAGCCGTAGTTGCACGGATAGCGCATCGGCGTGGACAGCACGCGGTCGACGAAGATCGCGCCGCTCTGCTTGTCGACTTCGTACTTCACCGGCTCCGAGTCCTTCGGGATCTCGATGATGACGTTGATTTCTTCCGGCGGATTGTTGCCGGCGGGAACGTGGTCCAGGCCCATGGGTGGTCTCCGACGCGCGGCGCATCGGCGCCGCTGGGGTGGGGGGTGGCTTGTGGCCGCCTATTTTAACGGGTTCCTGCTGCGACGCAGCATCCGCGCTCCCCGCCCGCGCTCCGGCCCCCTAGGGTGAACCCCAGATGGGGAACGCCCCAGCTTGGATGCGTCCATACGCAGGCGTATCTATTTCACCACGATATCCGAGAGGGAGTGCCCGAAATGTCCGTACAGCTTGATTCCGCGAACCCGGCCGCAGCCGCCCTGCACAACCAGGCGGGGGTGTGGGAGCAACCGCTCGACAGCGCCGCCCGCATCCAGCGGCACGAGCTGGAGAGCTCTCCGACCCATCCCACCGCCGGCCCTGTGGACGGTTCGGGCATCGGGCCGCGGGTCGACCTGGGCGCAACCCGCATCGACGGCGACGCCACCAACGAGGGCACGCGCACCCAGGAGTCCACCGTCGACGGCAAGCCGATCCTGGTCGACCAGCTGCATGAGTCGCCGGGGGTGTCCATCACCCGCGAGCGCACCGCGGTCGAGCAGGGCGGGCAGTACTACGTGGCGTCCGACCAGCTGGTGTTCACCACCGGCGACGGCAACGACCAGGTCCAGGTGACCCAGAACGCGAACGGCAGCGTCAGCTTCGACGTCAACGGCGAGACCTACGAGGTCGAGCTGGCCCGCGGGCAGGAGATCACCATCCGCGCCGGCGACGGCGACGACACCATCGAGATCGATTCGGGGGTGACGGTGAACTTCGTCATCGAGGGCGGCGCGGGCGACAACGTCATCTCCGCGCTGGGCAGCGGTGACGACCGCATCCAGGGCGGCGCCGGCAACGACGTTATCACCCTGGGCGAAGGCAACAACTACGTCTACGGCGGCGCCGGGGACGACGCCATCTCGGTGCTGGGCGCCGGCCGCAACGTGCTGTACGGCGGCGAAGGCAACGACACCATCACCGGCGGCCAGGGCATCGACTACATCGATGGCGGCGTGGGCGACGACCGGATCGACGGCGTCACCGGCCAGAACATCCTGGTCGGCGGGCTGGGCAACAACGTCATCCATACCGGTACCGGTGATTCGCGCGTGTACGCGGGTGACGACAGCACCGTGGTCAACAACGGCGGCCAGGACGTGATCTACGCGACCGAGGCGATCTCCGACCGCATCAGCGCCGAGAACGGCGGCAGCAACACGGTCGTCAACGTGGTGCTGGATCCGTCGCTGGGCCGCAGCATGACCATCGAGGGCTCGGAGGAGTTCGTGAGCCGCGTGCAGGCCGACATCGAGATGCTGCGCAACTCGCCCAACGGGCAGCAGATGCTGGCCGAGTTCGATGCCGCGGCCGCCAATGGCAACACGGTGACCATCCGCGAGCTGCAGAACGAGCAGAACGGCTATGCCAGCATGATCCCGAGCTACATCAGCAACGGCCAGGCCGGCGGCGGATCGGACGTGACGATTTCCTACAACCCGTCGTTCTTCGTTGAAAGCCTGCCGGCTCCGTCGGTGATCCTCTACCACGAGATGTCGCACGGCTTCAACGCGGTGACCGGCACCTTCATGCCGGGCAACTATGACGGCGGCGCCGAGGGCCGCAGCCATCCCGACTACGGGCTGGTGAACGTCGAGCGCCAGGCCGTGGGCCTGCCGAGCAGCCATCCGGAGTTCGACTTCGGCAACGGGCGGGTGACCAACTCCAACCCCTACGAGCTGACCGAGAACGGCATCCGCGAGGAAATGGGGCTGGATCTGCGTCCCAGCTACATGGCGCCCTGATCGCGCCGGACGCGCTCGATGATCCGGCCGGGCCGGCCCGCAGACGGGCCGGCCCGGTCGCCCGATGACCCGGGCGATCCCCCTACCTCGGGTACGCCCCAGCTTGGCGGACGCAATGCCTGAGCGTATCTATACGCCACCGTACTGACAAAACATGCAGGCCACGCCCATGTCACTGAATCTGGACACAGCAGTTTCCCCTTCGACGATCGCCCAGTCGCAGCAGCAGTACTGGGAGGATCCCGCGCTGGCAGGCGACCGGTTCGCCGAGGCGCCGCTGCGCAGCGACCAGGCCGCGCCGGTGGACGCGCCCCTGGACGGTGCCGCGGACGGCGCCGTCACCATCTCCGGCAACGACACCGGCTCCAGCCTGCCGAACAAGACCACCCCGGACGGCAAGACCATCCGCAACGCCGAGCTGCACCAGGGCGAGCAGGCCACCGTGACCCGCGAGCAGACCCAGGCCGGCAGCCTGTTCAGCAGCTATGTGAGCAGCGACCAGGTGGTGTTCACCACCAACGGGGACGGCGACGACCACGTGCAGATCAGCCAGCGCGACGACGGCACCCTGGACATCGACGTCAACGGCGAGGTCTACGAAGTGCGCCTGACCGAGCGCCAGGAGCTGACCATCCGCACCGGCGCCGGCAACGACATCATCGAGGCCGCGCCCAACGTCACCGTCAACATGGTGGTGGATGCCGGCGCCGGGGACGACCGCATCGTCACCGGCATGGGCGACGACCGCATCCAGGGCGGCGACGGCAACGACTCCATCCAGACCATCGGCGGGCGCAACGACATCGACGGCGGCGACGGTGACGACGTCATCCACGGCGGCGACGGCGCCAACGTGATCTTCGGTGGCCGCGGCAACGACGAGATCCACGCCGGCAGCGGCTTCAACCATATCGACGCCGGCCGCGGCGACGACGTCATCCACGGCGGCGCCGGGCAGAACATCATTTCCGCCGGCGGCGGCAACGACCAGGTCAACCTGACCGGCAGCCAGAACACGGTGTATACCGGCGACGGCAGCACCGAAGTGGAAGGCGCGCACGCCGACGACACCGTCTATGCCACCGTCAACGACCTGATCAATGCCAGCGGCGGCGCCGCGCCCACGGTGGTGAACGTGGAGATCGATCCGGAGCTGGGCAGCAGCGTGGTGGTGACCGGCTCGGAGGCCTTCCAGCAGCGCATGGAAGCCGAGCTCGATTTCCTGCGGGCGTCCCCGGCCGGGCAGCAGATGCTGGCCGAGCTTGATGCCGCCGCCGAGCAGGGCAACGTGGTGACCATCCGCGAGCTGGCCAACGAGCAGAACGGCTACGCCCAGACCATGGGCCGGACCAACGCCGAGATCAGCAACGGCCAGGCCGGCACCGGATCGGACGTGCTGGTGAGCTACAACCCGTCCTTCCACATGGATGCCTTCCCGACCTCCAGCGTGGTGCTCTTCCACGAGCTCTCGCATGCCTACAACGGCGTGACCGGCACCTTCCAGCCGGGCACCTACCGGGGTGAAGGCCCCGATTCGGGCCGGGTGCCCAACGCCGAGCGGCAGGCCGTTGGCCTTGAGACCTCCGCCGATCCCTACGACTTCGACGGCGATCCCTCCACCCCGCCCACCACCCACAACCCGATGCACCTGACGGAGAACGGCATCCGTCGGGAAATGGGGCTGCCCGATCGCCCCAGCTACGCCCTGTAACCGCCTGCCCCTGGCAGCGGTTGCACTCTCCAGGGACGGAGACGGCGGGCAGCCTGCTTCACGGCAGGCTGCCCGTCATTTTTTTATCCTGATTGACCAGGCTCGACCCGAGGACGCTATCGCATGAAATCCAGACTCCCCGGCGCCAGCGCGCGCCATGCGCTGCTGGCAGCGCTGGTGATGGCGGGAGCCGGCGGCGCGTGCGCGCACGGCGGCCACGCCGGTTACGATCAGACCAACGAACCGATGGAGGGCACCACCATGACCGAAGCGCCGGCGACCACGATCCAGGGCGATGGCGTACGCGTCGAGGCCGCGTTCGATGTCCGCGCGGGCGGCCCGCTGCAGGTGCGCTATCGCGTGCACAACACCGGCGATGCGGATCTGGCGGTGTTCGACCGTGGCAATCGCCACGCGGTGATGACCAGGCGCCAGCAGACCGGGGAAGTGGGCGAACCCGGGTTCCACGAGGACGGCGATGGCGGCCTGGTGCTCAGCCACGTGGCCCGGCCGCTGCCGCAGCCCAGCCCGACCCTGCCGCCGACGCCGCTTGCCGCCAGGCTTGCCCCCGGCCAGGCGCTGGAAGGCAGCTTCAGCTTCTCGCCGCTGGTGGGCGAGCCGCCGCGGCGGCTGCGCTGGTGCCTGGGCGTGGCGGCGTTCGACGGGGAGCTGTTCCGTGATCCGGAGCAGGTGGACGGCGTGGAGGTCTGGCAGGCGTCCTTTGCCCTGGCCGACAGCCAGCAGCAGCTGTGCACGCCGTGGTTCGACGTGGCGGCCGGGGCGTTCGAGGCGCAGTAGCCCTGCATCCCGCTGGATCGTGAAGAAGAACGGCGGCCCTGGGGCCGCCGTTCCGTTTCAGGCAGGTGTCGCCCGGGCCCTGCTCAGAGCAGCGGCACCATCAGCAGGGCGACGATGTTGATGATCTTGATCAGCGGGTTGATGGCCGGGCCGGCGGTGTCCTTGTAGGGATCGCCGACGGTATCGCCGGTGACCGCCGCCTTGTGGGCCTCGCTGCCCTTGCCGCCGTGGTGGCCGTCCTCGATGTGCTTCTTGGCGTTGTCCCAGGCGCCGCCGCCGGCGGTCATGGAGATCGCCACGAACACGCCAGTGACGATGGTGCCGATCAGCAGCCCGCCCAGCGCCTGCGGCCCCAGCAGCAGGCCGACGATGACCGGCACCGCCACCGGCAGCAGCGAGGGCAGGATCATTTCCTTGATCGCCGACTTCGTCAGCATGTCCACCGCGCGGCCGTAGTCGGGCTTGCCGGTGCCCTCCATGATCCCGGGAATCTCGCGGAACTGGCGCCGGACTTCCTCGACCACCGAGCCCGCCGCCCGGCCCACGGCTTCCATCGCCATGGCGCCGAACAGGTACGGGATCAGGCCGCCGATCAGCAGGCCGATGATCACCATGTGGTTGGACAGGTCGAACGTGGTGCCCGCGCCCAGGTGGGTTTCCAGGTTGTGGGTGTAATCGGAAAACAGCACCAGCGCGGCCAGCGCGGCCGAGCCGATGGCGTAGCCCTTGGTCACCGCCTTGGTGGTGTTGCCCACCGCGTCCAGCGGGTCGGTGACGTCGCGTACGTCCGACGGCAGCTCGGCCATCTCGGCGATGCCGCCGGCGTTGTCGGTGATCGGGCCGTAGGCGTCCAGGGCCACGATCATGCCGGTCATCGACAGCATGGCGGTGGCGGCGATGGCGATGCCGTACAGGCCGCCCAGCTCGAAACAGGCCCAGATCGCGATGCACACCGCGACCACCGGCCACGCCGTGGCCTTCATCGAGATGCCCAGGCCGGCGATGATGTTGGTGCCGTGGCCGGTGGTGGAGGCCGCCGCGATCTGCTGCACTGGCTTGTACTGGGTGCCGGTGTAGTACTCGGTGATCCACACGATCGCGCCGGTCAGCACCAGGCCGATGATGGCGCAGGCGAAGATGTTCATCGCGCCGTGCACGTTGTCGGCCATCAGCGAGGTGGTGATCGGGTAGAACGCCACCGCCGCCAGCACGCCCGACACGATCACGCCCTTGTACAGCGCGCCCATGATCGAGCCGCCCGGCTTCACCTTGACGAACATCGCGCCGATGATCGAGGCGATGATGGACGCGCCGCCCAGCACCAGCGGATACAGCACGCCGTTGCTGCCGACCTCGGACACCATCAGGAAGCCCAGCAGCATGGTCGCGATCACGGTGACCGCATAGGTCTCGAACAGGTCGGCGGCCATGCCGGCGCAGTCGCCCACGTTGTCGCCCACGTTGTCGGCGATCACCGCCGGGTTGCGCGGATCGTCCTCCGGGATGCCGGCCTCGACCTTGCCCACCAGGTCGGCGCCCACGTCGGCGCCCTTGGTGAAGATGCCGCCGCCCAGGCGGGCGAAGATGGAGATCAGCGAGGAGCCGAAGGCCAGGCCCAGCAGGGCGTGCAGCACGTCCTCGGTGGGCATGCCCATGAAGTTGAGCACCGCCCAGTAGCCGGCAACGCCCAGCAGGCCCAGCCCGACCACCAGCATGCCGGTGATGGCGCCGCCCTTGAAGGCCACGTCCATCGCCGCGCTGATGCCGTTGCGGGCGGCCTCGGCGGTGCGCACGTTGGCGCGCACCGACACGTTCATGCCGATGTAGCCGGCCATGCCCGAGAGCACCGCGCCGAGCAGGAAGCCGATCGCGGTGGGCCAGTTGAGGAACAGCCCGACCAGCACGAACAGCACCACGCCGACGATGGAAATGGTCAGGTACTGCCGGTTCAGATAGGCGCGCGCGCCTTCCTGGATCGCTCCGGCGATCTCCTGCATGCGTTCATTGCCGGCAGGCTGGCGATTGATCCAGCCGGTGGCGAAGACGCCGTAGAGAATCGCGATGACGGCGCACCCCAGCGCCAGCCACAAACCGTATTGCTCAAGCATGAAACCCCTCCCAGAGTGATGCTTCGAAGAGACAGCGGTAAATTGGCAACCAGCGGACTATGGCACAGCGCCGCGGACGCGCCAAACGGCGCGCGGGCGGGCTTCCCGGCCCGCCGGGCCTGCCGTAACCTTGGGCGATGAAGCTCGCCATCCTGTCGCGCAACGGCCGGCTGTATTCGACCCGCAGGCTGGTGGAAGCAGCCCGCGCGCGCGGGCATACGGTGCGGGTGCTCGACCCGCTGCGCTGCTACATGCGCATCGCCGCCGACGGCTTCGCCATGCATTACAGGGGCAGGCCGCTGAAGGGCTACGACGCGGTGATCCCCCGAATCGGCGCCTCGGTCTCGCGCTACGGCAACGCGGTGCTGCACCAGTTCGAACTGATGGGCTGCCATACGCCCAATCCGTCGGCGGCCATCGTGCGTGCGCGCGACAAGCTGCGCTGCCACCAGCTGCTGGCGGCCGAGGGCATCGACATGCCGGCCACGGTGTTCGGCGACAACCCGGACGACACCGCCGACCTGCTGTCGATGCTCGGGCCGCCGCCGCACGTGATCAAGCTCAACGAGGGCGCCCAGGGCGCCGGGGTGATGCTGACCGAGAAGCTGTCCTCCTCGCGCAGCGTGGTGGAGGCGCTGCGCGGGCTGCATGCCACGTTCCTGGTGCAGGAGTTCGTGGCCGAGGCGCAGGGCAGCGACCTGCGCTGCCTGGTGGTGGGCGACCGGGTGGTGGCGGCGATGCGGCGCGAGGCCCCGGAAGGGGATTTTCGCGCCAACCTGCACCGCGGCGGGAGTGCGGCGGTGGCGAAGCCCTCCGCGCGCGAGCGCGCGCTGGCGGTGCGCGCGGCGCGGGTGCTCGGGCTGGGCGTGGCCGGGGTCGACCTGGTGCATTCCGCGCGCGGGCCGCTGGTGCTGGAGGTCAACGCCTCGCCGGGGCTGGAGGGCGTGGAGGCGGTGTCGGGGGTGGACGTGGCCGGGGCGATCGTGGATCACGTGCACGCCGGGGCCGGCCGGCGCCGCCGCCCGCGCCGGCCCGTGCTTTAACCATCCGCTAACGTCCGGCTTAACAGCTGTTTAATCGGCGCCCGCGTAGCGTTGGGTCTCCGCAGCGAGCTCTCCAGGGCCGGGCCATGGGCCGGCAGGCGGATTGCGTCGATCGGGGCGGTTGATCTCATTGGCCCGGGCATGTCCCGGGTCTTTTGTGTCCGCGGATCGCGCGGCGGAGGCGACGCCGGCTTCGCGCGGTTGTGTGCCAGAATCCGGGCATCCCGTCCACGCACCATGGAAGCCATCGCCGATGCGCATACTCGTCATCGAGGACAACCAGGACATCGCCGCCAACCTGGGCGATTATCTCGAGGAGCGCGGCCATACGGTCGACTTCGCGGCCGACGGCGTCACCGGCCTGCACCTGGCAGTGGTGCACGACTTCGACGCCATCGTGCTCGATCTCAACCTGCCGGGCATGGACGGCCTGGAGGTCTGCCGCAAGCTGCGCAACGAGGCCCGCAAGCAGACGCCGGTGCTGATGCTGACCGCCCGTGACAGCCTGGACAACAAGCTGGCCGGGTTCGATTCTGGCGCCGACGATTACCTGGTCAAGCCGTTCGCCCTGCAGGAAGTGGAGGTGCGCCTGAACGCGCTGCTGCGCCGCGGGCGCGGGGTGCAGACCCGGGTACTGGAAGTGGGCGACGTGGAGTACAACCTGGACACGCTGGAAGTGCGCCGCGAGGGCAAGCTGCTGCAGCTCAACCCCACCGCGCTCAAGATCCTGCAGGCGCTGATGGAGGCCTCGCCGGCGGTGGTCACCCGCCAGGAGCTGGAGACCCGGGTCTGGGGCGAGGAGCTGCCGGATTCGGATTCGCTGCGCGTGCACATCCACGGCCTGCGGGCGATGGTCGACAAGCCGTTCGACACCCCGCTGATCCAGACCCGCCACGGGATCGGCTACCGGATCGCCCAGCCAGATGGCGGCAGCTGACCCGGGGACGGCGCCCGGACGCAGGCCGCGCTACCGGCGGCGCCTGCGCAGCCGCATCATCGTCACCTTCGTCCTGCTCGGCTTCGGGCTCACGGTGCTGTTCGCGTTCCTGACCCAGGAGGCGCGCAACCGGGTCGAGAACGCGCTGGTCGAGGACGTGCTGAACCAGAACATCGACGAGTACGCGCGCCTGTACTACACCGATCCCACCGGGCGGCCCGAGCTGCCGGTGCAGCAGATGGTGGGGCGGGTGGTCAAGCGCGACCGGTTCGAGGCCCTGCGGCTTGACCAGCCCGACTGGTACGACCTGTCCGACGGCATCCACAACCTGAGCGGGGTGGACGAGACGGGCGAGCCGTTCGCCTACAAGCTGGCGGTGCGCAAGACGCCGGAGGAGTGGTTCTTCCTGGCCTACGACATGACCCAGGCCAGCCGCGGCGAGGCCCAGTTCCAGCGTGCGATCCTGGGCGCGGTGCTGGTGGTGACGCTGCTGTCGGTGCTGCTGGGCTGGTGGTCGGCGGCGCGGGTGATGAGCCCGGTGTCCGAACTCGCCAGGCGGCTGCAGCGCTCCGGCGGCGAGGCCCGGCCCGAGGCCCTGGCCGTCCACTTTCCCGATGACGAGGTCGGCCAGCTGGCCGGCGCGCTGGACGACTACGCCGCGCGCCTGACCGAGGTGGTCGAGCGCGACCGCGAGTTCAACGCCGACGTCAGCCACGAGCTGCGCACGCCGCTGGCGGTGATCCGCGGCGCGGTCGAGCTGCTGCTCTCGCGCCCGGAGATGGACGAGCGCACCCGGGCGCGGCTGCTGCGCATCCAGCGCGCCGAGCAGCAGTGCACCGACCTGATCAGCGCCCTGCTGCTGCTCTCGCGCAACGAGCGCGGGCACGGCAATACCGATGTTTCCGCCGTCGCCGGCCAGCTGCTGGACGCGCATCGCGCCCAGGTCGGGAGCAAGCCGCTGGAGCTGCGCCTGGAGCAGCAGGCGCAGCTGGTGGTCGACGCCCCCGAGTCGGCGGTGTCCGTGGCGCTGGGCAACCTGGTCGGCAACGCGGTCAAGTACACCACGGCCGGCGAGGTGATCGTGCGGATCCTGCCCGGGGTGGTCGAGGTGATCGATTCGGGCCCGGGCCTGGGCGGGGAGGATGCGGCCAAGCTGTTCGAACGCGGCTACCGGGGCACCCACGCCGAGCACTCGCAGGGCGGCGGCATCGGCCTGTCGATCGTGCGCCGCCTGTGCGCCCTCTACGGCTGGGACGTGCGGGTGGTGCCCGGCGAAACCCAGGGCGTGGTGGCGACCCTGTCCTTCGAGGCCGGCGAGCCCCTGTAGGCGCGCGCCTACAGGGGCGGGTCGATGGTGGCGGCGTCGGCCTGGCCGCTGGCCAGCGTCCAGCCGACGATGTCGGCGCTGACCACGGCCAGCGCCTGCTCGAAGGCGGCGACCACCTGCGGCACCGCGGTGCCGGCGGCCGGTTGCGCGGCCAGGAACGTGCGCGAGGCCACCAGCCGCTGGTCGCGGTTGTACAGCAGCTTCGCGGTCACCTCGATGGTGGCCTCGGGCACCGCCTTGCCGGCGTAGTCCGATTCGAACCTGCGCACCTCCATCACCAGCTTGTAGTCGGGACGGATGCCGACCTCGCTGCGGGCGACCGCTTCGATGCGGCCGGAGTCCTCGAAGGCGCGCAGGACGGTGGTTTCCAGCAGGTCGGTGGAGGGCTGCGACCAGGAGGAGCCGGCGTACACCTGCAGCTCCGAGGACGCCGGGCGCACGTTGATGCGCGGGCTGTCCACCATCCGCGAGGCGCTGGAGCCGCCGATCGTGAGCTGCCAGTCCACATGCGGCCAGGACGGGTCGGGCTGCACCCGCACGTCGGGCGAGTAGATCACCCCGCGCTCGCGCGGGCCGCTGCCCAGCAGGCTGCAGCCGGCCATGGCCAGCGCCAGGGCGCAGGCCAGCAGCAGGCGGACGGATGCCGGGAGTGCGGGAGTGCGGACGGGATTGCGCATGTTCATTCGGGTTCGAACTCCGTGGGTGCGTCGCGGCCGAACAGGTAGCGAACCGGGTTGTTGTCCAGCCGGTCGCTGATCCGGCGCAGGTCGCGTACCAGGCCGCGCAGCTCGCCCAGGGTGGGGCCCAGCTGCGACAGGCCGTCGTTGGCGAAGCTGTTGATGGCCGCCCGGTTCTCGTTGAGGATCGCGTCGGCGCCGTCGGCGGCCGAGTCGAGCCGGGCCAGGGTGCTGTCCAGGCGATCCATCAGCGGCGGCAGCTCCTGCACGAACGCGCGGTCGAAGTCGACGATGGCGCTGTTGGCGCTGGTCAGCGTCTGCTCCAGCTGCTCGCTGGCCTGGCGCGCCGAGCTGAGCAGGGCGGTCACCTCCTCGCGGCTGTCGCCGAAGGCCGCGGTCGCGTTCTCCAGGTTGGCCAGGGTGTTTTCGATGCTGGCGATGTTCTCGTTGCTCAGCAGCCCGTCCAGCCGCTCCACCATCCGGCTGGCGGTATCGGCGATGTTCTGCAGGGCCGATGGCGCGGTCGGGATGATCGGCACCTCGCGATCGGTGGTGTCCACCAGCCACGGCGCCTCGGGGCTGCCGCCGGTGAGCTGGATGATCGGCGGGCCGGTCAGGCTGGTGATCGACAGCCGGGCCTGGGTGTCGGCCTTGACCGGCGCGCGCGCATCCAGGCGCAGGCGGGCGATCACCTCGCGCGGAT
Organism: Luteimonas dalianensis; assembly: GCF_049339425.1. NCBI lineage: Bacteria > Pseudomonadati > Pseudomonadota > Gammaproteobacteria > Lysobacterales > Lysobacteraceae > Luteimonas > Luteimonas dalianensis. The sequence continues at coordinate 53,150 of NZ_JBMPPO010000004.1, read as the reverse complement.
CGTCCGGGGACAGCTGCAGCGACTGCACCGTGCCCACCGCGATGCCGTTGTACTGCACGCTGCTGCCTTCCGAGAGCCCGGTCACCGGCTCGTTGAACACGATCGCGTACTCCTGCCAGCTGCGGTCGGAGGCGAACTTGGCCGCCCACAGCGCGAACAGCAGGCCGAACACCGCCACCGCGATGGTGAAGGCGCCGATCAGGACGTAATTGGCTCGGGTTTCCATGGTCAGGCTTCCAGCGGGTTGCCGTGCGGCGGGTCGCGGTCACGGGCGTTGCGGGCGGCGCGGGCGCGGGGCCCGTGGAAATACTCCTGTACCCACGGGTGGTCGAGCTGTTCGACCTCGCTGATCGGGCCCACGGCCAGCACCTTGCGCTCGGCCAGCACCGCGATCCGGTCACAGATCGCGTACAGGGTATCCAGATCGTGGGTGATCAGGAACACGGTCAGGCCCAGCGCCTGCTGCAGGGTGCGGATCAGCTGGTCGAAGGCGGCCGCGCCGATCGGATCCAGGCCGGCGGTGGGCTCGTCCAGGAACAGCAGCGGTGGATCCAGCGCCAGCGCCCGGGCCACGCCCGCGCGCTTGCGCATGCCGCCCGAGAGCTGCGACGGGTACTTGTCGATGGCGTCGGCCGGCAGGCCGGCCAGCTTCACCTTCAGCAGCGCCAGCTCGTAGCGCAGCGAGTCGTCCAGCGCCGGGTAGTGCTCCTTCAGCGGCACCTGCACGTTCTCGCCCACGCTCAGCGAGGAGAACAGGGCGCCGTCCTGGAACAGTACCCCGATGTTGCGTTCGATATGGCGCCGCGCCTCGACGGACTCGCTCAGCCCGTCTTCACCCAGCACCTGGATCTGCCCGGCGTTGGGCCGGCGCAGGCCGATGACGGTGCGCATCAGCACCGACTTGCCGCTGCCCGAGCCGCCGACCACGCCGATGATCTCGCCCCGGCGCACGTCCAGGTCCAGGCCTTCGTGCACCACCTGCTCGCCGAACCGGTTCTCCAGCCCGCGGATGCGGATGATCGGCTCGCGGCCGTGGTCCTCGCCCATCGTCCTCACCAGCCCATGTGCATGAACCAGATCGCCGCGAACGCGTCGATCACGATCACCAGCGAAATCGTCTGCACCACGCTGGAAGTGGTGCGCTCGCCCACAGACTGCGCGGTGCCGGTGACCTGCAGACCTTCCAGGCAGCCGATCAGCGCGATCAGCAGGGCGAATAGCGGGGCCTTGGAAAGCCCGACCAGCATGTGCCGGAACTCGAAGGTGTCCTGCACCCGTGACAGGTAGGCCTGCACCGGGATTTCGAGGCTGAACACGCCCACGCTCAGGCCGCCGGCCAGGCCGGCGGTCATTGCCAGGAAGGTCAGGACCGGCAGCATCACCAGCATGGCGATGATCCTGGGCAGGACCAGCAGGTCGACGGGGTCCAGGCCCAGGGTGCGGATGGCGTCGACCTCCTCGCGGCTGACCATCGCCCCGATCTGGGCGGTGAACGCGCTGGCGGTGCGTCCTGCCAGGATGATCGCGGTCAGCAGCACGCCGAACTCGCGCAGGAACGCGATGCTGACCAGTTCAACCACGAAGATTTCGGCGCCGAAGTCGGCCAGGATGGTGGCGCCCAGGAAGGCGATCACCGCGCCGACCAGGAACGACAGCAGGGCCACCAGCGGCACCGCGTCCAGGCCCACTTCCTCCATGTGGTGCACGGTGGAGGTGGGCCGGAAGCGCGAGGGCTCTTTCACCAGGCGCACCATCTTGACCAGGTTCTCGCCCAGGAAGCTGAGCAGGGTGGTCGCTTCCTTCAGGTTGCCGTGCACCGCGGCGCCCAGCCGCGCCAGCGCCGCGCTGAAGCCGTACTCGCGCCTGCGCGCCGGCCGGTCGTCCTGCACGTCCTCGATTGCCGCCACCAGCGCGTGGTGGTCGGGATGGAAGCTGAAGCCCGAGGAGTCCAGGCCGTGGCGGTTGGCGAACCGGATCAGCCGCAGCACGCCCAGCGTGTCCAGCCGTTCCACGCCGGTGGCGTCGATCACGGTGATCCCGTCCGGCGCCTGGGCCAGCGCCTGGCCGATCAGCTCGGTGTGGCGCAGCGTCCAGCGCCCCTGCAGGCGCAGCCGCGCGGGATCGGCGGGGTCGGCGTGCGCGCTGGGCGGGGTGGCGGGAGGCGACATGGGCCATAGAGTACGCAATCACGCCTGCAGGCAGTGAATCCACGGCGTCCGGTGCGCCTGCCACTGTCAGGGCGGCGTGGCCCATGCGATCCTGTGCCGATGACCGCAACCCCGCTTCGCACGTACAGCTATGCCGCCCGGATCGGCTTCGTGGTGGAGCTGGCCGAGCACCTGCACGCCTACGGCACCACCGCCCAGCGCCTGGAGGGCGCGGTGGTGGGCGTGGCCCACCAGCTGGGCCTTGAGTGCGAGCCGCGGGTGTCGCCGACCGGCATGCTGCTGGCCTTCAGCGACCCGCAGTGTCCGCCCGGCGAGAGCGACATCACCCGGGTGCTGCGCATGGGCCTGGGTGAAATCGACCTGTACAAGCTCAGCGAGGCCGATCGGATCGCCGAGGAGGTGCTGGCCGGCACCCTGGATCTGTCGGACGGCCACAGCGCGCTGCTGGAGCTGCAGCTGCGCCGCCCCGGGCGCGGCGGCAGGATCCTGCATGCGTTCGGGTTCGCGATGATCGCGGCCGGCGTGGCCGGCCTGTGGCGGCTGCCGTGGCTGGACATCGCCACCGCCGCCGGCATCGGCCTGCTGGTGGGCCTGCTCGACATGGCCACCCGCAACGGCGACCGGCTCAAGGAGGCGCACGAGGCGATTGCCGGCATGCTGGCGGGCTTCGCCGCGATCGCCGTAGCGAGCATGGTCGGGCCGCTCAACCTCAATACCGTGGTGATCGCCTCGCTGCTGGTGCTGCTGCCGGGCATGGCGATCACCAACGCGGTCAACGAGCTGACCAGCCAGCACCTGGTGTCGGGCACGGCGCGCCTGTCCGGCGCGGTGGCCACGGTGATCAAGCTCACCGTGGGCACGATGATCGCGCTCACCGTCGCCCAGATGCTGGGCATCGAGCCGCAGGTGCGGGCCTGGCGGCCGCAGCCGGACTGGGTGGAGTTGGTGGGCCTGGTGGTGGCCTGCGCGGCGTTCGCGGTGCTGTTCCGGGCGCGCCTGCGCGACGTGCCGGTGGTGATGGCGGCCGCCGCTACCGGGTACCTGATTTCGCGCTACGCCGGGCTGGCCTGGGGGGCGCCGATCGGGCTGTTCCTGTCGGCGCTGGTGGTGACCGCGGGCGGCAACGGCTATGCCCGCTGGGCCAACCGGCCGGGTGCGATCGTGCGGGTGCCGGGCATCATCATGCTGGTGCCCGGCAGCGCCAGCCTGCGCGGGCTGATGACCCTGATCCAGCAGCAGGACATGGCCGTGGGCCAGCAGGCGCTGATGGCGGTGGTGAATATCATCCTGGCGCTGATCGCCGGGCTGCTGTTCGGCAACCTGATCCTGCCCGCGCGCAAGAACCTCTGATCCTCCGCCGCAAAATGAAAACGCCGGCGCGGGGCCGGCGTTTTCGAAGGGCGGTGCTGAACCGGTTGTTTCCCGGTTACTTCCTGATCAGGAAATCCTCGACTTTCTTGCCCTTGGCGACCTCGGCGGCCAGCCAGCGCGGCTGCTTGCCGCGGCCGGTCCAGGTTTCATCCTTGTTGGCCGGGTTGCGGTACTTCGGCGGAACCTTGCCGAGCTTGCGGCCGGCGGTGGTCTTCCTGGCCACCTTGCGGGTGGCGGTCTTGCGGGTGGCGCCGGTGCCGCCGAACAGCTCATCGATGGTGTAGCCCTCCGACTTGGCCAGGGCCCTGAGCCGGGCGCGCACGGTGGTGATCGGCTTGCGCTTGGCCAGGGCGGTCTTGCGGCGCTTGGCCTGGGTGATCAGCGAGGCCAGCTCTTTCTGGGACAGGTCGTTCAGGTCGATCGCCATCGAATGCTCCTGCGAATGGGGAAGATAATGGGATGGATAACCCTCGGCATTCAGATGCCGCGCCGCGGATCATAATCGAATATATAAAGGCGATACAAATGCCGGGGTAAGCACCCCGGCATTCCGGGCGGTGCCGCTTCAGGCCCCGAGCCTGTCCATGAGCGCCGCCCGGTCGAGCGGTTCGGCGGCATCGGCAGTGCGGGCACGGTATTCATAGGTGCCCGCGGCCAGCCCGCGTTCGGAAACCACCACCCGGTGCGGGATGCCGATCAGCTCCATGTCGGCGAACATCGGGCCCGGGCGCAGGCCGCGGTCGTCGAGCACGGCGTCGATGCCGGCGGCCCTGAGTTCTTCGTATAGGCCCTGCGCCGCGGCATCGACTTCGGCAACCTTCTTCGGGTTGATGACGCACACCGCCACGTGCCACGGCGCCATCGCCTCGGGCCAGATGATCCCGGCCTCGTCGTGGTTCTGCTCGATCGCGGCGGCGACGATGCGCGACACGCCGATCCCGTAGCAGCCCATGGCCGGATGCACGTGGCCACCGCTTTCATCCAGCACGGTGAAATCCATGGCCTGGCTGTACTTGCGACCCAACTGGAACACGTGGCCGACCTCGATCCCGCGCGCGATGTCCAGGGTGCCGCCGTCGGCGGCGCGCTCGCCCGCCACCACCTTGCGCACGTCGGCCACCACGTCCGGTTCGGGCAGGTCGCGGCCCCAGTTGACCCCGGCCAGGTGCCGGCCGGCCTGGTTGGCGCCGACGACGAAATCGGCCATCGCCGCCACGTCGCGGTCGGCCACCACCCGCACCTTGCCGCGCGGGCTGACCGGGCCGATGAAACCCGGCTCGCTGCCCAGGTGGTCGGCGATCTCGGCTTCGGTGGCCATGCGGTAGCCGGCCATGCCCGGCACCCGCTCCAGCTTGATCTGGTTGACCTCGTGGTCGCCGCGCACCAGCACCAGCACCAAGCCGTCATCGGTCATGGTGGCCACGGACTTGACGGTGCGGCCCAGGGCGATGCCCAGCAGTTCCGCCACCGCCTCGCAGGTCTTCTGGGTCGGGGTGTCGACCTCGTGCATGTCCCCGGTCGCGTCCGGGCGCGGGCCCGGCGCGGCGGCGGTCGCGGTTTCCACGTTGGCGGCGTAGCCGGAGGCATCGGAGAAGGCGATCGCGTCCTCGCCCGAGTCCGCCATCACGTGGAACTCCTGCGAGGCGTCGCCGCCGATCGCGCCCGAGTCCGCCTGCACCGCGCGGAAGCGCAGCCCCAGCCGGGTGAAGATGCGGGTATAGGCGGCGTGCATGTTGGCGTATTCGGCGGCCAGGCCGGCATCGTCCAGGTGGAACGAATAGGCGTCCTTCATCAGGAACTCGCGCGCGCGCATGACCCCGAACCGCGGCCGGATCTCGTCGCGGAACTTGGTCTGGATCTGGTAGTAGTTCACCGGCAGCTGTTTGTAGCTGGACAGCTCGTTGCGGGCGAAGTCGGTGATCACTTCCTCGTGGGTGGGGCCCACGCAGTACCAGGCTTCCTTGCGATCCTGCAGCTTGAGCAGCTGGCCGCCGAAAACCTCCCAGCGCCCGCTTTCCTCCCACAGCTCGCGCGGCTGCACCGACGGCATCAGCATCTCGATCGCGCCGGCCGCGTCCATTTCCTCGCGCACCACCGCCTCTACCCTGCGCAGCACCCGCAGGCCCAGCGGCGACCACGTGTACAGTCCGGCGGCCAGGCGCCGGATCATGCCGGTGCGCAGCATCAGCCGGTGGCTGGCGACCTCGGCGTCGGCGGGGGTTTCACGGGTGGTGTGCAGGTGGAATCGCGACAGGCGCATCGGCGGGGAACCGGGCAGGGAAGGGCCGGTCATTGTGCCACGCGCAGGCGCCCGGGCCGGGCCCGGGATCAGCGTTTGCGGCCGTCCACGTGGATGCCTTCGCGCGGCTGTATGTCGACCTTTTCGTAGCGCACGCCGGGCGGTGGCGGCTGGTCGGTCACGTGGCGCACGCCGTCGGCGTCGCGCCAGCGGTAAAGCACCGGCCGGGACTCCTCGTAGGCGGCTTCGGCCGCGGCCAGGGCACGCTGCTCGCGCTGCTGCCGCTGCTCCGGCGGATCGCGCGCCAGCCACCAGGCCAGCGCGATGACGCCGGCCACGACCACGACGATGGCCCAGCCCCGGTGCACGGGTCAGCCGTCGGCGTCGTCGCAGTAGGCGCGGGCGGCGGCGCGTGCCAGCTCAAGCTGGTTGGTGCGCTCGTCCGCGCTCAGTTCGCGCACGTTGCCGCTGCCGTCGTCCTGCTGCACCGGGCCTTCGCCGAGCAGGATCTCGATATTGGCGCGGGCGGTGGTGCACTGCGGGTTGGCCGCGGCCTCCTGCGCGGGCGGGGGCGTCGTGGCCAGGGTGCTGGCGCCGGTGCTGGTGACCTGGCGGGTCTGGTACGGGGTGCCGGCGGGGGGCGGGGTTTCGGAGAAATGGGTAACGCCCCGGGCGTCGGTCCACTGGTAGATCTCGCTGGCGCTGGCGCCCGCGACGGATGCGGCCAGGGCCAAGGCGGCACAGGCGATGGAAAGGCGCATTGCGGGTGCTCCGGTGGCGTTGGAAGTTATGCGGATTGCAGCACCCCGCCGCCGGGGGCGCAAGTCGCCGGCGGCCGGATTGCCCCGGGTTTCCGCCGTATCCGGGCGGCGGCCGGTAAACTCACGCCATGGACGACCAGCACACCCCGGCCGGGGCCGCGCGCTCGCGCGGCATCTACCTGTTGCCGAACCTGTTCACCACCGGCGGCCTGTTCGCGGGTTTCTTCGCCATCATCGCCGCCTCGCAGGGGCGGTTTGGGCCCGCGTGCGTGGCGATTTTCGTGGCCGCGATCCTGGACGGCATCGACGGCCGGGTCGCGCGCCTGACCAATACCCAGAGCGAGTTCGGCGTGCAGTACGACTCGCTGGCCGACCTGATCAGCTTCGGCATGGCGCCGGCGCTGGTGATGTACCACTGGGCGCTGCTGGAGCTGCGGCTGGACGGCACCACCCTGGGCCGGGTGGGCTGGCTGGCGGCGTTCCTGTACGCGGCCTGCGCGGCGCTGCGCCTGGCCCGGTTCAACAGCCAGGTGGCGGTGGTCGACAAGCGCTGGTTCATCGGCCTGGCCAGCCCGGCGGCGGCGGGGCTGATGGCCAGCTTTGTCTGGACTGCCCATTCGCTGGGCCAGGACGGATACACGATGCGCTGGGTGGCGCTGGCGGTCACGGTGGTGGCCGGGCTGCTGATGGTCAGCCGGATCCGCTACTCCAGCTTCAAGGGGCGGGGCAGCGGGCCGCGCTCGGATCGGGTGCCGTTCTTCGTGCTGCTGATCGCGGTGGGCGTGCTGATCGCGCTGTGGATCGACCCGCCCAAGACGCTGCTGGCGGCGTCGCTGCTGTACGCGCTGTCCGGCCCGGTGTGGTGGCTGGTGCGCCGCCGCAGGCCGGCCGGGCCCGACGCCGCATGAGCTGGGACGGCCTGCAGCGCGAAGCGCTCGATGCGATGGGCTACGGGCTCATGCGCAGGGTCGATCCGGAGGCCGGGGAGGTGCCCGAGGGGGCGCTGTACGACGCGCTGCTGCGTGCCGCCGGCCGCGACCGGGACTCGTCCGATGCCGCGGCGCTGTGCCGCTCGTGGCCATCGCCCGAGGCCCTGCGCGACCCGGCCGCCAAGCGCGCGCTGTGGCCACGGCTGCGCGCGCTGCGCAGGCGGCCGCCGCCGTGATGGGCGCGCAGCCGGCAGGTGTCCCCACGCCGCGTGCCGGGCTGCGCCGCATGCGCGAGCAGGATCTGGACGCGGTGATCGCGATCGAACACCGCGCCTATCCGTTCCCGTGGACGATCGGCATCTTCCGCGACTGCCTGCGCGCGGGCTACCCGGCCTGGGTGCTGCACGACGATGGCGGCATCTTCGGCTACGGGGTGCTCAGCGTGGCGGCCGACGAGGCGCACCTGCTCAACGTGTGCGTGGCCCCGGAGCTGCAGGGACGCGGGCACGGCCGCCGCCTGCTGCGGTCGCTGCTGCGCATTGCCCGGTACGAAGGGGCAATGCGGGTGTTCCTGGAGGTGCGTCCGTCCAATCCGCAGGCGGTGGCGCTGTACCAGGACGAAGGCTTCAACGAGATCGGCCGGCGCCCGCGGTACTACCCCACCCACCAGGGACGCGAGGACGCGATCGTGATGGCCCTGGAACTGCTGCCGGAATAGCGGCGCGGGTTACAGCCGGGCGCGCTGGGCGGCCAGGTTTTCGTGCTGGGCCGTCCAGTCGGCCAGGCGCTTCTGCTCCTGCTCGACCACGGCCGCGGGCACCTTGTCGCTGAACTTCGCCAGCTTGGCGGCGCTCCTGTCCTTTTCCGCCGCCACCCGGGCCAGCTCCTTGTCCAGGCGCGCGCGCTCGGCGTCCAGGTCGACCAGGCCTTCCAGCGGCACGAACAGCTTGATCGTGCCGGCCAGGCCGGTGGCGGCCGGCGGCGGGTCGCCGTCGATGGCGTCGATCCGCTCCAGCCGGAGCAGCGACCTGAGCTGGGAGTCGAAGCGCTGTACGCGGGCGGCATCGGCCTGGCTTCCGCCCTGCACCAGCAGCGGCACCTGGCGGTTGGGCGACACCCCCAGTTCGCTGCGGATGCGCCGCAGCGCGGACACCATCTGCTTGAGCCACTCCACGTCGGCCTCGGCGCTGGCGTAGCCGGCCGCGTCGAAGTCCCGCGCCTGCGGATAGGGCCGCAGCGAGATGGTCGCCGCCTCGATGCCCAGCCGCGGCGCGACCTGGCGCCACAGCTCCTCGGTCACGAACGGGATCAGCGGGTGCAGCAGCCGCAGCAGCGCCTCCAGCACCCGCAGCAGGGTGCGCCGGGTGCTGTCGGCCGCGGCCGGGTCGTCGCCCTGCAGGGCCGGCTTGGCCAGCTCCAGGAACCAGTCGCAGAACTCGTCCCAGGTGAACTCGTACAGCGCCTGGGCCAGCAGGTCGAAACGGTAGCTGGCGAAGTGTCCGGCGGCCTCGGCGGAGGCGGCGGCCAGCCGCGCCAGGATCCACTTCTCCGCGTCGGTCACCGGCGCGTGGTCGCCGCCGGCGTCCACGCCCTCGGTGTTCATCAGCACGAAGCGGGTCGCGTTCCACAGCTTGTTGCAGAAGTTGCGGTAGCCGTCGGCGCGGCCCAGGTCGAACTTGATGTCGCGGCCGGGGCCGGCCAGCGCGGCCATGGTGAAGCGCAGGGGGTCGGCGCCGTGGGCGGCGATGCCCTCGGGGAACTCCCTGCGGGTGGCCTTTTCGATCTTCGCCGCCATCTGCGGCTGCATCAGGCCGCTGGTGCGCTTGGCCACCAGCGCGTCGATGGAGATGCCGTCGATGATGTCCAGCGGGTCGAGGATGTTGCCCTTGGACTTGGACATCTTCTGGCCCTCGCGGTCGCGCACCAGGCCGGTGATGTAGACGTCGCGGAACGGCACCTGGCCGGTCAGCCGGTCGGTCATCATGATCATCCGGGCGACCCAGAAGAAGATGATGTCAAAGCCCGTGACCAGCGCGCTGGAGGGCAGGAATTCATCGAACCCGCGCTCGGCCATGGCCGCTTCGTCCGGCCAGCCCAGGGTGCTGAACGGCCACAGCGCGGAGGAGAACCAGGTCTCCAGCACGTCGCTTTCCTGGCGCAGCGGCACGTCGGCGGCCAGCCCGGAGCGGGCGCGGGCGTCGGCCTCGTCGCGGCCGACGTGGATGTTGCCGGCCTCGTCGTACCAGGCCGGGATCCGGTGGCCCCACCAGAGCTGGCGGCTGATCGTCCAGTCCTGGATGTTCTCCATCCAGTGGCGGTAGGTGTTGATCCAGTTGGGTGGCACGAAGCGGACGGAGCCGTCCTCGACCAGCTCCATCCCGCGCCGGCCCATGTCGTCCATGCGCACGAACCACTGGTCGGTAAGGTAGGGCTCGATCACCGAGCCGGAGCGGTCGCCGAAGGGCTGCATGATCGCCCTGGACTCGACCACCGGGTTGCCCTCGGCGTCGGTCACCGCCAGGCCCTCGGCGGTGATCGCTTCGACCACGCGCCGGCGCGCCTCGTAGCGGTCCAGGCCGCGCAGGTCGTCGGGCACCAGGTTGACCGCACCCACGTCGCCGGCATCGCGCCCGCCGCGGGCGATCTCGCCGGCGATGCGCGCGCTCTCTTCATAGCCCAGGCCGTCGCTGCGCATCCGCGCCTTGCCGTCCATCAGCGCGTACAGCGGGATGCCGTTGCGTACGGCCACCTGGTAGTCGTTGAAGTCGTGCGCGCCGGTGATCTTGACCGCGCCGGAGCCGAACTCCGGATCCGGGTATTCGTCGGTGATGATCGGCACCAGCCGGCGGTGCTGCTTCGGCCCGACCGGGATCTCGCACAGCTTGCCGACGATCGGCGCATAGCGGGCGTCGTCCGGATGCACCGCCACCGCGCCGTCGCCGAGCATGGTCTCCGGGCGGGTGGTGGCGATGGAGATGTAGTCGCGGGTCTCGCGCAGGGTGACGTTGCCGTCGGCGTCGCGCTCGATGTATTCGTAGGTCTCGCCGCCGGCCAGCGGGTACCTGAAGTGCCACATGTGGCCCGGCGCTTCGCGGTTTTCAACCTCCAGGTCGGAGATCGCGGTGTCCAGCACCGGATCCCAGTTGACCAGGCGCTTGCCGCGGTAGACCAGGCCCTGCTCGTGCAGGCGCACGAAGGCCTCGATCACCGCCGCCGACGGGCCCGGATCCATGGTGAACACCTTGCGCGACCAGTCGCCCGAGGTGCCCATCCGGCGCATCTGCCGCTCGATGGTGTCGCCGGACTGCTGCTTCCACTCCCAGACCTTTTCGATGAAGCGCTCGCGGCCCAGCGAGTCACGGGTCTCGCCCTTGCCCTCGGCGGCCAGGTTGCGGTTGACCACCATCTCGGTGGCGATGCCGGCGTGGTCGCTGCCCAGCTGCCACAGGGTGCGGAAGCCGCGCATGCGGTGGTAGCGCACCAGCGCGTCCTGCAGGGTGTGCTGGAACGCGTGGCCCATGTGCAGGGTGCCGGTGACGTTGGGCGGCGGCAGCAGCACGGTGTAGGCCGGGCCGTCGCCGCGCGGCGCGAACGCGCCGGAGGCTTCCCACTCGGCGTACAGGCGGGACTCGAAGCTTCCGGGTTCGTAGCTGGGGGCGAGGGACATGGGCGGTCGGGGATTGTCGGATCGGGGTGGCGGGGAACTACATGTCGTATTTCTTCAGCGCCAGGCCGCGGGCCTGGTACTGCTTCCAGCGCTCGCGCAGCGGGCCGCGGGCGGCGGGGTCGGCGGGCACCACTTCCAGCACCCGGTCAAAGCCGCCTTCCACCGGCGCGTCGCGCAGGTTGATCACCAGCGGGCGCATCGGCGGATCCATGTCCGGGCTGGCGATCAGCACCGGCGCGTCCGCGTCATCCTCGGGCGACTCCATGCCGGCGATCTGGTGGGGGATGAAGACGTCGTCGCCCATGTCCCACAGCAGGTCGTCGACCAGTTCGGCCTGGGCCTGGTCACGGGCCAGCACCAGGGTCGGCAGGCCGGCGTCGTGGGCCTTGCGCGCCAGTTCGCACACCAGCCGCATCGGCTGGTCGCGAAAGCGCGGCTTGGCGATCAGGTAGAAGTCGGCGCGCACGGCTGGCGGGGCGGGCGGCTCAGGCCGCCCGATCCAGCAGCCACTGGCTGAGCAGGCCCACCGGCCGGCCGGTCGCCATGCTCATCTTGCCGTCGCCGCTGGCGGTGCCGGCGATGTCGATGTGCGCCCAGCGCTGGCCCTCGGTGAAGCGCGAGAGGAAGCAGCCGGCGGTGATCGCGCCGGCCCAGCGGCCGCCGATGTTGTAGATGTCGGCGAAGCTGGAGTCGAGCATCGGCTGGTATTCGTCCCACAGCGGCAGGCGCCAGGCGCGGTCGAACACGGTCTCGCCGGCGGCCAGCAGCTCGTCGGCCAGGTCGTCGTGCTTGCTCATCAGGCCCGAGGCCTGGCGGCCCAGCGCGACCATGCAGGCGCCGGTGAGGGTGGCCACGTCGATCAGCGCCTGCGGCTCGAAACGCTGGGCGTAGGTGAGCGCGTCGCACAGGATCAGGCGGCCCTCGGCGTCGGTGTTGCCGACCTCGATGGTCTTGCCCGACATGCTGGTGATCACGTCCGAGGGGCGGTAGCTGTTGCCGTCGATCGCGTTCTCCACCGCCGGCACCACCACCCGCAGGTTGATCGGCAGCTCCAGGCCCACCGCGGACACGAACGTGCCCATCACCGTGGCCGCGCCGCACATGTCGTACTTCATGTCCTCGATGCCGCCCTGGGTCTTCAGGTTCACGCCGCCGGTGTCGAAGGTGATGCCCTTGCCGACCAGCACGTACGGCTTGGCGTCGCCGCCGTTGTTCCACTCCAGCACCACCAGGTGCGGGCGGTTGGCCGAGCCGCGCGCCACCGACAGCAGCGAGCCCATGCCCAGCTCCTGCATCTGCGCCTCGTCGAGCACGGTGCAGGAGGCCTTGTCGAAGCGGGCGGCGAAGGCCTGGCCCTGTTCGGCCAGGTAGGCGGGGTTGCAGACGTTCGGCGGCAGGTTGCCCAGCTCGCGGGCGAATGCGACGCCGGCGGCGATCGCCTTGCCCTGGGCCAGCGCCTGTTCGTCATCGGCGGCCACGGCCAGGGTGCGCAGGCCGGTCTGCTCGCGCTTCCTGTTCTTCGCCCCCAGGGTGGCGACGTAGCGGTAGGCGGCGTGGTCGGCGGCGATCACCGCCTGGCGCACGTTCCACGCGCTGTCGCGATCCTTGACCTGGACATCGGCCAGGGCCAGCAGGGCGTCCTCCACCGGGCCGGTCTTGAGCGCGCCCACGGCGGTGGCGACCGCCTTCTGGTAGGCCGCGGGCCCGAACCGGTCGCGCTCGCCCAGCCCCACCACCAGCACCCGGCTGGCGGTGACGCCGTCCACGCCGTGCAGCAGGGCGCTGGCGCCGGCCTTGCCGGGCAGGTCGCCGGCCGCGGCGAGCCTGGCCAGGCGCCCGCCGGCGGCCTGGTCGAGGGCCTGGGCGGCGGGGCTGAGGGTCTTGTCGGCGAACACGCCCACCACGATGCAGCCGGTCTGGGCGGTGGCGGGGGCGTCGCGGTTCAGGGTGAATTCGAGGGTCATGAACGAGATTCCATGTGCAGTTCCTTACAATCGGCGGTTCCGCCCCCGTCCAGATCCCTTCCCGGGGATCGGCGGAGCGGGCTGGAACGCCCGTGGCAAGGTACGAAAAAGAATCCACAATTCTAAGGCAAGCGGTTTTTTCATGCCCAAGCTCGACAGTTACCTGTTCCGCGAATTCACCCAGTCCACCTTCGCGGTGCTGGTGGTGCTGATGGTGGTCAGCCTGGGCGGGGTGTTCGCCGACGTGCTGGGCAACATCGCCCGCGGCCGGGTGCCGGCGGGGATGATGCTCTCCCAGCTCGGCCTGCAGGTGCTCAACTACCTGCCGCTGGTGCTGCCGCTGGGCCTGCTGCTGGGCCTGCTGATGTCGGTGGGGCGGCTGTACCGGGATTCGGAGGCGCCGGTGATCACCGCGATCGGGGTCGGCCCGGTGCGGATGCTGCGGCCGGTGCTGATGCTGCTGGTGCCGATGGTGCTGGTGATCGCGGTGTGCTCGACCTGGCTGGGGCCGTGGGCGCGGGACTATTCGGCGCGCATGATCGAGGCCGGCAGCCGCAGCATGCTGATCGCGGGGCTGGAGGCCGGCCGCTTCGTGGAGGTGCCCGGCGGCGGCGGTGTGGTCTACGTGGGCGGGATGTCCGGCGACGGCACCCAGATGGCGCGGGTGTTCGTCTACCAGCAGGAAGGCGAGCGCATGGACGTGACCACCTCGGCCACCGGCCACCTGCGGGTGGAGCCGGACGGGGAGCGCTACCTGGTGCTGGACGACGGATTCCGGGTCGAGGGGCCGCAGCTGGAGGGGCTGGATTTCCGCCTGATGCGCTTCGCCAGCAACGAGCTGCGCCTGCCCGAGGCCGACCACAGCCGCGACGAGGCCGATCCGGAGCTGATGCCCACCCTGGCCCTGTTCGATGACGCGCGGCCCGAGGCGCGCGCCGAGCTGCATTACCGCCTGGCGCCGCCGCTGCTGGCGCTGGGCTTCGGCCTGCTGGCGGTGCCGCTGGCGCGCAGCCCGCCGCGGCAGTCGCGCTATGGCCGCACCATGCTCGCCTTCCTGGGCTACTTCGTCTGCGTCAACCTGATGATCCTGGGCCAGGACTGGCTGGCCGAGGGCACGATTCCGGTCGGCCTGGGCCTGTGGTGGCTGGTGCTGCCGGTGCTGGTGCTCGGGACGTGGCTGTATTTCGCCGATGGCCGGCTGCGGCGCTCACCCTGGAGGCGCCGCGCATGATCCGGTTCCCCAGGCTCCATGACCTGTACGTGGCGCGCGTGGTGATGACCACGGTGCTGCTGACCTGGGCCGTGCTGACCGGGCTGGATTTCATGATCAGCGGCCTGCTGTCGGAAATCGACGACATCGGCGAGGGCAATTACGGCTTCGTCAGCGCCCTGACCTACGTCATCTACACGGTGCCGCGGCGGGCCTACATCATGTTCCCGACCGCGGCGGTGATCGGCACCCTGATGGGACTGGGGGTGCTGGCGGCCAGCTCCGAGCTGACCGCGCTGCGCGCGCTGGGGCTCTCGCGCAAGCGCCTGAGCGCCTCGGTGGCGGTGCCGCTGCTGGTGCTGACGGTGGTGATGGTCCTCAACGCGGAGACCCTGGCGCCGTGGGCGCAGCGCAGCGCCGACACCATGAAGGGCGCGGCCAAGTCCAGCGACCTGATCGTGGCCCGCTATTCGGGCCTGTGGGCGCGCGAGGGGCAGACCTTCCTCAACGCCCAGGGCGGCCAGGAGCGCACCGAGGGCGGCCGCCAGGTGCTGGAGTTGCAACAGGTGCGGCTGTTCGAGTTCGACGAGGGCGGCCGCCTGGCCTCGGTGGCCAATGCCGCCAGCGCCGAGCATGACGGCGACGGCTGGCTGCTGCGGGACGTGCGCCGGGTGTGGTTCGAGGAGCGCGCGGTGTCCGAGACCGAGGTGATGGAAGAGCGCTGGACTTCGGAACTGGACGCGGCCGCGCTGGCCACCGCCGGCAACCTGTGGCGCCCGCGCTACCAGAGCGCGGCCGACCTGCGCAGGGGGATCGACTACCGCCAGCGCAACGGCCTGGACGCCGCCGAGTACGAGGAGCACTACTGGGGGCGCTGGTTCTATCCGCTCAGCGTGCTGGCGCTGGTGCTGGCGGCGATTCCGTTCGCGTTCGGCAGCCTGCGCAGCGGCGGGCTGGGGCGCAGGCTGTTCATCGGGGTGGTGTTCGCGCTGGGCTTCTGGCTGCTGCAGAACCAGTTCGTGCGCATGGCGGGGGTGTACCGGTTCGACTTCCGGATCGCCTACATGATCCCGCCGATGGTGATGCTGGCGGTGTCGTTCCTGCTGTTCCGGCGCCGCAGCGGCTAGCTGCGGCGGGGCCGCTCAGTCGATGCCGAGCTTCTTGAGCTTGTAGCGCAGGGCGCGGAAGGTGATGCCCAGCGCGGCGGCGGTGCGGGTCTTGTTGTAGCGGTTTTCCTGCAGCGCCTGCTGGATCGCCGCGCGCTCGATCTCCTCGATGTAGGAGGGCAGGGCGGAGGAGGCGGTGTCGTAGGGGCTGATCCTGGCCGGGTCGGTTTCCGGCGTGGTGGCCTCCGGCCGGGACTGGCGCGCCTCATGCCGGGGCAGCTGCAGGTCGTCGGCCTGGATGACCTCGCCGTCGGCCAGGGCCAGGGCGCGTTCGAGGATGTTCTCCAGTTCGCGCACGTTGCCGGGGAAGCCGTAGCCCTCCAGCGCCTGCAGGGCGCCGTCGGACAGGGTCGGCACGTCGCGGTGCATGGCCTGGGCCAGGCGCTTGAGGATCGCGGTGGACAGCAGCGGCAGGTCGCCGGTGCGCTCGCGCAGCGGCGGCACGTGCAGGCCGATCACGTTGATGCGGTAGTACAGGTCGTGGCGGAAGCTGCCCAGGTCGACCAGCCCGGAAAGATCCTTGTGGGTGGCCGAGAGGATCCTCACGTCCACGCCCACCTCGTTCTGGGCACCCACCGGGCGCACCTTCTTCTCCTGGATCGCGCGCAGCAGCTTGACCTGCATCGACAGCGGCAGCTCGGCGACTTCGTCCAGGAACAGGGTGCCGCCGTCGGCGGACTGGAACAGCCCCGGCTTGTCGGCGTGGGCGCCGGTGAAGCTGCCCTTCTTGTGGCCGAAGAACTCGCTTTCCATCAGCTCGTTCGGGATCGCGCCGCAGTTGACCGGCACGAACGGGCCGGCCGCGCGCGAGCCCTGGGCGTGGATGGTGCGCGCCACCAGCTCCTTGCCGGTGCCCGACTCGCCGCTGATGTGCACCGGCGCCTGGCTGCGGGCGACCTTGGCGATGGTGCGGCGCAGCCCGACCATCGCCTCGGACTCGCCGAACAGGCGGCCGGCCTCGTCGGGCTGCTCCTGCTGGCGCTGGCCCAGCTCGAGCGCCTGGCGCACCAGGCCGCGCAGCATGTGCACGTCGACCGGCTTGCTGACGAAGTCGAAGGCGCCGGCCTTGAGCGCTTCCACCGCGGCCTCGACGTTGCCGTAGGCGGTGATCACGGCCACCGGGGTCTGCGGGAAGCGGGTGGCGATCTCGGCCACCAGCTCCAGCCCGGAGCCGTCCGGCAGGCGCATGTCGGTCAGGCACAGGTCGTAGGCCACGTTGCCCAGCATCTGCCGGGCGGCGCCCAGGTTGGGCGCGGTGTCCGTGCGCAGGCCCATGCGGCCCAGGGTCAACACCAGCAGTTCACGGATGTCGTGTTCATCGTCGACGATCAGAACGCTGCTGTTCTCACTCATGGGCGCGACCGGGGGCAGGCAGGGGAAATCCAGTGCACATTGTGCCTTGGATCACGTCCAACGTAACAGTTTGGGGCCGATATTGCCCGGCTGGGGCGGTTTTTTGCCCGGCGCGGGTCAGGCCCGGTCGCGCGCCAGCAGCGGGTTGCGCCCGGCCAGGGTGATCCGGAAACAGGCGCCGCCGCCCGGAACCGCCACGTAGTCCAGGCTGGCGCCGTTGGAGCGGCACAGCTCGCGGGCGATATACAGGCCCAGGCCGGTGCCGTGCTCGGAGGTGGTGAAGAACGGGCGTCCCAGCTGGGCGGCGATCGCGTCGGGCACGCCGGGGCCGCGGTCGCTCACCTCCAGCACCGGACGCCCTTCCAGCTCGTCCACCGACAGCGTGATCCGGGCGGCTTCGGAGGGAAGGCGGCCGTAGTTGATCGCGTTCTGGGCCAGGATGGTCAGGATCTGCTGCAGATGACCGGGGTCGAACACCCCGGTCAGCGGCCGCTCGCGGCCGGCGACCCGCAGGCTGCCGTTCTCCGGGGTCATGGTGCGCGAGAACTCGTCCACGAACCTGCGCGCGAACGCCACCAGCTCAAGTTGCTCGCCCATGGCGCGCTCGCGCCGGGCCAGGCCCAGCACGCTTTCCACGATACCGTTGGTGCGCTGGCACTGCTGGTGGATGATCTCCAGCAGCCGGCGGTCGCTGTCGGGCAGGGCGGTGGACTCCTCCAGCAGCTGCACCGAATAGTTGATCGCCGCCAGCGGGTTGCGGATCTCGTGGGCGAGGCTGGCCGAGAACCGCCCCATCGCCGACAGGGTCAGCGATTCGGCCCGGCGCGAAACCAGCGAGGCGTCGTCCAGGAACACCAGCACGGTGTCGCTGTCGCTGAGCAGGCGGGTGAAGCGCGGCTGCACCTCCAGCTTTTCGTGGCCGTAGGGCATCGGGGTGTCGTCGGGCTCGCCGGTGCGCAGCCACTGGGTGAGGCGGGCGGCAAGTTCGGGCGACAGATCTGCCAGGTTGCGGCTGTCCAGGCCCCGGTCGGACTCGCCGTACAGCTGCATGGCCGCCTCGTTGGCCAGCCGCACCCGGCGGGTACCGTCGACCATCAGCACCCCGGTGCGCATGCGGCGGATGATCAGCTCGTTGATCCCGGCCAGGCTCTCGGCCTCGGCCCCGCGCCGGTCGGCCAGGTCCTGGCTGGCGCGCAGGCGTTCGCCGAGCAGGAAGGTCAGGGTGACCATGGCGAAGAAGCTGAAGGTGAACATCAGCAGCTCGGCCAGCGGCCGGTCGGCCGAGCCGCCGGCGAGCCGGCTCCAGACGAACTCCACCAGCAGCGCCACCGAGGCGAACGCGGCCACCGCCAGGCTCGCCCGGAGCGAAAGGAACAGCGCCGCCGCGCCCAGGTTGAACACCAGCATCAGGGCGATGCCGGGCCCGGCCTGGGGCAGGGCGTGGGTGACCAGCGCGGCCACCACGATGTCGGCGCACACCCCGACCAGGGCGATCTCGCCCATCCGGGTGTCGGCGCGCCGCGACCACAGCAGCAGCGCGATCGCCGCCGGCACGTAGGCCAGGCAGGCGGCGATGGCCAGGGCCAGGTTGCGCGGCTCGCCGATCAGGGCCTCGCCCGGGCCGAACACCATCAGCGCCAGCAGGCTGGCCTCGAGCAGGCGGTAAAGCGAGAACAGGTACAGCTCTCGCCGCAGGACGCGCTGGGTGTAGGCGGGCTGGGAGAAGATCGAGAGCAAGCGCGGGCCTGTCGGACGCCGGGGCGGGTACAGGCGCGAGTATAGGCCCGGGGCGGCCGGGCCCGGGCGCCGGGGCGGGTGCTTTTGCCCGGATCGGCCGCATCGGCGAGAATAGCGGGCCGGCCCGGCCGTGCGCCGCGTCCGTCCCCTCCCACGCATGGATTCCACATGAACTTCCACGAATACCAGGCAAAACAGCTTTTTGCCGACTACGGCATCGCCGTTCCCGCCGGGCGCGTCGCGCGCTCCCCCGAGGAGGCCGTGGAGGCCGCCAAGGCCATCCCCGGTGACCTGTGGGTCGTCAAGGCGCAGATCCACGCCGGTGGCCGCGGCAAGGCCGGCGGCGTGAAGCTGGCAAGGACCATGGACGAGGTGCGCGACTACGCCAAGGGCATGCTCGGCACGAAGATGGCCACCTACCAGACCGCCGGCGTCGAGCTGCCGATCGATTCGGTGCTGATCTCCGAGGGCACCGACATCGACAAGGAGCTGTACCTGTCGGTGCTGGTCGACCGCGGCACCCAGTCGGTCACCTTCATCGCTTCCAGCGAGGGCGGCATGGACATCGAGCAGGTGGCCGCCGAGACCCCGGACAAGATCCAGACCCTCAACGTGAACTACGTGCAGGGACTGCAGCCCTACCAGTGCCGCGACCTGGGCTTCGCCCTGGGCCTGAACGCCAAGCAGGTCGGCCAGCTGTCGAAGATCATGCTGGGCCTGTTCAAGCTGTTCAACGAGAAGGACCTGGCCCTGGTGGAGCTCAACCCGCTGGCCATCCTCACCGACGGCAGCCTGGCCGTGCTCGACGGCAAGGTCGACTCGGATGACAACGCCGCCTACCGCCATCCCGACCTGGTGGCCATGCGCGACATCCGCCAGGAAGACGAGACCGAGGTGGCCGCCAGCCAGCACGACCTGAACTACGTGACCATGGACGGCAACATCGGCTGCATGGTCAACGGCGCGGGCCTGGCCATGGCCACCATGGACGTGATCCAGCTGGAGGGCGGCTCGCCGGCCAACTTCCTGGACGTGGGCGGCGGCGCCACCAAGGAGCGCGTGACCGAGGCGTTCAAGCTGATCCTCTCGTCGGACGACGTGAAGGCGATCTTCGTCAACATCTTCGGCGGCATCGTCCGCTGCGACATGATCGCCGAGGGCATCATCGCCGCGGTCAAGGAAGTGGACGTCAAGGTGCCGGTGATCGTGCGCCTGGAAGGGACCAACGTGGACGCCGGCAAGGAGCTGCTGAAGAGCTCCGGCCTGGCGATCACCCCCGCCGACGACATCAACGACGGTGCCCGCAAGGCCGTCGCCGCGGCCAAGGCCGCCTGACCGAACTCCAAGGATCCTGACGAAATGAGCGTTCTTGTAAACAAAGAAACCAAGGTGATCGTGCAGGGCTTCACCGGCCAGCAGGGCACCTTCCACGCCGAGCAGATGCTCGAATACGGCACCAAGGTGGTCGGCGGCGTGACCCCGGGCAAGGGCGGCAGCGAGCACCTGGGCCTGCCCGTGTTCAACACCGTGGCCGACGCGGTCAACGAGACCGGCGCCAACGCCTCGGTGATCTACGTGCCGCCGCCGTTCGCGGCCGACGCGATCCTGGAGGCGGCCGAGGCCGGCATCCAGGTGATCGTGTGCATCACCGAGGGCATCCCGGTGCTGGACATGCTGCGGGTCAAGAAGACCCTGGTCACCACCTACCCGGACACCGTGCTGGTGGGCCCGAACTGCCCCGGCATCATCACCCCGGGCGAGTGCAAGATCGGCATCATGCCGGGCCATATCCACCAGCCGGGCAAGATCGCGATCGTGTCGCGCTCGGGCACGCTGACCTATGAGGCGGTCAAGCAGACCACCGACGCGGGCCTGGGCCAGTCGACGGTGATCGGCATTGGCGGCGACCCGATCAACGGCCTGAACTTCATCGACTGTCTGAAGCTGTTCCAGGACGACGCCCAGACCGAGGGCATCATCATGGTCGGCGAGATCGGCGGCAGCGCCGAGGAAGAGGCGGCCGAGTTCATCGCCCAGTACGTGACCAAGCCGGTGGTGGGCTTCATCGCCGGTGCCAGCGCGCCGAAGGGCAAGCGCATGGGCCACGCCGGTGCGATCGCCTCAGGCGGCTCGGGCACGGCCGAGGGCAAGTTCGCGGCGATGGAGAAGGCGGGCGTGACCACGGTCAAGTCGCCCGGCGACCTGGGGCCGGCGATCGCCAAGCTGCTCAACGGCTGATCTCGCGCCAATGCAGGACAGCGAAAAGGCCGCCCGGAAGGGCGGCCTTTTTCATGGGTCTTCTTTCAGGCCTAGGGTGCTGCTTCTTCGCTTTGGCTCGCCCGTGACCTGACGGGCCCCGCCGTAGCGCAGCGCAGGCCGGGGGACATGGAGCCTGAAGGGCACCCCCGCCCGGTGCCCCCGCATCACGTCAAGCCCGTTTTCTTCGCCTGTCGGGAAAAAGCCTATTTCAGCTTCGCAGCCTTGCGCAGCGCCTCGGCGCGGTCGGTCTTTTCCCAGCTGAAGGCGGTCGCGGTCTCGGACTTCTTCACCACCTCGCCGTTCACCGTTTCGTCCCAGCGGTAGGTGTACTCGAACGGCTTGCGGCCGAAGTGGCCGTAGGCGGCGGTCGGCTGGTAGACCGGGTGGATCAGGTCGAGCATGGTGACGATGCCGTACGGGCGCAGGTCGAAGTGGGCGCGGATCAGCTTTTCGATCTGCGCGTCGCTGATGCGGCCGGTGCCGAAGGTGGTGACCGAGATCGAGGTCGGCTCGGCCACGCCGATGGCGTAGCTCAGCTGCACCTCGCACTTGTCGGCCAGGCCGGCGGCCACCACGTTCTTGGCCACGTAGCGGGCCGCGTAGGCGGCCGAGCGGTCGACCTTGGAGGGATCCTTGCCCGAGAACGCGCCGCCGCCGTGGCGGGCCATGCCGCCGTAGGTGTCGACGATGATCTTGCGCCCGGTCAGGCCCGCGTCGCCCACCGGGCCGCCGATCTCGAACTTGCCGGTGGGGTTGATGTGCAGCTTCTTCTTGGGCAGCGCGTCCAGCCACGCCTTGGGCAGCACCGGCTTGAGGATGTGCTCGCGCACGCCCTCCACCAGGTCCTTCTGCTTCACGCCCGGATCGTGCTGGGTCGAAAGCACCACCGCGTCCAGGCCGACGATCTCGTTGCCGTCGTAGCGCAGGGTGACCTGGCTCTTGGCGTCCGGGCGCAGCCACGGCAGCGGCGAATTGCGCTTCTTGCGCACCTTGGCCTGCTGCTCGACCAGGCGGTGGCTGTAGTAGATCGGCGCCGGCATGTACTCGGGCGCCTCGTTGCAGGCGTAGCCGAACATCAGGCCCTGGTCGCCTGCGCCCTGCTGCTCGGGGTTCCTGCGATCCACGCCCTGGGCGATGTGCTGGGACTGCTTGCCGATCAGATTGAGCACGCCGCAGGTCTCGCCGTCGAAGCCGACCTGCGAGCTGTCGTAGCCGATGCCGGTGATGACCCGGCGCACCAGCGCCTCCAGATCCACCCAGGCCGAGGTGGTGACCTCGCCGGCCACGATCGCCACGCCGGTCTTGATCAGGGTCTCGCAGGCCACGCGGGCGCGCTTGTCCTGGGCCAGCATGGCGTCCAGCACGGCGTCGGAGATCTGGTCGGCGACCTTGTCCGGATGGCCTTCGGACACCGACTCGGAGGTGAAGAGGTAGCTCGACATCGCCATATCCTTGTATTCGGATGGAAAGATAGTCGCGAATGATACTGCCCGCGGGGCAGGATTGCATGATGGCCTGGAGGCCATTGGGGCGGGGTTAAACTGGCCGCCCCCCGCATCGCTGACCCACGACACATGACACAGATGCATATTCCCGACGAGCAGCTCGGCGAGCAGGAGCTGGAGGAGCTGGAAGCGCTGGCCCATGAGTGGGCCGGGCACGGCGGCATGCCGCTGGAGGCGCTGGACGGGTATTTCTCCGCGCTGATCGCCGGCCCCGGCCCGGCGCCCATGCCCAGCGAGTACCTGGCCGCGGTGGTGGGAGAGGACTACCAGTGGGCGGGCCGGGAGCAGGCGTCGCGTGCGCTCGAACTGCTGACGGGGTTCTGGAACCACGTCGCCTGGCGGATCGCGCAGCCGATCCCGGACGATGACGACGAGTCCGACGAGGCGATGGAGGCGCGCATGATGCTGCTGCCGATGCTGGCGCTGCCCGAGCCGGAGACGGAGGGCGAAGGGGACGAAGTGGCCGACGATGCCGATCCGTTCGACGGCATCCCGCCCGAGTTCCCGGTCGGCGCGCTGTGGACGTCGGGCTTCCTGCAGGGCATGTCGCTGCGCTCGGACGGCTGGGAGCAGTGGATGCAGGCTGACGAAGACCTTGCCGCCGACCTGCAGGATCTTTCGCGCCTGGCCCTGGTCGACCCCCGCCAGGCCGAGGAGCTGGGCGAGGACTGGGACGCGCGCTACGGCCTGGAGGAGCGCCTGGGGCTGCTGACCATGGTGCCGGGACTGCTGAACGACCTGTACCTGTCGGGGATGGAGGAGCAGGCGGCCGGCAGCGAGCCGATCCGCCGCGAGCCGCAGCCCGGTCGCAACGATCAGTGCCCGTGCGGCAGCGGCCGCAAGTGGAAGAAGTGCTGCGGGGCGCCCACCCTGCACTGATCCGGGCGCCGGGCCCGGCCGCGCTGTCACCGACCTGCCGCACGGCTGCCATCCGGATGTCTTGACCACGGCGCAGCATGCGTGGCGGCTGGAGGCCGGTGACCGCGCGCATGCTTCAGGTCGAAGAACGACTGCAACGCAACTTTCCGCACTGGTTCAGGGGCCGGCGGGCGCGCATCGCGCGACCGCTGCTGCGCACCGCAGGGCGCTGGTCGCGGCTGGATGCGGTCGACGCCTTCCTGGCCGGTCACGGCCACCTGGACGGCTTCGCGTTCGTGTCGGCGGCGCTTGCGCACCTCGGCGTGCGCTACCGCATCGACGATGCCGACCTGGAGCGCATCCCGGCGCAGGGAGCGCTGCTGGTGGTTGCCAACCACCCCTCCGGCGCGCTGGACGCGCCGGTGCCGCCGGAGCTGGTTGCAGAAGCGATCGCCGGTACCGAGCTGCTCGGCAGCACCGCCGACCGCATGCAGATCCGGCTGGCCAGCTGCGCCCCCGGCTCGCCGCTGCTGCGCGAGATCGGCCGGCTGCGCGAGCTGACCTTCCGCAGGGTCGGCGAGGGCACCGGGCGGCGGCTGGACTTGGATGCGTACGACGCCCACTACCAGCACATCGTGGTCTGGGACGCCGCCGCGCAGCGGATCGCCGGCGCGTACCGGATCGCACGCGGGGCGCGGGTGCTGGCCGCGCGCGGGCTGGACGGGCTGTATACGGCGTCGCTGTTCCGCTACGAGGACGCGGCGATCCCGCGGATCGCCGAGGGGCTTGAGCTGGGGCGCAGCTTCGTGACGCCCGAATACTGGGGCAGCCGCAGCCTGGACTACCTGTGGCAGGGCATCGGCGCCTACCTGCGCCGGTACCCGGGGGTGCGCTACCTGTTCGGCGCGGTGTCCATCAGCGCGGCGCTGCCGCTGCAGGCCCGCGAGCAGCTGGTGGCGTACTACCAGCGCTACTACGGCGCCGGCGACACCTTCGCCAGGCACGCCAACCCGTTCGAATACTTTGCGGCGCCGCCGTGCTTCGGCGACCTGGACGCGCAGACCGCATTCGGGTGATGGGCGGAACCGGGATTGGATCGGGCCGGCAAAGGACGGTGTTCGTCTCCGACGTGCACCTGGGCTCGCGGCATTGCCACGCCGACGCGCAGGCGCGGTTCCTGTCGGGACTGGAGTGCGAGCGGCTGTACCTGGTGGGCGACATCGTCGACCTGTGGTGGATGGCCAGGCGCCGCGCCAGCTGGCACCAGGCGCACAGCCGGGTCGTCCAGGCGCTGCAGGAACTGCACCGCGCCGGCACCGAGATCATCTACATCCCCGGCAACCACGACCGGCCGGTGCGCAGCATCTGCGGGCTGATGCTGCCGGCGATGCAGGTGCGCCGGCGCGCGATCCACGTCACCGCCGACGGCCGCCGGCTGCTGGTGGTGCATGGCGACGAGTACGACGGCATCACCCACTTCGGCGGGCTGCAGGAGAAGTTCGGCGACTGGCTCTATTACCGGATCCTGACCGGCAACGGCATGCTCAACGCGGTGCGGCAGAAGCTGGGGATGCGCTACTGGTCGCTGTCGGAGTTCCTCAAGCGCCGCAGCACGGCGGCCGAGCGCTATATCGAACGCTTCGTGCAGGCCGGGCTGGACGATGCCGCCACCCGCGGGCTGGACGGGATCGTGTGCGGGCACATCCACCGCGCCGCGCTGGTCGAGCGCGATGGCCTCATCTACGCCAACGACGGCGACTGGGTGGAGAGCCTGACCGCGCTGGCGGAGGCGCACGACGGCAGCCTGCGCCTGCTGGCCCACACTGGCGAGGTGCTGGCCGAGCTGCCGCCGCGGCTGCGGCTGGTGCACGACGGGGGGCTTGCCCGGGCGGCCTGAGCCGGGCCCTCCCCCCTACAATGGCGGCATGGATTCGCTGAGCCAGATACTGCTGGGCGCTTCGGTCGCCGCCATCGCCGTTCCCGCCGCCCACCGCCGCGCCGCCCTTGCTGCCGGCGCCGTGCTGGGCACGTTGCCGGATCTTGATTCGCTGCCGCTGTGGCTGCTGACCGACGACCCGGTGGCGCTGATGACCCTGCACCGCGGCGCCAGCCATTCGCTGCTGGTGCTGCCGTTCGTGGCCTGGGCGGTCTGGTGGTTCTTCCGCCGCCGCGGCGGCCGGGTCGCGCAGGCGCCGGGGCGCTGGTTCTGGGCGATCACGCTGGCGCTGGTCACCCATCCGCTGCTGGACGCGTTCACCGTCTACGGCACCCAGCTGCTGTGGCCGCTGCCGGTGCGGCCGGTGATGTGGTCGAGCCTGTTCATCGTCGATCCGGCGTACACGGTGTGGCTGCTGCTGGGGGTGGTGGTGGCGCTGTTCGCCGGCCCGCGCATTGCGGCGCGGAATGCGCTGGCGGCGGGGCTGGCGCTGAGCACCGCCTACATCGGCTGGTCGCTGGTGGCCAAGGCCATGGTCGAGCGCGAGGCGCAGCGTTCGCTGGCGGCGATCGGCCTGGCCGACGCGCCGCGGTTCTCGGTGCCGATGCCGCTCAACACCCTGCTGTGGCGGGTGGTGGCGATGACGCCGGACGGGTTCGTGGAGGGTGAGCGCTCGCTGGTGGCCGACCGCGGGCCGATCCGCTTCCGCCACCATGCATCGGACGTGCGGGCGTTCGGGGACGCGGGCCACGTTCCGGCGCTGCAGCGCCTGGCGTGGTTCAACCACGGCTTCATGAAGGCGCAGGTGCAGGACGGCCGGCTGCTGCTGAGCGACCTGCGGATGGGCGCCGAGCCCGACTACAGCTTCACCTTCGCCGTGGCCGAGGCCGATGGCGGCGGCTGGCGCGCGATCCCGCCCGAGCAGCTGCGGTGGGATCTGCCGCGCGGAGACCAGCTGGCGGTGATGTGGGAGCGGATCTGGAACCAGCCGCCGGTACACGAACCCGGCGCCGTGCAGGGCATCGGCGCTCCTGGCCCTTAGCAGGCGGCAGAAGCCGCGGTCAGGCGGCGACGGGCAGGGCGGGAGGCACGCCCGCGATCAGCGCGTCGAAGTAGTCACGGGTCAGCGCGATCTGGGAGTCGGCGGCCTGGGCCTGGTTGACCACCGCGCGGAAGGCCTGGTTTTCGGGCCTGTCCTTGGCATACCAGCCCAGGTGCTTGCGGGCGATGCGCACGCCGGCCTGTTCGCCATGGAAGGCGTGCAGCGACTCCAGGTGTCCGATCAGGATGTCGCGCACCTCCACCAGCGCCGGCTCGGGGAGCTGCTCGCCGGTGGCCAGGTAGTGCGCGACCTCGCGGAAGATCCACGGCCGGCCCTGGGCCGCGCGGCCGATCATCACCGCGTCGGCGCCGGTATGGCGCAGGACTTCGGCGGCCTTGCGCGGCGAGTCGATGTCGCCGTTGGCGATCACCGGGATCGCCAGCGCGGCCTTGATCGCGGCGATGGTGTCGTATTCGGCCTGCCCCTTGTAGTGCTGGTCGCGGGTGCGCCCGTGCACGGCCAGCGCGGCGATGCCGCTGTCCTGGGCGATGCGCGCGATCACCGGGGCGTTGCGATGGCAGGCGTCCCAGCCGGTGCGGATCTTCAGCGTCACCGGCACCTCGACCGCGGCCACCACCGCTGCCAGGATCCGGCCCACCAGCGCCTCGTCGCGCATCAGCGCCGAGCCCGCCCACGCGCTGCACACCTTCTTGGCCGGACATCCCATGTTGATGTCGATGATCTGCGCGCCCTGGCCGGCGTTGTGGCGCGCAGCCTCGGCCATGGCCGCCGGCTCGGTGCCGGCGATCTGCACGCTGACCGGGTCGGGCTCACCGGCGTGATCCATGCGCTGCAGCGACTTGCGGGTCTTCCACAGCCGCGGATCGCTGGTGGTCATCTCCGACACGGCCAGCCCCGCGCCCAGCCGCTTGCACAGCTGCCGGAATGGCTTGTCGGTGACCCCGGCCATGGGCGCCAGGATCACCTTGGGCTGGATGTGGTGCGGGCCGATGCGCATCGGGCGATTGTACCGCCGGGCCCGGCGGCTATTGCTCCGGCGGCTCCTGCGCCGGGGGCGCGGACAGCTGCGGTTCGGCCGCCGGGTGCCGGCGGGAGATGAAGAACCCCCACAGCGCGATGAACAGCGCCGCGATCATCGGCCCGGCGACGAAGCCGGTCAGGCCGAACATCGCCAGCCCGCCCAGGGTAGACAGCAGCACCAGGTAGTCCGGCATCCGGGTCTCGCGGCCGACCAGGATCGGGCGCAGGATGTTGTCGATCAGGCCGATCACCACCGCGCCCACCACGATCACGATCACGCCCCTGACGATAGACCCGGTGGCCAGCAGCCAGATCGCCACCGGCCCCCAGACCAGCCAGGAGCCTACCGCCGGCAGCATCGACAGGAAGGTCATCACCACCCCCCACAGAACCGCGCCGGGCACCCCGACGGCCCAGAACAGGATCCCGCCCAGCCCGCCCTGCACCATGGCCACGATGAGGTTGCCGCGAATGGTGGCCTTGACCACCGAACTGAACCTGGCGACCAGGCCGTCGACGTAGGCGCGCTCCATCGGAATCGCCTGTTCGATCAGCCCGACGATGCGCTCGCCGTCGCGGAAAAAGAAGAACAGCAGGTAGAGCATGACCGCGATGGTGACCAGCATCTGCAGGGTGTTCTGGCCGATGCTGAGCGCCTGGGTGGCGACGAACTGCAGCGCCTGGGTCGCGGCCTGGGCCGCGCGCTCCTGCAGCGCGGCCATGTTGTCGATGCCCAGCCGCTGCAGCCACTCCAGCGCCCACGACGGCGTGCGCGCACCGATGCCTCGCAGCTGCTGCGCCAGGGAGCCGCCGTCGTGGGTGAAGCGGGCGTAGATCTGGGCCACTTCCTGGATCACCGACATGGTGATCAGCCAGATCGGGATGATCACGATCAGCACGCAGATCAGCAGCGTGGACAGCGCCGCCAGCGTCCGGCGGCCGGACAGGCGGGCGAGGAGCGACTGCTGGATCGGCCAGAACAGCACCGCCAGCGCCGCCGCCCAGAAGATCGCCGCGTAGAACGGCCGCAGCAGGAACAGGAAGGCGAGGCTGACGCCGGCCAGCGCGACCAGGAAGGCGCCGTTGTGCAGTGAGGAGTCTTTCATGGCCGGTGGTCGCGCTGGATGCGTCGGAAGTTAGCAGGGATCGCCGGCTGCTGCCCGTCAGCCGCCGAAGCGCTCCAGCACCTGGGCGCGCCAGGGCATCGCCGAAGCCGCCCCTGGGCGCTCGGTTGCCAGCCCGGCCATGCGTACGGCGTAGTGGACGTGACCGGCAAACGGCGCCTGCGGCGCCATGGCCAGGCCGGCCGCGAGGGCGCCGTTGAAGGCGTCGCCCGCGCCGGTGGTGTCGACCGGCTGCACGCTGGCTGCCGGCACCCGCTGGTACGGATGCGCGTCGCCGCGCAGCCCGCCTTGGGCGTGGGAAATAAAGGCCCCTGTCGCTCCCAGGGTCACCACGACCGTGCCGTGCGGCAGCAGGATGCGGCAGAGCCGATGCAGCCGGGCATCGTCCATCGTGGCCACCTTGGCGGCATCGATCTGCTCGCCGGCGTGGGCCGCGAGCAGGGCGGCGAACTCGGTTTCATTGGGCGTCAGCACGTCGCTGGCGGCCAGCAGGCCGGCCGGGCAGTCGGCGTTGGCCGGGGCGGGGTTGAGCACGGTGGTGGCCCCGCCGGAGCGGCCCGTCCGCAGCGCCTGCAGGATACTGTCCGCCGGTGACTCCAGCTGGGCCAGAACCACCGCCGCCGCCGCGCCCAGCGCCGCGGCCTGGGAATCGATGAAGGCGATGTCCAGGTCGGCGTTCGCGCCGGCGCCGATCACGATGCTGTTGCGGCCGGCCCCGTCAACGTAGATCCCGGCGGTGCCGGTGGGCGCCGCGCTGGCGGCCGGGCGCAGGTCGATCCCGTCCGCCTCGGCCAGCGAGCGGGCCAGCGCGCCGCCGGCATCGGCGCCGATCGCGCACAGGAACACGGTGTCCGCACCCGCCCGCCGCGCGGCCACCGCCTGGTTGAAGCCCTTGCCGCCCGGGCCGGTGGAGTACTCGCCGGCCAGGGTCTCGCCGGGGTGCGGCAGCCGCGGCGCCCGCCACACGTGGTCGACGTTGAACGAACCCACCACCACGACCCGGCCCATGGCGCGTGCTCCTCAGACGAACTGCGTCAGCATGCCGGCGATGGTGGCGGTCATCAGGGTCACGATCGAGCCGCCCAGCACCGCGCGCAGGCCGAACCTGGCCAGATCCGCGCGCCGGTTGGGGGCGATGCCGCCAACGCCGCCGATCTGGATCGCGATCGAGCTGAAGTTGGCGAAGCCGCACAGCGCGTAGGTCGCGATCACGGTGCCCTGCGGGGTCAGGCTCACGCCCTCGACGTTGCCACGGATGATCTCGCCCAGCTGCACGTAGGCGACGAACTCGTTGAGCACCAGCTTGGTGCCGATCAGCCCGCCGATGGTGTGCGCGTCCTGCCAGGGCACGCCGATGACCCAGGCCAGCGGCGAGAGCAGCACGCCCAGCAGCGCCGATAGGTCGGTCGGCCGGCCCATCACCTCCTGCAGGCCGGTGGCCTCGCCCAGCCACACCAGCGGCGCGTTGAGCAGGGCGATCAGGGCGATGAACGCCAGCAGCATCGCGCCCACGTTGAGCGCCAGCTTGAGGCCGTCGGCGGCGCCGGAGGCCGCCGCGTCGATCACGTTGGCGGTGGTCTTTTCCACCTCGATGGCCACGCTGCCCCGGGTCAGCGGGGTTTCGGTCTCGGGCTTGAGGATCTTGGCGATCACGATCGTCGCCGGCGCCGCCATCACGCTGGCGGTGATCAGGTGGCGGGCGAAATAGGCCTGCTGGGCAGGATCGTCACCGCCCAGCAGGATGACGAAGGCGCCAAGCACGCCGCCGGCGATCGTCGCCATCCCCGACACCATCACCGTGAGCAGTTCGGACTGGGTCATCTTCGCCACGTAGGGCCGGATCACCAGCGGCGCCTCGGTCTGGCCGACGAAGGTGTTGGCGCTCACCGCCAGCGTTTCCGCGCCGGACACGCGCATCAGCCGGGTCATGCCCCAGGCCATCGCCTCCACGATCTTCTGCATGATCCCCAGGTGGTAGAGCACGCTCATCAGACTGGCGAAGAAGATGATGGTGGGCAGCACCTGGAAGGCGAAGATGAAGCCGAAGCGCGAGGTGTCCATGAGGTCGCCGAAGATGAACGTCGCGCCTTCCGCGGTGAAGCCGAGCAGGAGCACGAAACCGCGCGACACCGCGCCGATCACCGCGCCGAAGTAGGGAGCCGACAGCACCGCGGCCACGGCCGCGACCTTCAGCGCGCCGCGGCTGAAGCGTGCCGGGGCCTGGGGAGCGGCGCCGTTGCGCCGGGCGAGGGCCTCGGCCAGCACCAGCAGCGCGGTGGCGGCCCAGCCGGCGATCGCCAGCCGCGGCAGCCACTGCAGCACCGGCGGGCTGACCGAGCCCAGCCAGGCCAGGAAGGTGTCGCCAAGCAGCACCAGGCCCGCGAACACGATCTGCAGCACCACCCCGGTGGCGACCAGCGGCCACGACACGCCGCGCTTGTTGTCGGAGAACAGCCAGGTGATCGCCAGCAGAACAGCCAGTCCCAGGAGGCCGAAGCCGACCCGCATCAAACCTTCCATCCGCTGTCCCCGGGACCGTGATCGATCGCGCAGGGTAGGCGAGGCGGGGCGATCGCGGCAACATTTGCACCCTGCCGCAGCCCCGCGCGGGGCATGCCGGGCTCAGCCGTCGCGCGCGACCACCCGGTTGCGGCCGGCCTGCTTGGCCTGCTGCAGGCGCCGGTCGGCCGAGCGCAGCAGCTGCGAGGTCGAGGCGCCGTCCTGCGGCCAGGAGGCCAGGCCGGCGCTGAAGGTGAGTTGCTGCGGATCGGCGCCGCGGCCGCCCAGGAACGGGCGCTCGGCCAGGCTGCGCCGCATCCGGTCCAGACGTTCCCACGCGCTGCCGATCGGAGACGCCAGCAGCAGCACGAACTCCTGGCCGCCGATCCGCGCCAGGTGCTCGTTCTCCTCCAGCATCCCTTCCAGCTCGGCGGCGACCTGGCGGATGGCGCGGTCGCCGCCCTGGTGGCCGGACTCGTCGTTGATCCTGCGGAAGCCGTCCAGATCCAGCAGCGCCAGCGTCAGCGAGCCGCCGCCGGCGCGCACCGAGTCGAAGATGCGCGGCATGCTCTGCAGCAGCCAGGCGCGGTTGGGCAGGCCGGTCAGCCCGTCGCGGCCGGACATCGCCACCAGCCGCTGCATGCGGTAGACGATGGTGGCCGTCACCACGGTGACGATCAGTAGCAGCACCACCCGTTGCACCTGTCCGCCCGGCGTGGCGGTGCCGTACTCCACCGAGACCAGCAGCGGGTCGGGGGTGAGGGCGAACACCGCCCAGCCGATCAGCGCGTACTGCACTATCGCAAGCCCGCCGATGTACAGGGTGAGGCGGCCGTCGTGGCGCAGCGCGGTGAGCACGATCGCGATCACGTAGAAGCACCACACCACCAGGCTGCCGATGCCCGCCACCGGGTCGTAGCCGGTCAGCGCCACCAGCACGCCGCTGGTGGCGGTCACGTCCCAGATGCTGGTGGCGTGCGGCAGCCATGGATGGCGGCGGGCGTTGCGGGCCAGGGCCAGCCAGACCTGGGCCACGATGTTGACCACCACCGCCGCCACCAGCCCGATCATCGCCTCGTGCACGGTACTGCCGCCCAGCAGGGCCAGCAGCGGCAGCAGCAGCGCAATGGCGCAGGCGGCGGCGCGTACGCGTGCCACCAGCAGCTCGCCCCCGGCGCCCATCTCCAGCGCCAGCTGGTCGGGCCGGGCCAGCAGTTCGCTGATGATCCTGGATGGGCGCTTGCTCGCGTCCAGCATGTCCGGTCTCCCAATCCCCGGCGCAGCATAGCGCCCCGGGCCCGGTGGCCCCTGGGACGCGCCTTGCCGTTGACAGTCAAATGATAATCATTAACATTAAATTTCCCGATTCGCCGAGGACGCCCCCAATGGCCGTCGCCAATCCGCACGTTGAGTTCCAGCTCGTCCGCCGCTCCCCGGGCCAAGTGTCCCCCGGGGGCGCATCGACGGCCCAGTGCGATTGCGAGGTGGACAGCGCCTGCCTGCTGCAGGGCCGGCGCGAAGTCCTGATCCGCCACGCCGGCGAGTGCTACCGCCTGCGCCATACCCGCAACGGCAAGCTGATCCTCACCAAGTAAACCGGGCGGGCGCCTTCCGCGCGCCCGCTGTTCCAAGGCACGCCCGCAACCCGGCCCCGCCGGACGCCAGCCGCCGCCCGCCTTCCCCCGAGCGAGCCTGCGATGCGTCCAACCCGCCTGTTGCTGCCACTGTGCGTGGCCTTTTCCGGTGCCGCCTTTGCCGATACCCGCCCCGAGGCGGATCCCGCCGCGGATGCGGTCGACTTCCATCGGGTCGTGGTCACCGCCACCCGCAACGAGCGCGCGATCCTCGACGTGCCCAACACCGTGGACGTGATCGAGCGCGAGCGCATGGACGTGCTGCTGGTGCGCGACCTGAAAGACCTGTTCCGCTACGAGCCGGGGGTGACGGTGACCGGCTCCTACGGGCGCTTCGGCATCGGCGACATCCGCATCCGCGGCCTGGGCGGCAACCGGGTGCGCATCCTCACCGACGGCATCCCGGTGTCGGATGCGTTCGAGATCGGCAGTTTTTCAAACGCCAACCGCAACTTCGTCGACCTGGACACGCTTAAGCGGGTCGAAGTGGTGCGTGGGCCGGGCAGTTCGCTGTACGGCTCTGATGCGCTGGGCGGGGTGGTGTCGTTTGTGACCAGGGACCCTTCGGACTATCTGGAGCCGGGCAGGGATGCCCACCTTGGCTTCAGGCTGGGCGTGGAGAGCGACTGGGACGGCCTGTTCGCAGGCGCCACCGCGGCACTTGGCGGCGAGCGCTGGTCGGGGCTGGTGGCGGTGGGCCACCGCCAGGGCCGGGAGACGGAGAACATGGGCGGCAACGACAGCGCCGGCTCCGCCCGCACCGCGCCCAACCCGCAGGATCGCGACGGCCGCAGCGTGCTGGCCAAGCTGGTGTTCGAGCCCAGCGCCCGCCAGCGCCTGCGGCTGACCGTGGAGGGCAACGAGGACAGCGCCGAAACCGACATGCTGAGCATGCTCGGCCTGCAGGGGCTGACCGGCGCGGTCAATACCGCGGTGCGCGCGGACGACCACCAGACCCGCGCGCGGGTGGCGCTGGCGCACGAGATCGGCGGGCTGGGCACGGGCTTTGCCGACGCGCTGGACTGGCAGGTGTACCGCCAGGACAGCGAGACCACCCAGGACACCCTGGAGGAGCGGATCACCGCCGGCGAGGCCCGGGAGCGGCGCGAGCGCAGCTTCAACTTCGACCAGCGCGCGTACGGGCTGCAGGCCAACTTCTACAAGGCTTTCGCCACCGGTGGCGCCCGCCACGACCTGACCTGGGGCATCGACGCCTCGCGCACCGAAACCCGGCAGAAGCGCGACGGGCTGGTGACCAACCTGGTGACCGGCGCCACCAGCAGCGCGATGCTGCCGGACGTGTTCCCGGTGCGCGACTTCCCGGTCAGCACGACGACGACGTACGCGCTCTACGCCCAGGACGAGATTGTCTTTGGCGACAGCGGATTCCGGCTGGTGCCGGGGGTGCGCGTGGATCGCTACGAGCTGCGGCCGGAGCTGGACGACATCTTTGCCGGGGACAACCCGGGGGCCGGGGTCAGCGACCTCACCCGGACCCAGGTCTCGCCCAAGCTCGGCGCGGTGTGGCAGTTCGACGGCGGCTGGTCGCTTTTCGGCGGCTACGCGGGCGGTTTCCGGGCGCCGCCCTACAGCGACGTCAATATCGGCTTTACCAACGTCATGTTCGGCTACACCGCGATCGCCAATCCGGACCTGCGGCCGGAGACCAGCGACGGGCTCGAAGCCGGCGCGCGCTACGCCGGGGAGGCGGTGTACGCGGGGCTGACCGGGTATTACAACCGCTACGAGGACTTCATCGAGTCGCTGCGCTTCGTCGGCTTCGACGGCCAGGGGCTGATGGTATTCCAGTCGCAAAATGTGTCCGAGGCGCGCATCCGCGGCGCAGAGCTGAAGGCGGGCGTGGACCTGGGCGCGCTGTCGCCGGCTTGGCACGGGTGGTCGCTGCGCGGCGCGGCGGCGTGGTCGCGCGGGGAGGACCGCACCGCCGGCGTGCCGCTGGACTCGGTGGACCCGCCCACCGCGACCCTCGGCGTGGCATATGACGCCGGCGGCTGGGGCGCCGAGCTGGCCGGCCGCTTCGTGGCAAGGAAGGACCGCGTGTCCGACCCCGAGCTGTACCGCACCCCCGGCCACGCCGTGTTCGACCTGTACGCGCACTGGGAATTCGCGCCTGGCCTGCGGGTGAACGCGGGCGTGCGCAATCTCGCCGACCGCAGGTACTGGGCGGCCGGAGACCTGCCGCTGGCCGTTGCCACCAGCGGCGTGCTGGACCGCTACACCTCCCCCGGCCGCAGCGTCGCGGTCAGCCTTTCGGTGGAGCTTTGATTCTTCCGCAACACATCCAGACGAGGACCCTGCCCATGAAACCGGAACTGCTTTTCAAGCTGGCACTGCTGCCGCTGCTGTCCTGCGGCGTCGCCGCGGCCTCCGAACCCCTGCCGCCCGACCCGCAGCGCGACCGCGAGTCGATCCTGGCCATGCAGGGCGAATACACGGTGGACTTCATGTTCGATGAAACCGTGCTCCTGGCCGAAGGCTACGAGCGCATGGAGCCGCAGCGCAGCGGCGGCGACGAGGTCGTCATCGTGGTCGAGGACTCGCCCGGCAAGGTCGTGCTGCAGCACATCCTGGTGCACCAGCCGACCGGGCATGTGACCAAGCACTGGCGCCAGGACTGGATCTACGAGGCGCCGCAGCGGTGGGAGTTCACCGACGAGCTGACCTGGCAGCTGCGCGACATCCCGGCCGAAGTCAGCAGGGGCGCCTGGACCCAGTGCGTGTACGAGGTCAACGACGCGCCGCGCTACTGCGGCACCGGGCGCTGGAACCACCGTTACGGGGTGGCCACCTGGACCTCGGACCGTACCTGGCGCCCGCTGCCGCGGCGCGAGTACACCAGGCGCGACGACTACAACGCGCTCAACGTGGAGAACCGCCACACCATTGTCGCCGGCGGCTGGACCCACGAGCAGGACAACACCAAGGTGGTGCGGCGGGCCGATGGCAGCACCGAGCGCACGATCGCGCGCGAGGTCGGCTTCAACGACTACATCCGTACCGACGAGCTCGAGTTCGCGCCGGCGTACGCCTACTGGGATGCGACCGCCGGCTACTGGGCCCGGGTGCGCGAGCGCTGGGACGCGCTGCTGTGGCAGGGGCCGGGCATGCGCCTGAAGACCGGCGTCGACGGCATGGAGCTGATCATGCCGCTGTTCGAGCAGGCCGGGCGCGTGGAGGAGGGCGAACAGGTCGGCGACGCCGAGATCGATGCGGCGTTTGATGAATGGGTGGAGCCGGTGGAAGCCGGCGCCCGGGCCGCGGCAGGGTAGCCTCCCTGCGCCCCCGGTGGCACGCCCCGGCCCTATACTTCCGCCGTCCGCCAACCGGCGGGTCCAAGGGGAGAGGATCGATGGGGGCGAGTGGATTCCTGGCGGCCGTGCTGCTGGTGGCCGGCGTGATCGTGCTGTTCAAGACCGTGCGCATGGTGCCGCAGGGCTACGAGTGGACGGTTGAGCGCTTCGGCAAGTACACCCACACCATGGATCCGGGGCTGCACTTCCTGATCCCGGTGGTGTACGGCGTGGGCAGCAAGATCAACATGATGGAGCAGGTGCTGGACGTACCCAGCCAGGACGTCATCACCAAGGACAACGCGGTGGTGCGGGTGGACGGGGTGGTGTTCTTCCAGGTGCTGGACGCGGCCAAGGCGGCGTATGAAGTGGCCAACCTCGAAGTGGCCACGATCGCCCTGGTGCAGACCAACATCCGCACCGTGATTGGCTCGATGGACCTGGACGAATCGCTGTCCAACCGCGAGAGCATCAACGCCAGGCTGCTGGACGTGGTCGACCACGCCACCAGCCCTTGGGGGGTGAAGGTCACCCGCATCGAGATCCGCGACATCGCGCCGCCGCGCGACCTGGTCGACTCGATGGCACGGCAGATGAAGGCCGAGCGCGACCGCAGGGCGGTGATCCTGGAGGCCGAAGGCCACCGCCAGTCCGAGATCCTGCGCGCCGAGGGCGAGAAGCAGGCCGCGATCCTGGAGGCGGAAGGCGAGAAGGAGGCCGCGTTCCGCGAGGCCGAGGCCCGCGAGCGGCTGGCCGAGGCCGAGGCCAACGCCACCCGCATGGTGTCCGAGGCGATCGCCCAGGGCGACGTGCAGGCGATCAATTATTTCGTTGCCCAGAAGTACGTGGAGGCGTTCGAAAAGCTGGCAACCGCGCCCAACCAGAAATTCGTGCTGATGCCAATGGAGGCCAGCGGCATCATCGGCTCGATCGCCGGCGTGGCCGAGCTTGCCCGCGAAGCGCTGGGCAAGCAGCAGAACGAGACCCAGGCCCGGGTCGCCGCGCGGCGGGGAGGCTGACCGTGCGCTGGGACGTGGTGGCCTGGGCGGCGGTGGCGCTGCTGCTGTTTGCGGCCGAGGCGCTGGCGCCCGGCGCCTTCATGCTGTGGATGGGCTTTGCCGCCGCGGCGGTGTTCCTGGCGGTGCTGGTGGTGCCGGGGATCCCGCTGCTGGTGCAGATCGCGGCCTTCGTGGTGCTCAGCTTCGTGTCGATCCAGGTCTACCGGAAGTGGTTCCGGCAGCGGGCGCGCGAGAGCGACCGGCCCACGCTCAACCGCCGGGCGTCCCAGCACGTGGGGCGGGTGGTGCCGCTGGAGCGCGCGATCGAGGCCGGCAGTGGCCGGGTGAAGATCGGCGACGCGTTCTGGACCGTGCAGGGCCCGGACCTGCCGGCGGGTACGCCCGTGCGCGTGGTCGGCACCGACGGCAGCAACCTGCAGGTGCGAGCGGAGCCCGCCGCCGGCCCCGCCGGTCCGCATCTGGGATAATGCCGGTCCCCGCCCCACTCGACAGGTAAGCCATGCTCCGCAGGACCGTGCTCAACGACACCCACCGCGCCCAGGGCGCGAAGATGGTCGACTTCGGCGGCTGGGACATGCCGCTCAACTACGGCTCGCAGATCGAGGAGCACCACCAGGTCCGGCGCGCGGCAGGGATGTTCGACGTCAGCCACATGACCGTGATCGACCTGTCCGGCCCGCAGGCGCGGGGATTCCTGCGCAGGCTGCTGGCCAATTCGATCGACAAGCTGAAAAAGCCGGGCAAGGCGCTGTACTCGTGCATGCTCAACGAGCAGGGCGGGGTGATCGACGACCTGATCGTCTACCTGCTCGGTGAAGACAACTACCGCATCGTGTCCAACGCCGCCACGCGCGACAAGGACATGGCGTGGATCGAGGCCCAGGCAAAGGGTTTCGACGTGCAGGTGAGGGAGCGCCCGGAGCTGGCGATCATCGCCGTGCAGGGCCCGCAGGCGCGCGACGCGGTGATCGGCCTGGTGGCCGACGGCGACCGCGAGCGGGTCACGGCGCTGGGCAAGTTCGCCGCGCTGGACGTGGCCTCGGCCGAAGGCGTGCCGCTGTTCATCGCCCGCACCGGCTACACCGGCGAGGACGGCTTCGAGGTCGTCCTGCCAGAAGACGGCGCGGTCGCGTTCTGGAACGCCCTGGCCGAAGCCGGGGTGAAGCCGGCCGGCCTGGCCGCCCGCGACACCCTGCGGCTGGAGGCGGGCATGAACCTCTACGGCCAGGACATGGACGAGGAAGTCACGCCGTACGTTGCCGCCCTGGGCTGGACGGTGTCGCTGGACGAAGGCCGCGATTTCATCGGCCGCCAGGTGCTTGAGCAGCAGAAGGCCGCGGGCGTGCCGCAGCAGCTGGTCGGCCTGGTCATGGACGAACGCGGCGTGCTGCGCCACGGCCAGCGCGTGCTGACCGATGCCGGCGAGGGCCAGGTCCTCTCGGGCACCTTCTCGCCCACCATCGGCAAGGCGATCGCGTTCGCGCGCGTCCCCGCCGGCGAGCCGGGCCAGGTCCGCGTGGACCTGCGCGGGCGCGAGGTCCCGCTGCGCCTGGTGCGCTATCCGTTCGTGCGCGAAGGCCAGGTCCAGCCCGGCATCGCGGAGTGATTCCAGGCCGGCCGGACTGCCATCCCGGCCGGCTCCTTGGCTACACTAGGCGCGTTCCTTCCCAACCCACGTGATCCGGAGCAAGTCATGAGCGAGATCCCAGGTGATCTGAAATTCCTCAAGTCCCACGAATGGGCGCGCGTCGAAGAGGGCGGCAAGGTAACGATCGGCATCTCCGATCACGCGCAGGAATCGCTTGGCGACCTGGTTTACGTGGACCTGCCCGCGGTGGGCGACACCGTCGAGGCCGGCAGCGGCGTGGCGGTGGTGGAGTCGGTCAAGGCCGCCTCGGACATCTACTCCCCGGTGTCGGGCACGATCGTGGCGATCAACGAGGATCTGTCCGACAAGCCGGAGACGATCAACGAGGACGCCTACGGCGATGGCTGGATCTTCGTGGTCCAGACCGACGACATCGAGCCGGTCAACGACATGCTCGATCCGGACGCCTACGCGGCGCTGATCGAAGAGTAGTCCGCGGCCATCGCGATCGCCTTCGGGCTCGCGTCATGTCCAACACGAATGCCGGCGCATGCGCCGGCATTCGCGTCTTCGGGTTCGCGCACTTTCGGCGCAGTCGGTCTTGTGCGGCGCGAAATGCGCACGCGTTGATGACTGCAAGGCAACCATGACCCGACGCTTGCCCGCGTGCCACGCGAAGCCGTTGCCCGCGTAGCCGGGTTGCGTGCCAACGGCAGCGCGCTTGCAGGCCTGCAAGCACCAAACAGCTTGAATACAGCTGTTTCCCATCGTGCATGACATTGCATGCCGACGCGTGCCGCGCGCTGCGCCTGATCAATGCGAGGTGCCTGGCGACGCGCGTTGCCTGCATGGGATGCATTGCGACGTGCATGCGCGCGTGACGAGGTGTTGACAGTGGAAAAAAGCGTGATTAGGTTTCGCCCAAGCAGGCGTTGACTGCATAGACGAGTGAAGCGCATCAAAGCGAACGGACACGGGACGCACAACTCTTCCGCCACGAACCTCGAATCGGTGGAAGCGGGCATCGTCTCCCCCGGGAAAACCACATACGAATTCCATGGCACCCGCGATGCAATCGTCGCGGGTGTTTTTTTGTCCTGCAGGCAGTCGCCGGCCACGCTGGCCGCGCGTGCGCT
Source organism: Luteimonas dalianensis (assembly GCF_049339425.1). NCBI lineage: Bacteria > Pseudomonadati > Pseudomonadota > Gammaproteobacteria > Lysobacterales > Lysobacteraceae > Luteimonas > Luteimonas dalianensis. The sequence continues at coordinate 13,633 of NZ_JBMPPO010000004.1, read as the reverse complement.
GCGGGCACTGCCAGATCCGTCCCGTCGCGCGTTGCGCGTCGGCGGTTGGTCGCGGGTCCGATCCCCGCGATGTCTTGCAAACTGGGCCGTAGTCAGCAACGCGTAGTCCAACGACGAGGAGAGCCATCACATGGCCACGAAGAAAGCTGCGAAGAAACGCACCGCCACGAAGAAGGCGGCCAAGAAGGTAGCCAAGCCGAAGAAGGCAGCCGTTCGCAAGGTCGCCAGGAAGGCGGCGGCGAAGAAGGCCGTCCGCAAGGTCGCCAAGAAGAAGGTCGCCAAGAAGGCGACGAAGAAGGCCACCAGGAAGGTCGCAAAGAAAGCAGTGAAGAAGGCGGCGAAGAAGGCCACCAGGAAGGTTGCGAAGAAGAAGGTCGCAAAGAAGAAGGTTGCCAAGAAGGCCACGAAGAAGGCAACGCGCAAGGTCGCAAAGAAAGCCGTGAAGAAGACCGCGAAGAAGGCGACGAAGAAGGCGGCGAAGAAGGCCACCAAGAAGGTCGCGAAGAAAAAAGTCGCCAAGAAGGCCGCGAAGAAGGTCGTGAAGAAGGCGACGGCAAAGAAGGCCGCCCCGAAGAAGGCTGCCAGGAAGACCGCGAAGAAGGCTGCGAAGAAGACGGCCAGGAAAAAGACGTCCCGCGCCAAGAAGGCGGCCCCGGCCGTGATTCCGGCGGCACCCGCGCCGTTGATGTAAGCCAGGCCCCGGTTCGCAATCCAGACTCCCTTCCCGCGTGCCCAGGCGGGGAGGGAGTTTTTTTATCCGCGTGGGTCAACCGCGCCAGCGGCCTGCTGCAGCTGCGGGCCGCGGCCGGCGGCAGGGCCGGCCGGCGCCGGGGTCACTCCGGCATTGCGCGCGAAATGGTGGCGGCAGGGCCGCCGGCGACGTGTCCGGTGCTGTCGCCACGGGCGGCGGTTTCGCCACCGTAGCGGGTCTCGGGCTCGTAGTCGTAGTCGACGGCCAGCCAGCGCTCGCCCGACAGGCCGATGGCGCGATCCAGGATGGTCGGCATCAGGCCGGAAGGCAGCGAGCTGCCGCTGTTCCACAGGATCACCACGCCCAGGTCGCGCTCGGGCAGCATCGCCATCGCGCCGCGATAGCCCTGCACCGCGCCGCCGTGGAAGACCATGCGATGGCCGGAGTAGTCATACACCCGCCAGCCCAGGCCGTAGCCGGCCGCGTTCAGGCGCTGGCTGCGCCAGGAGCCGCGACGCCCGCGCATCTCGCCCGGGGTGCCGACGATCGGCGAGTGCAGCGTGGACAGCAGCGGCGCGGGCAGCACGTCGGGCCGGTAGCCCATGTTGGCGATCAGCCACTGGGCCATGTCCGAGATGCTGGCGTTGACGCCGGCGGCCGGGGCCACGCGGTAGTAGGTGGGCTTGGGGGTGAGCGAAGTCCAGCCGCGGCCGGAGCGCACGTGCGGCCGGGCCCAGCGCGGGCTGTTCTGGATGCCGTCCAGGCCGTAGCTGGCATCGTGCATGCCCAGCGGCTTGAACAGCCGGCGCGACACGGCCTCGTTGAAGAACTGCCCCGAGGTGGCGAACACCACGTCACCGACCAGGCTGAAGGCCACGTTCTGGTAGCCGTAGCAGTCGCCCGGCTGGCAGGTCATCGGCGCCTGCGACAGCCGCTGCACCAGGCTGCTGTATTCGGCGCCGGCCTCGATGTCGCGGTCGTAGGTGTGCCGGCCCAGGCCGACCCGGTGGCTGAGCACGTCGGCCACGGTAATCATTTCCGCCGCGGTGGGGTCGGACATGCGCAGGCCGGGCATGTAGTCGACCACCCGGCTGTCCCAGCGCATCGCGCCTTCGGACACCAGCATGCCGGCGATGGTGCCGGCGAAGGACTTGGACAGCGAGGCCAGGCGGAACACGGTGTGGGCATCCACCGGCTCGGCGGCGCGCACGTCGGTGATGCCGTATCCGCGCGCGCTGAGCACCTGGCCGTTGTGGACGATGGCCATGGCCAGCCCGGGTACCTTCTGGCCTTCAACTAGGGCCTCGGCCATCGCTTCGAACTCGCGCACGTCGAAACCCTGTGCGAGCGGCATCACCTCTTCGGGCGGGGGTAGCCCGGCGGGGCGGCCATCGGACGGCGCGGGGAAGGCCGGCATGGTTTCCGGGAACGGGGCAACGGCCTGCGCCGGTGCCTGCGCCGGCGTCTGCGCGGCGGTGCCCAGCGCAAGCGGCATCAGCATGCCGACCAGTCCCAGCTGCCAGGCCCTGTTGCCGGCCCGCCACCGCCCACGCGTTTTCACTTTCATCGGGTCTTCCCCCTGCGTATGCTCTGCCTGCCGGCCCGATGATAACGCGTCGAAATCCAATTGCATGAACAAGGGGAGCTTTGATGGGTAGCATGCTGATTGTCCTGGTATTTCTTGGCCTGATCGTGGCCTTCGCCCTGTGGGGCGTGGGCATCTACAACGGCCTGGTCACCGCCCGCAACGCATTCAAGAACGCATTCGCCCAGATCGACGTGCAGCTGCAGCGCCGTTTCGACCTGATCCCCAACCTGGTCGAGACCGCCCGGGCCTACATGGGCCACGAGCGCGAGACGCTGGAAGCGGTGACCGCCGCGCGCACCGCGGCCCAGTCCGGCCTGGCCGCGGCCAAGGCCAACCCCGGCGACCCCGAGGCGATGGCCACCCTGGCCGCCACCCAGGGCCAGCTCAACGGCGTGCTCGGCCGGCTGATGATGGTGGCCGAGGCCTACCCGGATCTGAAGGCCAACCAGAACATGATGCAGCTCACCGAGGAGCTGACCAGCACCGAGAACCGGGTGGCGTTCGCACGGCAGGCCTACAACGACTCGGTGATGGCCTACAACAACAAGCGCGAGGTGTTCCCGTCCAGCGTGATCGCCGGCATGTTCAACTTCGCCGCCGCCGCGCTGCTCGACATTCCCGCCGATCGCGCCGAGGTGCGTGAGGCGCCGAAGGTGCAGTTCTGAATTTCTTCGAGCGCCAGGAGCAGGCGCGCCGCAATACCACGCGGCTGGTGGTGCTGTTCGCGCTGGCGGTGTTGGGCATCGTCGGCGCGGCCTGCCTGGCGGTGGCGGCGGTGGTCGGCCCCGATCCGGGCGCGCTGCTCGGCACCGCCGTCATCACCGGCGGCATCATCGGCGTCGCCTCGATGTACCGGATCTCGTCGCTGGGCGGCGGCGGGGCGGCGGTGGCGATGCAGATGGGCGGCGTGCCGGTGCCCGAGGACACCCTCGACCCACAGCTGCGGCGGCTGCGCAACGTGGTCGAGGAGATGTCGATCGCGTCCGGGGTGCCAGTGCCGGCGGTGTTCGTGCTTGAGCAGGAAGCCGGCATCAACGCCTTCGCCGCCGGCTACTCCCCGTCCGACGCGGCGGTGGCGGTCACCCGCGGCACCCTGGACAGGCTCAACCGCGACGAGCTGCAGGGCGTGATCGCCCACGAATACAGCCACATCCTCAACGGCGACATGCGCCTGAACATCCGCCTGATGGGCGTGCTGTTCGGGATCCTGGCGCTGGGCCTGATCGGGCGCAAGATCCTGTACTTCGGCGGGCGTTCGCGCGAGCGCGGTGCGGCCGTGATCCTGGTCGCGGCGCTGGCGGCGATCGTGATCGGCTACATCGGCATCTTCTTCGGCCGCATGATCAAGGCCGGCGTGAGCCGCTCGCGCGAAGTGCTGGCCGACGCGTCGGCGGTGCAGTTCACCCGCCAGACCCGGGGCATTGCGGGCGCGCTGAAGAAGATCGCCGGGGTGCAGGAGGGTTCGCGCTTCGAGCAGCGTGCCGACGCGGAGGAAGTCAGCCACATGCTGTTCGGCGACGGGGTGGGGCTGTCGGGCCTGTTCGCCACCCACCCGCCGATCCTGCAGCGCATCCAGGCGCTGGAGCCGGGCTTCCGTTCCGAGCAGCTGGAGCGGCTGCAGAAGCAGTGGTACGCCGCGCCGCCCAACGGCATGCAGGAGGATCTGGCCATGGGCCTGGCCGCCGATGGCGTGGCGGTGCTTCCGGATGCGCGCTCGGAGCTTTCGGTGACCCCGCCGATGGTTTCGGCACAGGTCGCCAATCCGCGCGACGACGACTACCGCCGCGCAGACACCATCGCCGCGACCCTGCCCGAAGAGCTGGTGGCGCTGGCCCGCCAGCGCGAGGCGGTCAAGCCGCTGCTGCTCGGCCTGCTGCTGGATGATCCCGATGCCTCGGTGCGCGGCCACCAGCACAGCGAGATCGTCGCCCGCCTGGGCGAGGAAGTGGCCGCAAAGGCGGAGGAGCTGCGCGCCGGGCCGCTGCTGGCCCTGCATCCGATGTACCGCCTGCCGCTGGCCCAGCTTGCGTTCCCGGTCCTGCGCCTGCGCCCGCGCCCGGAGCTGGAGGCCTTCCTGGACACGGTCCACGCCGTGGTCCACACCGACGACCACGTATCGCTGTTCGAATACTGCCTGGGCCAGCTGCTGGAAACCCAGGTGCGCGAGTCGCTCGACCCGCGCCGCCATGCGCGCTTCGGCCGCCGCAAGCCGGGCAACGTCAAGCAGGAGTTCGCCACCCTGCTGGCCGTGGTGGCGCAGGCCGGCCACGCCGACCCGGACGAGGCGCGCCGTGCCTACCTGGCCGGGATGCAGCGGGTGCTGCCGCGCGACCACGTGGCCTACGCGCCGCCGGCGCGGGGCGTACTGGCCCTGGACGACGTGTGGGATCCGCTGGACCGGCTGGATCCGCTGGCCAAGCAGGTGATGGTGGAGGCGATCACCGCCGCCGCCATGCACGACGGCCGGGTCACGGTGGCCGAGGCCGAGCTGCTGCGCACAATCTGCGCCGTGCTGCACTGCCCGCTGCCGCCCATGCTCGAACAGGGCTGAGGTGCTTTGAGCCCGGCCGCGCTTGCGGCATACTCGGCAGTCCGCGCGTTTGATGATGGATCATCAAGGAGCACGACATGGACGTACTCGCGACCGCGATGGCCGCGCTGGCCTCGCCGGGACAGCACGACCGCCTGCTGCGGCTGCACACCCCGCTGGGGCGCGACGCCCTCGTGGCCGAGACCCTGCACGCGCGCGAATCCCTGGACGGCGGCGGCTTCCGCCTCGAACTGACCGCGCTGTCCACCGACGCCCACCTGGCCCTGGACGACCTGTTGGGCCAGCCGGCGCTGCTGGAGCTGCTGACCGCCGACTCGCGCACCGACCTGCGCCCGTTCCACGGCCACGTCACCGCCTGCGAACTGCTCGGAAGCAACGGCGGCCTGTCGCGCTACCGGCTGGTGGTGGAGCCGTGGCTGGCGTTCCTGCGCCAGCGCGTGGACAGCTACGCCTTCCAGGACATGACGGTGGTGGAGATCGTCGAGGACATCTTCGCCGACTACGCGCAGGCGGGCGCGCTGGTGCCGGCCTGGCGCTGGGAGCTGGCCGATCGCGCGCTGTACCGCAGGCGCAGCCTGACCACCCAGTACGAAGAGAGCGACTCCGGCTTCCTGCACCGGCTGCTGGCCGAGGAGGGCATCTTCTACTGGTTCGAACACGCCGGCGCCGCGGATGACGAGGGGCTGGGCAGCCACACCCTGGTGCTGTGCGACCACGTGGACGCCTTCGCCGATGCCGGCGCGGTGCGCTATCACCGCAGCGACGCCACCGAGCGCGAGGACAGCATCCAGCAGTGGCAGCAGGTGCGCCGCTGGCAGACCGGGCGCATGGAGCGCGCGAGCTGGGATTACCGCAGCCTGGGCATGCGGCCGGCTTCGGCGGACGGCGAGGTGTTTGGCGACGTGGTGGCGGTGGATGAGGACACCGCGGGGCCTTATGGCTGGGTCGATGCCGCCCAGGGCGAGCTGCGCGCGCGCAGACAGATGGAGGCGCTGCAGGTGCGCGCGCACGCCGTGGACGGTGCGGGTACGTGGCGGCGGTTGGCGCCGGGGGTCGGCTTCGAACTGACGGGGCACCACGCCCACCGGGAAGCCGGTGAGCGCGGCTTCGCCTGCGTTTCGGTGATCCATGAGGCGCGCAACAACCTGGACGCGGAGATCTTCGACGCGCTGGAGCAGGCGCTGGGGCCGGTGGCGATGCCGGGGGCAGGGCTTCCCGCGCCGCTGGCGGGCCTGGATGCGGAGGATTCCGGGCAGATAGGGGAGGCGCCGGGAAGCGACCAGTTCTATCGCAACACCTTCAGCGTGATCCCGCAGGGCGTGGCCTACCGGCCGCGCACCGTGGACGGCCACGGCCTGCGGCTGCATCCGCGGCCGACCGTGCACGGCACCCTGGGCGCGATCGTGGTCAGCGACGGCGCGCCGCTGCAGACCGACCGCGACCACCGGATCAAGGTGCAGTTCCCGTGGCAGCGCGGCGCGGACGCCAGCAGCGGCACCGCCCACCCGGGCGGCGACGACAACGCCCCCGGCAACGACGGCGCCTGGACGTGGGTGCGCGTGGCCACCCCGTGGGCCGGTGACAACTGGGGCGGGGTGGCGATTCCGCGCCGGGGCCAGGAAGTGCTGGTCGCGTTCCTGGAGGGCGACATCGACCGGCCGGTGGTGGTGGGCACCGTCTACAACGGGCGCGGCCAGGACGATGCCCAGCACAACCAGGTGTCAGGCGGCGGTGCGGGTGCGACCGGCAACGCGGCGGCCTGGTTCGACGGCAACGACCACGGCGCGGTGTACACCGGCTTCAAGAGCCAGGCCCTGGCCAGCAGCCAGGACGGCGGTGGCGGCTACCAGCTGCTGCGGCTGGACGACACCCCGGGCGAGGGCCGCGCGCAGGCGGCCACCACCCAGCACCAGAGCACGCTGACGCTGGGCCACCTCAAGGGCGGGCAGGACAACGTGCGCGGCGTGGACCGCGGGTTCGGAGTGGAGCTGTCCACCCAGGCCAGCGGCGCCCTCCGCGCCGGGAGCGGCCTGTTGCTGACCACCGAGCCGGGCCGGCAGCAGCTGGAGGCATCGCAGACCCTCGGCCAGCTGGGCGAAGGCGAGCAGCTGCTGCAGGCGCTGGCCGACACGGCGAAGAGCCAGGAAGCCGTTCTACCCGGCGACCCGGACACGCTGCCCGCGCAGGAGGGCCTGCAGCAGCTGCAGCAAACCCTGCAGGCGACCCGCCAGGGCAGTGCCGGGGGCGGGGAGGGCGAGGGTGCCATCGGCGGTGGTGAAGGTGAAGTACCCGCCTGGAGCAGCCCGCAGCTGGTCGCCTCCAGCCCCGAGGGCCTGATGAGCCTGACCCCGGCCGACCAGGCCTGGGTCTCCGGCACCCAGACCACGCTGGTGGCCGGCGCCGACCTGGACTGGGCCAGCCAGGGTGAGAGCGTGATTGCCGCAGGCGGCGGCATTGCGCTGTTCACCCAGGGCAGTGACGGGCCGGCGGGCAAGCCGAACCAGGAAACCGGTATCGCCATGCACGCGGCGCAGGGGAAGGTGAGCGCGCGGGCGCACCGCAACGAGGCGAAGGTGGCGGCGAAGCAGAGCGTGATGATTGCCAGCACCCAGGCGGATGTGGAAGTCGCCGCGCCCAGCAAGCACGTGCTGCTGACGGCGCAGGGCGCCTACCTGAAGCTGGAGGGCGGGGATATCGAGCTGGGGGCGCCGGGGACGGTGGAGTTCAAGGCGGCGAAGCGGGAGTTGACGACGCCGAAGGCGGCCAGCGGGCAGGTGCCGTTGTTCGGAGAGGCCGAACCGAAGTTCTGCGACTACACCGCGCGCCAAGCCGAAGCAGACGGCGCTGCTACGGTGCCAATGGGCGGATGATGGCCCTGGAGCGACTCCACGACCTGGGTTACCGGGAACTGTTCGGCCACGACTTCGCGCTGATCAATCCGGTGCGGGTGCGCGAAGAACGGTGGCAGGACCTACCGGTCGTGCCCCTGCGGGCGCCGGCGTTTGACGCGCAGCCCCACCTCGTGCCCCGGCTGCTGCCGCTGGCGTCGCTCGATGACGAACAGCAGGTCGAGCTGCTCGAGCGCAACGACCGCCAGTGCGTGGAAACCGGCCAGCCAATGTTCTGCGCCCTGCTTGCGAGCCCTGCCGAAACCCGATCGCTGGCGGCCAGCCTCGGCAGCAGGATGCTGCTGGATGCGCCCACTGGGCAGGCGGTGTGGCTTCGCTTCCATGATCCGAGGGTGTTCAGTGCGCTGGCGTGGTGGCTGGATCAGGATCAGATTGGATGTCTGCTGGGGCAGGCACAGCGCTGGACCTGGTACGAGCCCAGGGACGCCAGCTGGCACCAGCTGGAACGTCCGCCCGTCTCGGGGCCCCGGCGGTTGAGGCTCAACAAGGAACAATGGGATCGGCTTGAACGCCAGCCTCTGGTCAACCGCACCCTGAAGGAGTCGGGCCGGACGCCGCCGTTGGGTCGACCGCTGAGAGACCTGGTTGAGCTTGTTGATGTCCAGCTCATCCGTGCTTCAGCCAGCGGCTTGGCTGAAGCAACCGACCTGACCCGCTTCGCTGCAATGACGGCGCGGCACGGTGAAACCTGGATCAACCACCCGGTTGCAACGCGTGCCCTGAGCGCCGCAGCCGAAGGGCGGCAGACGCTGGCAGCCGGGCTGGCAAGCCTGGGGCATGCCGAGTTGCAACAATGGGCGCGCGCGAGCGCTGTGCACAAGGAGGAGCACGCATGAACACTTCATCAGGGCAGGCAGGGACTGCGGACAAGCCACACCGTTGCCCCGCCTGTACGGTAATCGGGCTGCCGATCATGCCGTTGCGCTATGGCGTGGCGTGGGCGGGGGACGACGTGCCCGATGGGGAGCACGCTCCCCCCCTCGTGGCTCCATTTGAAGCTTCGGCATACCCCGAGCTGGGAACCGGAAGCGCGCTGTACACGCTTCGCCAGCTGCGGGGCGGATACCTGTACGTATACGAGGAAGCGACCGAAGAGTGGGCCGGGTATGAAGTGAATGATGCGGGCCGCCTTGATCGATTTGAAATCGGCGACGGCCCGCTGGCTAGCGAAAGCCCGGATGAAGCGGCCAGGTGCAGCCGGAACGCGCCGCTATCACTTGCAAACTGCATCCAGGTCCAGAACGCAGGGAACGCAACGAAAGTCCGGCTGGCGTACAGCCAGACCCGGTGGACGCCTGCGGTGAAAGCCCGATATGACGAGGATTCATACCGGCGAAAGCACATGCGGCTCGTCGACGTTTCTGCGTGGATCAACAGCGGAGGGGAAGCCGGACAACCCCATGTGCGTCCGCTTTCGGACGCGCTGGAGCAGCTTCCGGAATACTCGCTGGGCCGGCAGGATCGCCAGTACTACGACAACGAGGAGGCGCAGGCCAACAAGACCTGGGTCGGCGCGGGCGCCATGGCCGCAGTTCAGGCGGTGCGCTCTCCGGTCTCATTCGAGTTCTCGCCTTATTCCATTGGGAACGGGTCGCGTGCACACTTCAACGGCGTGCTGTGGGGCAGCCAGCCGGATGATCCAGTGCCGGATCCACCACCGTTGATGGTGGCGCTTGATGATCCCGTGGGCGTTGCGGCCGAGTTGGCCGCACTGATGAACTGGCGGCTGGAAAATTTTCTGCATGAACCCGACCGCATCCGGCCGATGGCGGTCTCGGCGGCAATTCAGCAGCTGCGCGATTCCGTGGAACATCAGGCGGAGCTGAAAGCCGCTGATGCGGTGAGTAGCGCCCGGGCCAACATCTCCGCCTATGCGGAAATGCGCGGTGGTCCCGGTGCCGGTGCCGTGGCAACCGAAGGGTTTGAGCTGACGCCTGCAGACCTGGCCAATATCCGGAAGGGGGCGTGGAAGAACGGCGGGTACCTCGAAAAATACGATGAGGGCCAGCGTGGATCGTGGCAGGAACGCCACGAAACCGAGCTCAGGGCGCTCGATGCAACGGTGATCAAGCCGCTGGCAGATGCGCATGTTGCCCTGTTGAAGGGCGAGAAATTGCAGGCACACCTGAACTGCAACCACGACCCTGAGGACCTCCAAAGTGGTGCCGGCTATCTGGGGGCGGTGCTTTCGTGCATCGCCAGCACAGCGGACAAGGAGCCGCAGGCAAGCCTGTACCAGGAGTGGTTCGAGAGCACCCCGCAAAGCCGGGACAACATGTTGCTGCGCGCCTTCTCCCTCAACCAGGATCGGATAGCCGGAGAAGTGGCTGCGGTCGCCGAGTCCACCGGCGACATGAAGCTGGCGAAGCTTCCCTGGGACAAGCTGTTTTCGCTGTACAACGAGGCATCCAGGCAGATTGGTGCGGATACGTTGGATGCCTTCATGGCGGTTCTGGTGCGGGAGACACTGGCGCCGGCCGCCAAGGCGATGTCAAAAGTTGTCGACGGCGCACCCAGGCTTTATGGGCTGGCGGCCTGGGGAATGGCGACCGAGCTGCCGCTTGAGTGGGTTCCAATAGAGGGCACGAGCGACCACATCGTGCGTTCCGTCATGCTGGCATTCCAGCGCGAGCTTGGATTCCGGCGAGGAAGCAGCGCGGTGCGCTCCGAACTGCGCCGGCTGCATATCTATGGAGTGGAGTCGAGGACGAAAATCACCACTGGGTTCATCGGCTTGAACGCGAATGGGACACTGACCACCCGGGCACAGCTGAGCGCAAGGCGCAGCAACTTCCTGGAGGCGAAGCTGCTCAATTGGCGCGCTACCATGGATACCAGTGTGAGGACCGGTGTAGGCGCAAGCCTCCTGTCATCAATGGCGCTGTTCCAGCTGTACCGGGATGCCACCACCGGAATGCGCCATCAGCGGGTGGAATCATGGGCTCGGTTTGCAACAACCGCAACCGCCTCCGTTGCCGGTGCGGTGGAGGCAGCCGGGACCGCGCTCGACAACATGAAAGACGTGAGTCCTCGATATGCGCGACATACGAGGCTGTTCGGGCTGATGAAGGTGGGTGGCAAGGCTGTGGGTGTGGTGGCGGGTGTGGCGTTGGCTTTTTTTGACTTTGCTAGAGGGTTTGCGGAGCTTAGAGAAAAAAACCATTCCGTTGGATTGGCCTACCTCGTTTCCGGCGTTGCGGGAGCTGTCTTGTCTTTCGCCATTGTTGCGGGTGCGATTTTCATAGGGGTTGTTGCATTCGTGGTTCTTGTTTTGGCGTCTGCGTTCATTCTCTGGCAGCAAGATTCCCCTGGGCATGACTGGCTTGAGCGCTGCCTATGGGGGCGCCTTGCGAGTCGCAAGTATCCGGATCTTGACCTTGAGATGAGTGAGTATGAAGTGGCATTGAGAGCGGTCTGATGTCTGGGTATACCGGGTTAATAAAGAAGTTCCCTGTCAATCGGTTGTTGACAGCGCAGGATCGCAAGTTCCATCTGGATCAGAACGAGCGGCTGGATGTAAGGCCCTATCCGGATATTGTGGCCATCAGGCTCAATTCCACATATTTGGAAGTGGTTGATAAGTACTTTCAGGGGAAGGGGTTTCTTTCTCTCATGGCTTTGGCGTTTTCTGCTCTTCTCCTCGGGTTTGGAATGGCAATTTTCTCACTTGCAGTAACTGAGGTCCTGCAGGGAGATTCTGATGTGACTCACATTGCTTACACGTCCGTCACGGGGGTGGTGATGGCTTTGTTCGGTCTGGGAGTAATTTGGTTCTGCCGTGTCGAGTGGCGTGGATACACGCACTACCCCATCCGCCTCAACCACAAAACGCAGATGGTCCACGTGTTCCGCAAGGACGGCAGCGTATTGAGCGTGCCGTGGGCCGATCTCTATTTCACCCTTGATTACGATTTCAGCTATTTCCGGTTCTGGCACATCCACGGGCATGTGCTGGCCGAGGACCGGGAGACGGTGCTGGAGACCTTCGCCCTGGGCATGAGTGGGGATGTCGATCCCGGCGGGCTGCAGTTGCTGCACAAGCACTGGGAGTTCTTCCGGCGCTATATGGACGAAGGTCCTGAGTCGGTCGCCAGCTACGTTCGCAACGCGATGCCTGTGGATGGCAAGCGTGAATCGTTCCGCTCCGGATACGAGGTGATCATGTCCGAGCTCCGTCATGATCACCCGATCGCAGATGTGATCAGGTTCGTCCTGTGGCCGTTCTTCTTCCTGCAGTCGCTGGTCCGCTGGGTGGTCATGCGCACCAGCAAAATGCCGCGCTGGCCGGATGAGATCGAGGCGGTGAACGAGGTTTCCGCCAATGATCCATATGACATCGATTCGCGCATCAATCCACCGGAGCTGCGCTGACGAGTCAGCCGTCCCAGCTTTCCAGCTTTTTGCCTACGAGCGCATTCTCCAGCGCCACGTAGGCCGGAACCCCATCCCGCCCATACGGCGGATACGCCTCGCCGCGAATCAGCGGCGCCAGATATCGCCGGGCCGCAGCGGTGATGCCGAATCCATCCTTGCGCAGGTATGCCGCCGGCAGCTTCTTTTCCCGGTTGGCGCGTAAGCTTCCCTGTCAAGCAGACATTTCAAAAGTAGAACCTTCGGCGGCTTGACGATACTCGACCGGCGTCAGGTCGCCGAGCGAGTCATGGGGACGCTCCTCGTTGTACTCGAGCATCCACCAGTAGGCGGCCTCGCGCACGTCATCAAGGCGGGTGAACAGGTGCTGGTCCAGGACCTCCTCGCGGAAGGTCCGGTTGAAGCGTTCGATGTAGGCGTTCTGGTTCGGCTTGCCCGGCTGGATGTACCGGATGGCCATGCCGTTGAGCTTGGCCCACTGCACCAAGGCCTCGCCCAGGAACTCCGGGCCGTTGTCGGTGCGCAGGACCTGGGGCAGGCCGTGGTCGCGCTTGAGCTGCTCGAAGATGCGGACAAGGCGCGTTGACGAGATCGAGGTGTCGACCTCGATGTGCAGCGCCTCGCGATTGAAGTCGTCGACGACGTTGAAGGTCCGGAACCTGCGGCCGCAGGCCAGCGCATCGGCCATGAAGTCCGCAGACCAGACAGCATCGGGCAGCAACGGAACGTACAGCGGCACGCGCTCGCGCTTGGGCAGCCGCTGCTTGGCCTTGCGGCGCAGGTTGAGCTTCATGGCCTTGTACACCCGGTAGATCCTCTTGTGGTTCCAGTCAGGCCGCTTCCGCCGCAGCACCTTGCAGCACTTCCAGAAGCCGCGGCTCGGGCGACTCTCGATCAACTCGGCCAAGGCCGCGATGATCTCGGCATCACGCACCGTCCAGTCCAGCGGCGGCCGATACCAAGTCGCTCGTGACAACCCCACGCACTCGCAGGACCGGCTCAGGGGCCGTGCGTGTACCTCGACCAGGTACCGCACTGCCTCGCGCTTCTGCTCCGGCCCTACAGTTTTTTTGCGATCAGGTCCTTCATTGCCGCGTTGTCGAGCGCCAGCTCGGCGTACATCCGCTTGAGCTTGGAGTTCTTGGCTTCCAAGTCCTTGACCCGCCGCAGATCGGAGGCCTCAAGGCCGCCGTACTTCGACTTCCACTTGTAGTAGGTCGGCACGCTGATGCCGGCCTGGCGGCAGATGTCCTTGACCGGCACGCCAGCGTCGGCCTGCTTGAGGATTGAGACGATCTGGGTCTCGGTGAAACGGGACTTCTTCATGGAACCTCCTGGCTGGGAAATGTGCCAGAAAGCTCTACTTCTGTGGTGTCTATCTACCGGGGAAGCTTACGGTCTACCGCATCTACCGGGAGCTGGAGTTGAACCTGCGCATCAAGCCGAAGAAGCGCCTGGTGCGCGAGAAGCCCGAGCCGCTTGCCGTGCCGGAAGCCATCAACCAGGTCTGGTCGATGGACTTC